>JAKASK010000008.1 GCA_021819105.1 archaeon
CGGGCCCGGTGGGATTCGAACCCACGGTCTCTGAGCTCACGCACTTCAGCTTCGGAGGCTGACGCCCTGATCCGTGCTGGGCTACGGGCCCGTCCGACCCGTGGGGGTCGTCTTGTTAAGTGCGTCCTTCCGCTCCCGCTGACCTGTAGCCTGCGCTCCCCGACGGAGGCCTGTACTTATGGAAGAAGAGCCAGTAGAGGCCGAGGTTGGCTCCGAGGACGAACCCGTAGAGCGCGAACGGCACCTCGACGGCGGCCGCGTTCACCTCTGCCGACTCGAACTCGAACCCTGCGAAGTAGGTCCCGCCCGAGGCGGCGAGCAGGCGCGTCGCCTGGTTGATGCCGAAAGCCGCTCCCCTCTCGTCCTCGGAGACCATGTCCATCATCGCGACCTGCTGAACGGGGAGCGCCATCACCCTGGTGGCGGGGAGGAGGAAGTAGACGGCGAGGGATACCGGGAAAACCCTGACGACGGGCATGATTATCGAGAGGACGATGGACCCCACCCTGGTCACGATTATCCCTCGCAGAAAGCCAATCTTCCTTTCGATCGCGGGGGCGACAAGGAGCGCGAATGACGCCATGATTCCAGAGATCCCGGCATAGACAGACATCTCGGGCCTGCTTATCGAATAGACGCTGATGAAAAACGGGATGAGGAACGGGGTTATGAGCCCCTGGCTGAGCCCGTTGAGGACCCCCGTCAGGCTGAACTTCCCTATCGCAGCCCCGGTCTTGAGGGATACTGTCCGCCTGACCCCCGACCCCATCCTCACGAAGGGGGAGAGGCCGAGAGACGCCGCCCCGAGGACCGCAGCCGCTGCGAACACTTCCCGGATCCCTGCCAGCCCTCCGAGGTAGGCGCCCCCCGCGGAGGCGACTCCAGAGATGAACGCCAGGACGGCGTAGTACTTCGTCCTGTCATTCCTCGATGTGAGCTCCGTCGCCAAGATCGACTGGATGGGCTGAGCGGCCCCGCCCACCCCTCCCCCTGAAAGGGATCCTGTTGCCGATATCCCTCCAACCACCGCCGCGAGGAAGAGGACGGGCACGGAGGTGTTCACCACGAGCAAGGAGGCGGAGACGGGGAGTAGGGCCAGGGCTCCCACGAAGGACGCCCTCCTTCCGACCATGTCTGCCGCCAGGCCGAAGCCGAGCCCAAGAGCCGCGGTGGCGACGGTGGCGGCCGAATATACCATCCCGAGCAAGAACGCGCCGTGGTGCAGCTCTGTGAGGACGAGGAACGGGAACGCGACGTTGATCATTCCTGCAGATAAGCTCCTGAGCACCCTCAGAGCGGCAAGGAATCTCAGGGACCGAATGTCTGTCTCAGGGGGGCCAGTCGTTTCGTAATCCGAACCCAACTTTGTCCGAGGGCCGCCTTTGGGCCGCGTATAAATCGCGAGCGGAGCGCCTCTGAGAGCTTTTATCGTGTCAGTCGCAAGGAGCGCACGCCTTGAAGTTCCTCGAGTTCCAGGCGGAGGTCGAAGAAGTCCTCGCCGACTCCTGCCGAGCCCTGGGTCACAAGGGGGTACAGATAGACGTAGGCTCCCCGCCCAGCGACGCCTATGGAGACCTTTCAAGCGCCGTGCCCATCCGCATCGCCAAGGAGCAGGGGAGGGTCCCGGGGGACGTGGCGGTCGAGGTCGCCTCGAAGGCCATGGAGCTCGCGAAGAAGTCGAAGTACATCGGGACTGTCAGCCCGCACAGGAGCGGGTACGTCAACTTCGGGTTGAAGCACTCAAGGTTCGTATCCGATTCGATAGCCGCAATCTGCTCGGGCGACCTGGGAGCGGTGAAGGAAAAGGGGGAGGTGGTGGCGATCGAGCACACCAACGTCAACCCGAATAAGGCGCTCCACATCGGGCACGCCCGCAACCTCGTCCTCGGCGACTCGCTAGTGAGGGTGATGCGCTACATGGGCCACCAGGTCCAGGCCCTCAACTACATCGACGACTCCGGCGCCCAGGTCGCTGACATAATCGTCGGCTTCAGATTCCTGGGGTACTCGGACGAAGCCCCGGCCGGGACCAAGTACGACACCTACTGCGGCGACAGCGTCTACACCAGGGTGACCAAGGACTACGAAAATGACCCTACGCTGCGGGAGAAGCAGTCCTTCGTCCTGAAAGAGATTGAGAAGGGGACCGGCGAGGTCGCAGAGTACGCGAGGGGGATTGTGAGGAAGATACTCGCGGCCCAGCTTTCCACCTGCTGGAGGCTGGGCGCCCGCTACGATCTCCTGAACTGGGAGTCACAGCTGGTTCACTCGGGGATGTGGGAGAAGATCTTCGAGTCGCTGAAGAAGATGGGGTACGTCAAGTTCCAGACCGAGGGGGAGAACAAGGGGACCTGGGTGATACCAGACCCAGAAACTGGCGAGGAGAAGGTTGTGGTGCGGTCTGACGGGACGGCTGTGTACGTCGCCAAGGACATCCCCTATGCGGCGTGGAAGGTCGGACTGATCGGGGACCCGTTCGGGTATGAGGCGTACCCATTGGAGCAGCCCGGAGGGGTGCTGTACTCGACGACTCTCGACGGCAAAAAGGGGAAGGTCCGCTTTGGCGGCGCCCACCTCGCGATCTCGGTGATAGACACCAGGCAGAGCTACCTTCAGCGCATAGTCTCCAAGGTCCTCGACGAGTTCAGGGAAGGGTCCTCGAAAAGGTACCTGCACAGGAGCTACGAGGTGGTCTCACTCTCGAAGCGGACCGCTGCCCAGCTCGGGTACACGATCGAGGGAAACTTCGCCCACATGTCGGGGAGGAAGGGGCTTTACGTCAACGCCGACGCCATGCTTGACCGGCTGAAGGCGAAGGCGAAGTCGGAGACCAGGAGGAGAAACCTTTCGGAGCCGGACTCGTGGGTGGACGAGGTGGCCGAGGCCGTCTCCGTCGCGGCCCTCCGGTACGAGCTTCTGAAGCAGGACCCTGACAAGATGATCGTCTTCGACATCGACGACGCCCTCCAGTTCAAGGGCGACACGGGCCCCTACCTGCTCTACACCTATGCGAGGGCCAGGCGGATCATCGACAGGGCCGAGGGCAAGCCCGGAGTTGATGAAGCGTCTGCTGCGAAGCTGACGAAGCCCCAGGAGCTCAGGCTGGCGAAGAGGATGACGATGCTCGACATCAGCGCCGAGACGGCCGAGGAGTTCCTCTCTCCCAAGGAGATAGCGAGGTTCGCCCATGAACTGGCGGTCGCGTTCAACGACTTCTACGAGGGGGTCCCCGTGAACAAGGAAGAGGACGCGGCGCTGAGGAGCGCCAGGCTGGCCCTTGTCGACGCCGCGAGCAGGGTGCTGGCCGAGTCGATGACGCTGATGGGAATCCCCATCAGAGACAGGATATGACGCTGAGGTGGTGAACAGTTACCGTCGCTGCGCCGGGTCTGACGCAACGGAAAAGGCCGCCGTCGCCCCGAGCGCTCGCCGCGGGAGGCGTCCGGGAGTGGCCAAGGGACTTACTGCCGGGTGACGGGGTAGCTAAGCTGAACCGGAGAGGCGCCGAGGGCGAGAATCCACGAAGCCAGCAAGGCATGATTAACTAGGACCGACCTGGATGTCGTGACGCCCGTTTGAAGCCCAAGTTCAGGCTAGCCGCCTTCGATCTGGACGGGACTGTCCTTGAGCGCGACAGCAGCTGGGTCGCCATCCACAGGGCCTTCGGCACCGAGCACCTCGGGGCTGCCTCGCTGAGACTCTACACCGAAGGGGTAATCGACTACAAGGAGTTCATGCGCAGGGACATCGCCTCGTGGCCCAGGGGGGTGAAGAGGGAGCAGATCGAAGAGATCCTCTCTGGGTACAAGATACGAAGGGAGGCCCCGAAGGTGATGGACGACCTGAGAGCCATGGGGATAAAGACCGCGCTAGTCACTTCGGGGATAGACATCCTCGCCAAGGACGTGGTAAGGGACCTCAAGATTGACTACATGGTCGCCAACGGCCTCAGGTTCGACAGGGACGGCATCCTCCTCCCGACTGGTGTGGGGCGGGTGGACCCCACAAGGAAGGACCTGGCATACAGGAGACTGCTGAGGAAGGTGGGGGTCCGGCCCAAGCAGTCGATAGCCGTCGGGGACACCACATACGACCTCGCATTCCTGAAGACGGCCGGGCTTGGCTTCATGCTCGCGCACACCACCCGGGTGCCAGACCCAGACATCGTCCACATCGACCGCCTTGACGAAATCTTCAGCCATATGAGGTAGGGAGAGGCTTTTTTACTCCTCGGAGGAAGGACACCACGGGGTTCCGATTTGGATGACACCCTGCTGCTGATTCCGGGACCGACCAACCTCTCGAAGCGCGTGAGGGAGGCTATGGCAGGCCCGCAGCTCCCGCACGTCGGGGCCGAGTTCTATTCCATGTTCAAGGAGACCGTCTCGCTTGCAAGGCACGTTTTCAGAAATGAAAAGGGAGTCCAGTTGGTTTACACCGGGTCCGGGACCACCGGGATGGAGACCTCGGTCGTCAGCCTCGTCTCTCACGGGGACAGGACCCTCACCCTGATGAACGGCTATTTCGGGCATCGCATGCTTCTCCTCAACGGAATCCACGGCGCCAAGGCGGACAGCATCGAGTTCGGAAGCGGCAGGGCCGCAGACCCCGACACTCTCAGGAAGAAGCTCCGGGAGAACAGATATTCGGTGGTCTTCATCACGCACGTGGACACTTCGAGCTCGGTGCTGAACCCGGTCCCTGAGCTGGTCGAGGAGTGCTCGAAGGCTGGGGTGCTGTCGGTTGTAGACTCCGTATGCGCCATCGGCGGAGAGCCTCTGGACTTCGACAGGCTGGGCGCGGACGTCGTCTTTACTGCGTCGCAGAAGGCCCTGGCCGGGGCGCCCGGCGCGGTACTGGTGGCGGCTTCGAGCCGCGCCATCGAGTACATGGAGAAGCGCAAGGCGCCGATCGAGTCATACTACATGAACATCCTCCGCTGGAAGCCGATAATGGACGACCCGAAGATGTACCTGGCTACCCCCGCCACCCAGGTCCTCCTGGCGTTGAGGGAGGCGTTGCTGGAGGTCAAGAAAGAGGGGATCGAGGAGAGATGGGCGCGGCACAAGAAGCTGGGCGAGTTGACGAGGAGCCGGATAGAGGCATGGGGGCTGAAATTCGTTGCGGAGGAGGGCCACAGGGCCGACACCGTCACCGGGTTCTGGGTGCCGGACGGCAAGGCAGGGCCCATCCAGAAGACCCTTGAGGCCGAACACCACGTCATGGTGGCCCGAGGGATATCTACAGACGCAGACAAGATGATCAGGATAGGCCACTTCGGAATCCTCCAGCCGCAGACCCTGAGCGGTGCCCTGGACTCCATGGGCGCCGTGATGGAAGAGCTTGGCCTGGCACCGGGCCGCGTCGCGGTCGCGCGTTAAGGAAAGAACCGGTAGAACGCTTTTATCGACACTGAAATCGAACCGATTTCGCAGCCCGGTCGTCTAGTGGTCAAGGATGGGGGCCTCTGGAGCCTTCGACCTAGGTTCGAATCCTAGCCGGGCTATCTCTGCGCTCCTCTGACTTTCTTCATGTTGATGTACAGTGTATCAACACAAGCCATTCTCTTGCGAGCGACAACGCGAAGCTTCTGCTCGCCTTTACGGCGAGGACAAGAGTCTCAAATTCGCGCAGGTCCGACTCGGCAAACAGTTCGACCCTGGGAGTGGCCGGGTCTGCGTCCTTCTCAGGGCACGAAGACGGCGGCCGTGACGACGGAAGTCCACAGGTTCCTGTCTCCAATGGCCGACTGGGTGACGTTCGTCGTTTTGATTATCCGGCCCGAGGACTTGAAGACCTGCTCCCGCTCGTCCCAGTCGGCGTTGATGTCGAACGGGATCCCCATGGTGGTCGCGAGCATGGTCGCGGCCAGGTCCTCCGCGTATTCCCCGGCTTCTTCGTCCGTCTGCCCAAATGAGTGGTGCTCGGCAAGGAATCCGTATTCGGTCGGGTTGGCCGGGATCGCCACCCCGATGGACGAAGCGACCAGCCTGTGCGACTCGTTGGTCGAGTTCCTGGCAAGGACGAGGAAGACGATCTCGCCTGACTTCAGCATGTCGACCCCCTGGTCCCTGGAGAGCTGCTTGCACCCAGGAGGGACGATGCTCGAGACGGTGACCAGATTGAACCGGTTTATCTTCGCGTCCCTGAGCGCCAGTTCGAACGAGGAGAGCGCTTCCTTGTGCTTCCCGACTCCCTTGGTGAAGAAGACGTAACGTGGTGCGCTTTGCAGGGCCAAAATCCTCCTGTCTGCGCGTGCCGAGCTTGGATAAAAGGGAGAGGACGAGACTCTGGCGCGGCTGTCAAACGCCAGCTTTGGGCGTGCGTGCCCGCTGGCAGGGTCTCTAACCGCCGGCATCTCCGTGGGGACCTGGTGCCCAGGAGCCCCCGCGGGGGTCGAACCGGGCGCCGTCCAGTCAGCCCTCGAAGGGCTTCCATCCTCCCTGGAGCCGCACCCGCTCGCAGGCCACAAAGCGATAGAATCCGGGCGACCGTCCCTGGTCAGCCAGGGACCCTGCACTGTGGTCAGTCTCAATGCCTAAATTGGTCCCTCCCGCAAGCCTGAAAGCTCGATGCCTGAAGCATCCAGAAATGTGTTCGAATCCGGAGCCGGCCCGAGCGCCAGGGAGGCCCCAGGACTCCGTTGAACGCATACTTCATCCTCAACTCGGCGCTGAACCTGATAGGGGCCCTGGTGGCCCTGGCGGTGAGCTACTACGGCTTCAGGTACGGTAAGGTCACTGGATCAAGCTTCCTCAAGACCCTGAGCCTCGGGTTCATGATGCTCGGGGTTGGGCTCCTGGCGCAGGCCTCCGCGTTCATCTTCTTCGACCTCGACGCGGTGAGACTGGCTGACAGGGGCACCTTCGTCTACAGCGCGACCATGATCTACCTGGCCCTTCAGGCGGTGGCATACCTGATGATCACCGTCAGCTACGCCCGGAGGGTCCAGGGAGGGTCGAAGGCCGCCGTGGAAACGGCGGGATTGGCCGTCCTCGCACTCTCGCAGCCGTCTTCGCTCCTGCTTCTCGGGACCCACCTGTTCGAGCTCGGGGAGCTCGTCCTGGTCGTCCTCCTCGCAATGATAGTGTTCCAGGGGGGCCTGATCTACGGGGAGAGCAAGAACCGCCTGGCCCTGATGGTCCTCGGATCCTTCTCCCTCATACTCGTCGCCCACGTGGCCGAGCTCTCGGCCTCCCTCCTGTCGTCGGGGCTCCTGTACCTCGTCGGGGACCTAGTGCAGCTCGCAGGGTTCGGCCTCCTGCTCCTGTTCGTCCTGAGGAGTGGTCCAGATGGCAGGAACTGAGAAGCAGAGGAGCACCATCCGCATCTACCTCGACATCCTTCTCGCCGCCGAGGATGAGGGGAACGCGAAGCCCACGAGGATACTCCAGAGGGCGAACCTGCCGCACGACCGCATGATGAAGCACGTGGCCGAGCTGCAGAAGCGGGGGCTCCTGGAGGAAGTGACCAGCGGTGGAGGCAGGTTCTACGTCGTCACCTCCAAAGGAAAGGGCTTCGTCAAAGAGGTCCAGCGGGCAGAGGCGTTCCTCTCTGCCTTCGGCGTTTCTCTGTGAGGATGTACGCTGCGTTCATACGCACCGTACTCGGCTCATAAATACAGGAATCAGGGATGAAGGCCGTGGCCTACTCGGCTCAGGTCGAGATGCTTCGCTGAAAGACACGACGATAATCTTCGGCGGGGACGGGTACATCGGTTGGCCGTTGGCCCTCCGCCTTGCTTGGGCGTCTGATTCTAACGTCGTCATAGTGGATAGCCAGGTCACGAGGAGGCTGGTGGCCTCGGTCGGCTCGGACTCCCTGGTGAGGATAGGCACGCCGTCCGCCCGCATCTCGGCCTACGAGAGGGCGTCCGGGAGGTCGAACATCAAGTTCGTGGATGCCGACGCCCGGGACCCGGCGGCGGTGGACGCGGTCATCGCGAGGCACCTCCCGAAGAACGTGGTCCACCTGGCCCAGCAGAGGAGCGCGCCTTTCAGCATGATCGACCAGGAGCACGCCCTCTACACCCAGCTGAACAACGTGGCCACCAACCTGAACGTCATCTTCTCCATGGTGAGGCACGTCCCAGACGCGCACCTGTTGAAGATGGGGACCATGGGCGAGTACGGGACCCCGAACATCGAGATCCCCGAAGGTCCGGTCACCGTCGAGAGGAGAGGGAGGAAGGACAAACTGATGTTCCCGCGGACAGGCCAGAGCTGGTACCACCTCAGCAAGGTCTTCGACACCCACAACGTCCTGCTCGCGAACAGGATCCACGGCCTCACCACCACCGACGTGATGCAGGGGGTGGTGTACGGCTCGGTCACCGACGAGACTGTGGAAGACTCCCTCGCCACGAGGTTCGACTTCGATTCAGTCTGGGGGACCGTGATCAACAAGTACGTGGTCCAGGCCGTCATCCTGAACAAGCTCCTGATCTATGGGAAGGGCGGGCAGTCGCGCGGCTATCTTTCGCTCTACGACAGCATAAAGTGCCTGAAGCTCCTCCTCGACAACCCTCCCCCAGCGGGCGAGTACAGGCTGGTCAACCAGATCGACGAGACCTTCGACACCCTCCAGCTTGCGCGCAGGGTCGAGAAGGTCGCCGAGGAGTTCGGGGTCCACCCGAGTTTCGAGCGCGTCACTAACCCGCGGGTGGAGAAGGAACAGCACTACTACAGGGTGGAGCACAGACTGCTCCCGTCGCTCGGGTTCACAAGGACCAAGGGGATCGACGACGTCCTGAGGGAAGTCTTCCGGACGGTCCTGGCGAACAAGTCGCGGGCGAAGGAGATGAGGTCGCTGCTTGCGCCTTCGGTTGCGTGGGCAGGACAGAAGGGGATAACTTCCGGCGGCTTCCGGCTGCCGCGTGACCTCACCGGGTGGTCCCCTTGGCAGGAGGTCGTCGAATTCGCCAGGGAGACCCCGACCGGGACTGGCTGACGCCGGTACCGAAGGCCCCATGTCCCAAGCTCTCGGGCGACTCAGGTGCCTGCTTGTCTCTCCGGCCGACCCTCTTACCGGGAGCCCCAGGGCCGGGCCCCTGAGGAGGTTCATCTATCCGCCCCCGGGGGTCGAGTACACCCACGTCACCGACCGGGTATCCATCCCCGCCGGCAAGGGCCAGTACACCTTCTCCCCGGTCAACGTCGGCCTTGCGGCCGTGAAGTTCGCCCTCGAGCACGCTTTCCCTCTGGAGGTGGGGAGGGCGCAAGTCGTCCACACCTTCTTCTGGGACGTCCGCAAGTTCACCGTCCCCTGGGTTCATGAGAGCGACCAGTCGCTCGGGCAGTACCTGACCGGATACAACAACGTCGGCGGCTTCGTCAAGAGGGCGATCACTGAGGGGTACTCGTCGTACCTGAACTCCCGGGGGTGCGCCGGCGTAGTCACCTGGACAAGGTGGGCCAGGAAGGGGTTCGAAGAGGACGGAGTCGATCCTGGCCGGGTGGCGGTGATCCCGCCCCCCTTCGAGACAGTCTCGGCGAGCCTCCCGCATGGCGGGTGCAACGTCCTCTTCCTCGGCCGGGATTTCCTCAGGAAGGGGGGCGATGTCGTGCTCAGAGCTTTTGGGTCGATCCGCGACCCGGGCTGCAGGCTCACCTACGTCGGGAGGGCAGACGGAAGGGCGCTGAGGGAGATCGGAGGCGACAGACGGGTCTCCTATCTCGAGCGCCCTTCCAAGAGGATACTCGAGGAGGAGGTCTGGCCCTACGTCGACGTCCTCGCCCTCCCCACCCGCGCCGACGCCTTCGCCATGACGGTCGCCGAGGCCATGAGCAGGGGGATCCCGGTGGTGACGTCGTCCATCCCGTCGATCGCCGAGGTGGTCGAAGACGGGGTCTCAGGATACCTTGTGCCGGTGGGGGACGCCACAAAGTTCGCGGAGCGTCTGGCGAGGCTGGTCGGAGACCCCTCGCTCAGGTCCAGGTTGGGCCGCGGGGGCCAGGAGAGGGCAAGAACGCTCTTCTCGCCCCAGACCGTGGGGCGGCAGTTGATGGAAGCGTACCGGCGGGCGGCCTAGGGTGGACATGTTGGGCTCGGGGACTCGAAGTTACCTGGGCGCCGGTTTCGTGCTCGCCCTTTCGGTGCGGCTCCTGACCACTGCCCTGGTCATAGTGATCCCGCTCTTCGCCATCGCTTCGCTGGCTGTCACGACGTCCGAAGCAGGTGTCTTCGTGCTCTTGCTCTGGGTCGGCAACGCCGCCGGGGTCGCCGCAGCCGTCCTCGCCCTCAGGAACCAGTCATACGCTTCTGTCGGGGGGTTCTGCCTCGTCGCCCTGTCCATGTTTGGGCTTGGCCTTGGCGGAAGGTCCCTGGCCCCCCTCTTCATGCTGACCTCGGGCGCAGGAGTGGGGCTCCCCCAGCCGTTCCTGTCGGCGCTCATGTACCAGGACTCGAGCCCCGGGAGGCCCTTCTCCGGTCTGGGGCTCTACTCGACGGCGCTGGGTGCGGGGCTGATACTCGGGCCCCTCGTCGCCTACGGCGCCTACCCTCTGTACGGTTTCGCGGGGGTCTTCTTCGCCCTCTCTGCGGTCTGCGCCGTCGGAGTCGCAGGCGCTGCCCTCGGACACCCGAGCGCTTCTATCCGCCCCAGGCCGCCGACCCCGTCGCCCATCGCTTGGAAGGAGGCTTTCAGGGGACGCGCCTTCCGCACGGCGGTCCTGGTCAACTTCCTCTATTCACTCCTGCTGCCAGTGTTCCTCTCCTATGGGTCCATCTATGCAGAGCGCGCCTTCGGCTTCGCCCCCACGGATGCCCTCCTCCTCTTCTCCCTCGTGTTCGCCGTGTCAGTCGCGCTCAGACTGCTCGCCGTCCGGTCCAAGGGCCGGCTGGACCGGCTCCTGCTGGCGTCTGTCGCGCTGCTGGTCGTCAGCTCGCTGATGCTCGGGCTTGCGCCCACATGGCAGTATTTCGTCGCCGGGATGCTCCTCTTCAGCGTCCCACACGCCTTCGTCTTCCCAATCTCGAACTACCACGCGCTGTCGTACGCCGGGGGGGACGTGATGAACGCCAGCTACGCCTTCCAGGCGTCATCTGCAGCCGCCGAGTTCGTCACCCCGGCAGCAGCCGTGCTGCTGATCCCCTTCGTGGGGGTGCATGGGCTCTTCCTTGCGGGGACCATCCTGGCGGCGGGGGCACTGATTGCGGCACTCCCCTCTGGAGACGGGGGCGAGGAATCCACACCAGGGGCGGCGACCATGGAACCACCACCGAAGGGCCGACCGGTTCCAGGCCTGTGACTCCCCGTCGCAGAGAGGAGATATGTTGAAATAGTCTAGATATCGGGAATCCAATATCGGAAAATCACCATGATGAACTTCGACTGGGCGAAACGGTCTCACAAGGGCCTTCGGAAATGGATAATGTACATCGTAAGGGACAGCTCAAAGTCTGGAGTTGAAATCATGGACATCATGGAGGCGAACCTGCAGGGGTGGTGGAGGCCTTCTCCGGGCTCCATATACCCGATGCTCAAGAACATGGTGAAGGAGGGCGTCCTGAGCCGCTCGGACGAAGACAAGTACGCGCTTACCGACGCCGGAAAAGACGAGATCGAGAGGCCCTGGGCCTGGGCCGACCGGGCCGGGCCGGCTCCGCGGACCGTGGAAGGTGCCCTGGAAGTGATCTCGAGCTATGCTTCCTACCTGGAGGACCTCCACCGGTCAAAGGACGAGGGCCTTTCAGAGCACGCTGGAGAAATAAAGGAGCTCGCAGAGCGGCTTTCAAAGGTGGGACAGAGCGCATGACCAATGAGCCGATAGTAAAGGTCGAGGGGCTGACGAAGACCTTCGGGAACCTCAAGGCGGTGGACGGGGTCACCTTCGAGATAATGGAAGGGGAGATCTTCGGCTTTCTGGGGCCGAACGGCGCCGGCAAGACGACCACCATCAGCATGCTCACGACCCTTCTGCGGGCGACATCCGGGAAGGCGGAGGTCAACGGCCTGGACATCCACAAGCACCCCAACGAAGTGAGGAGGAGGGTCGGGGTCGTCCCGCAGGAATACACGGCAGACGAGGATCTGACCGGCCTCCAGAACATTATCCTCTGCGCGGACCTCTATGGCATACCTCGCAGCAATTCGAAGGCCCACGCCATGGAGCTCCTCAAGTTGGTGGAGCTCGAGGACGCGGCTGACAGGAAGGTCAGCACCTACTCCGGCGGGATGAGACGGAGGCTCGAGCTGGCGAGCGGGCTGATCAACTACCCCAAGCTCCTCTTCCTGGACGAGCCGACCTTGGGTCTCGACGTGCAGACCAGGACGGCGGTCTGGAACTACATCCGGATGCTGAAGGAAAGCTACGGCATGACCCTGTTCCTCACCACCCACTACCTCGAGGAGGCGGACTCCCTGTGCGACAGGATAGCGATAATAGACCACGGGCACATCGTCAAGGTCGGCACCCCGTCCGAGCTGAAGGCGAGCATCGGAGGGGACGTCATAGTCGTCGGGGTCGCCGAGTCCGGGCCCGACATCTCCGCCGACATAGCGAAGATACCCCTCGTCAAGGACGTGAAGAAGAGCGACCACGAATACAGGATAAAGTCGGAGGTCGGCGAGGAGTCCTCCATCAAGGTCATCGACCTGGTGAGGTCGAAGGGGCTCCACGTGACGAAGATATCGCTCACCAAGCCGACCCTGGACGAGGCGTACCTGGAGTTCACCGGGAAGAGCATCAGGGAGGAGGAGGTAGGCAAGATGGATGCTTTCAAGCAGCGGGTCACGATGATGAGGGCCCGCAGGTGACCCCAGGGTGACAGAAGACATCGCACGGTCCACCGTGACGGCTCAGGAGCAGGCCGTAGAGGAGAGGAAGGAGAGGGACGCCGAAAGGGCATTCAGGGCCGCGCCGAAGCTCGACAAGAGCCCCATCCATGGTCTCTGGGCCCTTACGAACAGGGACCTCGTGAAGTGGTACAAGAACCCGGTCCAGCTGATTATATCCCTGGTCCAGCCGGTGGTTTGGCTCGGCCTCTTCGGTAAGGCGTTCAACATCTCTGGGCTCGTCTCCGGCAACCTCCCTCCTGCGGCGCTGAACGCCATAAATCTGGGGACCTTCGGGACCACGAGCTACTTTTCGTACCTGGGCGCCGGGATGCTCGCCTTCATCATACTCTTCACCGCGGCCTTCTCGGGCATGTCGGTGGTCTGGGACAGGAGATTCGGGTTCATGAACAAGGCGATGAGCACCCCCGTCGGGCGCGGCGCCATAGTGACGGCCAAGGTCCTCCAGAGCGTCGTCCGCTCCCTGATTCAGGCGGCCATCGTGCTGGTGATCGCTGTGGTCCTCGGTATGGACACCGCCAACTTCAGCCTGATGACGATAGGGGGTTCGTTCGTGATGCTGTTTCTGATGTCCTTCGGCCTCTCCTCCCTGTTCGTGATGCTGGCGCTCAGGTCGAGCGACTGGCAGACCCAGATGGCGATAATCAACCTGCTCAACCTCCCGCTACTGTTCGCCAGCAACGCGATGCTCCCGGTCAAGACGATGCCTTCGTGGCTGCAGTCCGTCGTCGGCTACAACCCGGTGAGCTATGCGGTGGATGGGGTGAGGCAGCTGCTGCTCGGGTCCGGCTCGTCCTCTGCGGCAGCGGCGGGGTACCAGGTGCTGGCTCCGCTCTGGGTCGACTTCAGCGTGCTGACCGGGTTCGCGGCGGTGCTGTCGGTCCTCGGCATAGTCCTGTCCTGGAGACTCCTCTCCAAGTAGAGCCTACTGGCCGAAGACGGTCTTCCTCAGCTTCTCCGCCATGGCCAGGGGTTCGGCGTTCTGCCACACGTTCCTTCCCACGGCCACGCCGGTCCCGCCCGCTTCCATGACCCCTCTGACCTGGCGGAGGAAATCGTCGTCCGTGGGCGCCTTGGGCCCTCCGCTCATGAAGACCTTCACCCCTGCGGCAGACTTCACCGCCCAGGAGAAGCTGCCGGGGTCGCCGGTGTACTTGATCTTGACCGCGTCCGCACCCAGCTCCAGCCCTGCCCTGGCTGCGTACGCGACGATCTCCTTCGAAGTGTCGTTCTGTACCGACGCCCCGCGCGGGTAGATCCACGCTATCGCAGGGACCCCCTTCTCGTGGGCCTCTTCCTGGATCCTGCCGAACTCCCTGAACATCTTCGACTCGAACTCGCTCCCCAGGTAGATGGTGTACCCGACCCCCTTGGCCCCCAGAGAGATGGCCTGCTCGACGCTGCAGACCTGCCTCGATATCGGCTCCCCCCTGGGAAGGCTCGTCTTCCCGTTGAGTTTCACGATGAGCGGGACCCTCCCGTCGTAGAACCTCTCGGCCACCCCCTTCTGGAACACCACCCCGTTGAACCGCCCCCTGGCCGCAGTCTCCATGATGGCCGCGGGGTCGACGTTCTTCTCGTTGAAGTCGGCAGACGGGCCGTGCTCGAGCCCCTGGTCGTAGGCCAGGAGCACGCTCTTCCCTTCGGTCAGGAAGGGGGCCATCCTGTCCCTTTTCATCAGCCCACGCCACGCCCTTCGCTATTTAACAGTCTTACCCTTGCGGCCCTCTCATAGAACCGAGCCCGAATATCCCTAAAAGACGGACCCCTGGAACGGCCCCCGTTTGAAACTGGACGAGTTTCTGAGGCTCAACGCCCCCGAAGACCTCGCCTCCCTGGCGTCAGCGATAGCCAAGGCAAGCATCGACGTCTGGGACAGCGTCCCGTTCAAGACTGGGCTGCTCTCGGAGACCAACCCCTCGGGGGAGACCCAGAAGGCCATCGACGTGTTCTCGAACGACGTATTCGTGGACGCCCTTACATCCACGGGGCTGGTGGCCGAGGTGGCCTCGGAAGAGATGGCGGAGCCAGCGGCGTCGAAAGGGTCGGTCAGCGTGGCCATGGACCCCCTGGACGGCAGCTCCAACGTCGAGACGAACAACCCCATCGGTAGCATCTTCGGTTTCTATTCCAGCAAGCTCCCGGCGCCGGGAAGGGACCTCCTGGGGGCGCTCTACGTCACCTACGGCACCATGGTCACCCTGACCTTCTCCTTCGGGAAAGGGGTCCACAGGTTCGTCGCGGTGCGAGAGGGGGGGTCCATGCCCTTCCAGCTCATGGGGGTGAACCTGAAGCTCCCGGAGAAGCCCGAGGTCTACGGCTTCGGGGGGCGACGGAGCGAGTGGATTTCCCAGGTGGCAGCCTTCTGGGAGTCGCTGGAAGGGAGAGGGCTCAGGAACAGGTACTGCGGCACCTTCGTCGGAGACTACAACCAGGTCCTGGCGAGGGGAGGGATCTTCTCGTACCCCGCCCTCGCGAAGAACCCCCGTGGCAAGCTGCGTGTCCTCTACGAGTGCGCCCCGATGGCCTACATCAACGAGCAGGCTGGCGGTTACGCCAGCGACGGGTCGGGTAACATTCTGGACATCCAGCCAGGGGGGCTCGCCGACACGTCTCCCCTGTACATCGGGAGCTCAGAGCTGGTCCACGAGCTCGAGAAGAATATCTCTACGGCATAGGGTCTGCTTCCGAAGTTTGAAAACGGGAGGAGGGCGCCGGCGGCCCTTCGCCGCGGCGCCTGGTCGTTCTTTGACTATGGGAACACGCCGAGCGTCTTGACTGCTTCCGCGACCCTGCCGACGCCCACGATCATGGCACCCGCCCTCATGTCGACGTCGTGCTTCAGGCTGGCAGCGTGCACGTCGCGGAACGCGGAGGTGATCTTCTTCTCCAACATGGAGTTGACCTCCTCCTCGGTCCAGTAGTTCCTCTCCAGGTTCTGCACCCACTCCAGGTAGCTCACGATGACGCCTCCGGAGTTGGCCAGGATGTCGGGGATCATGAAGACCTTGTTGGCGTGCAGGATCTTGTCCGCCTCAGGCGTCGTGGGGCCGTTGGCGCACTCTGCGATGATCTTGGCTTTGATGCCCTTGGCTGTGTCTGGGAGTATGGCGTTCTCGAGTGCTGCGGGGCAGAGGATGTCGACGTCCAGCTGCAGGAGCTCCTTGTCCGAGATCGGCTGGCTCCCGGGGAACCCTACGACCGAGCCGGTCTTCTCCTTGTACGCGATGAGCTTGTTGGCGTCCATGCCCGTCTTGCTCATGATCGAGCCCTTGGAGTCGCTGGCGCCCATCATCTTGACGCCGTAGGTCTGGATGATCTCCGCGTAGTTGGAGCCGGCGTTGCCGAACCCCTGGACTGCGAAGGTCGCGCCCTTCAGGTTGATCTTGTTCGCCTTGGCCGCCTCCACTGTCGTGTACACCGCGCCCCGCCCGGTGGCCTTGTCTCTTCCGAGAGAGCCTCCGAGTGAAATGGGCTTTCCGGTGATCACCGCCGGAGACATGAAGCCCTCCAGGGTGTTGTAGGTGTCGAGGATCCAGGCCATGGTCTGCGAGTTGGTGTAGACGTCGGGTGCTGGGATGTCCTGGTAAGGTCCGATTATGGGCGCGATGGCTGCCGCGTAGCGGCGCGTCAGGCGCTCGTTCTCCCCCAGTGACATGTGCTTGGGGTCGCAAATTATGCCACCCTTGGCACCGCCGTAGGGGATGTTGGCGACGCTGGTCTTCCAGGTCATCCAGGCGGACAGCGCTTTCACTTCGTCAAGCGTCACTCCCGGGTGATACCTGATGCCCCCCTTGAAGGGGCCCCTCGCGTCGTTGTACTGGACCCTGTAGCCGGTGTAGACGTGGATTTCCCCGCCGTCCATCTTGACGGGCAGGGAGACCGTGAGCTGTCTCTTAGGGTGTGACAGCATCTGGTGAATGCCTTCGTCCAGTTTGAGGTACCCGGCAGCTATCCTCAGCTGCTCGAGTGCGTTCTCGAACGGGTTAGGTTTGGCTTGCTGAGATTGCGACATTTGTCTCACTTCGTATTTTTGGGCCATATTTGGCGCCCTTTTAACATT
>JAKASK010000009.1 GCA_021819105.1 archaeon
CTGGGTGGGTGCCCGCGTCCGTTTCTGCGACGGCAAGGACCGGACAGGGAGGGACAAGCGTATCGAAGTCACCCTCCTGACGCCTTGTCCCAATGGACAATGACGGGGCCGCTGAGACGAGGCTACTTTGGTCTCCTTTGGCTGTGTACGGGCAGATAACGGGTACAAGATGCGCCTACAGCGCCAAAATACCAGTGATTATCCGCAGATACCCCTAGACACTCTCTGCTTCCGCTTCGTAGACCGGGGTGCCCTCCTCAGGCCGCTGGACAATCCTCGAGAACTCCTGGTAGAGGTTCTTGGTGATGGGACCCACGCCACCCGTCCCGACTTTGCCGCCGCTTATGGTCACCACAGCCGCCAGCTCAGACTTCGTTCCGACAACGAACACCTCATCCGCGACGGTGAGCTCGAATGGGGTCACGTCCCTCTGCTCCACCTCGAGGCCGAGGTCTGAGCAGAGCCTGATTATCCTGTCTCTGGTGATTCCGTGGAGTATCCCCGCGGCAGACGACGGCGTGACCAACTTTCCGTCCTTCACGAGGAAGATGTTCGTAACGCTCGCCTCGGATACGAACCCCCTGTGGTCGAGCAGTATCGCGTCGTCAGCGCCTGCGCTGTTCGCCTCCATCTTGGCAAGTATGCTGTTCATGTAGTTCAGTGACTTCACTTGGTGGGAGGTGGCGTCGACCGCGTCCCGTCTGTACGAAGACACTATCATCTTCATCGCCTTCGGCTCCCTCGGGCCCAGGATGCTCGCCATGGGCTCTGCTATGATGAAGGTGGTCGGACTCTTGCAGAGGGCAGGGTCCACCCCCAGGTCCCCGGTCCCTCTGGTCACGACGAGTCGGATGTACGCGTCCCGCAGCTGGTTCTTGCGCATGGTCTCAAGGACGGCTTCGGTCATCTCGTGCTTCGTGAGAGGGATCTTGAGCCTTAGGCTCTTGGCCGAGTCGTAGAGCCTGTTGATGTGATCGACCAGCCTGAAGACGGTGCCGTTGTAGGCGCGTATACCTTCGAATATCCCGTCGCCGTAGAGAAGCCCGTGGTCGAAGACGGACACCACTGCCTTTGATTTGTCGACGAACTTTCCGTCGACGTAGATCAGGGGCTCCTTGTCCATCTCAAGGACAACCGGCGTCTTGACTGATAAAACGGTTGCGTTACTGCACGGTTCCGGACAGTCGTCCAAAGACATAGGGGAGGACGCCCCCCGACTGGACATATCTCATCTCGGTCTCGTTGTCAACCCTGACGAGTGTCTTGAACCTCTTCTCTCCCCCCTTCCAGGTGGCCACTACGTCGACCCACTGCTTGGGATAGGACATGGCGCCGAGACCGGTTATGTCGAAAGTTTCCTCGCCCGTCAGCCCCAGCTGCCCGACCCCCTCGCCTTCGCGGAACTGCAGGGGGATGACCCCCATGGCAACCAGGTTGCTCCGGTGGATTCTCTCGAAGTTCTCTGCCATCACCGCCCTGACCCCGAGGAGCTTTGGTGCCTTGGCGGCCCAGTCCCTGGAGCTCCCAGCACCGTACTGCTTACCTGCAAGCACGACGAGCGGGACGCCCTCTTTCTGATACTTCATTGCGGCGTCGTAGATGCTCATCATCGCCCCGTCGGGGAAGTGGGACGTGTATCCCCCTTCCTTCCCTTTCGCGAGCAGGTTCCTCAGCCTGATGTTGCTGAACCCGCCTCTGACCAATACTTCGTGGTTCCCCCTCCTGCTGCCGTAGGTCGACAAGTGTATGAGGTCAACTCCCCTCTCCTTCAGGTAGACCCCGGCGGGGCTGTCGAACTGGATCGTCCCCGCTGGAGAGATGTGGTCGGTGGTCACCTTGTCCCCAAAGACGGCGAGTGCCCTGGCGCCCACGATGTCACGGTTCGCGGGCCCGGACTGGGACCGGTCGAACCATGGCGGCTGCTGGATGTAGGTCGAAGAGCCCTCCCAATGGTATACCTCGTCCTCGAATGAAGTCAGATTCTCCCAGCGCTGGTCACCCTTCATGGCGTCCGCGTACCGTTTCGCGTAAAGCCCCGAGCTCAACGAAGCTTCGACGACCCCCTTGATTTCCCTGAGCGTCGGCCAGAGGTCCCGGAGGTACACCAGCTCCCCTCCCTTACCCGTCCCCAGAGGGGTGTTCTGGAAGTCGAAGTCGATCCTCCCGGCGAGGGCGTAGGCTACCACGAGCATGGGAGACATCAGGAAGGACCCCTTGGCCAGCGGGTGAATCCTGCCGTCGAAGTTCCTGTTCCCCGACAGCACCGCGACGGCGTAGATGTCCCGTTCTCTGATCTCCTTCTCAATCTCGGGCGCGAGCGGCCCGCTGTTTCCGATGCAGGTCATGCACCCGTAGCCAGCCAGCGCGAAGCCCAGTTGGTCAAGGTAGCGGAGGAGGTCGGAGTTCTGCAGGTAGTCCGTCACCACCGTGGAACCGGGGGAAAGGCTGGGCTTGACCCAAGGCTTCGACCGGAGCCCCTTCTCCACCGCCTTCTTCGCTATGAGACCAGCCCCCACCATCACGGTTGGGTTCGAGGTGTTGGTGCAGCTGGCGATGGCGGCTATGACCACCGACCCGTCCGAAAGTCCCGCACGAGTGGAACCACTCTCCTCCTGCACAAGCTGGCTCCGCACCGACCCGGCTGTGGCCCCCGGAGATGTCTGCGTCCTTCCCTGGTCGAGGAACGCGCGTGCGAACGAAGGTACCGACAGCAGTGTGTGGCGCTCCTCGGGGTTCCTTGGACCGGCAATGGACGGCTCGATCTTGTCGAGCTCGATGTACAGGACCTCAGAATAACTTGGCTCCCGGCCGTCGACGAAGAAGCCGAACTTGCGGGCGTATCTCGACACCAGGTCGACGTGGTCCCTGGGCCGCGCCGTTCCGGTCAAATAGGAAAGAGTGGCGTCGTCCACAGGGAAGTAGCCCGCTGTGGCACCGTACTCCGGGGACATGTTGCCGATGGTCGCCCGGTCTGGAACCGAAAGCTGTCCGTATCCTTCGCCGAAGTACTCTACGAACGCCCCTACGAGGTCCTTCTCTCTCAGCTTCTCCGTGACCGTGAGCACAAGGTCCGTAGGTGTGACCCCTTCTTTCAGGGTCCCGGTGAACTTGACACCGAGCACCTTCGGTATGGGCATGTGGTACGGCTCGCCGAGCATGACCGCCTCCGCCTCGATCCCCCCCACCCCCCAGCCCAGGCACCCCAGGCCGTTGACCATGGTTGTGTGCGAGTCCGTCCCGACAAGGGTGTCGGGATAAGCCTCGAGCCTGCCTCCATCGTCCGAGAGGGCGACCACCTGCGAAAGGTACTCCAGGTTGAACTGGTGGCAGATCCCCTTACCAGGGGGGAAGACACGCGTGCGTTTGAAGGAAGACTGGGCCCACTTCAGCAGTGAGTATCGCTCGGAGTTGCGTTCGTATTCCTTATCCAGGTTCACTGCGAAAGCCAGGTCGTTCCCCCAGGCGTCCACCTGGATGGAGTGGTCGATGACAAGGTCGACCGGGACCCTGGAGTTGATCGCGCTCGGCCCGAGACCGGCAGCGCGGGCCGCATCCCGCATCGCAGCAAGGTCGACGATGAGTGGGACCCCCGTGTAGTCCTGCAGCAACACCCTGTGCGGCATGAACGGGGTCTCGGAGTCCACCGACCTCGGCCACTGAGCCAGCGAGTGGGCTGCCTCGAGGGCCCCGCGGACCTTCCCCGAGTGCCGGGCCGCGTTCTCCAAAAGCACGCGTATCGAATAAGGGAGTCTCTCTACGTCATAACCGAGGTCCTTCATCTTGAGTATGTTGAAGGCCTCGGCCTTGCCTGGCGGGACGTCGAGCTTTTCCTTCAAACGGTCCAGACTTTCGAGAGGCAAGGCACCCTCGATGCCCGCGGCCCGGCGCCGCTATTTGAACCTAGATGGAAGACGCTCACTCCGGCTCGAGCAAGGTTGGGGTCGCACCACGTGGCACCTCGGTGCTGCGCTTTCCCCTGAGCACGGATGGCGCGATCGCGACCAGGTTGATCAGGGCTGACACCTGGAATGCGTAGTCAAGGCCCCTGGCGAACATCACCTTGTCGACGACGACAGTCGCAGGGCTGGAGGCCGATATGACCTGGGATATGACGGGGTAGGGGACCGCCAGGGTCATCACCAGTATGGCGACGTTGAAGCTGAGGACATAGCCTATGTTGAAGAAGGTCGCCCTCACCCCAGACGCGACCCCCCTATCCCTCGGCGGCACCGAGCCCATGATCGAACTCATGTTTGGCGAACTGAACAGCCCCACTCCGACCCCGAATACGACGAGGTACAGAGCGAGGGTGAGGTACGGGGTGGAGACCGAGGTGTTGGACATGAGCAGCAGGGAGCCGCTCATCACTGCGAGCCCCGACGTGGTGAATGGCATGTGTCCGTACTTGTCTGACAGCCTTCCGCTGAGGGGTCCGACCGCAAGGAAGGCAAGGTCGAAGGGCAGTATCGCAAGCCCCGCCTGCAGGGGCGAGTAGTCCTGCACCAGCTGGAGATACAGGCTCAGCAGGAGGATTACCGCCCCCCAGGCCAGGGAGTTGAGCATCTGCGCCGTCACCCCTCCGGTGAATTCCTTGATTCTGAGGAGCTTCAGGTCGAGGAGCGGGTGGGGGATGCTCCTCTCCCTGCGGGCGAAGAGCCACAGGGAGGCGGCCGACGCGGCAACCAGCGCGAGGAGCCAGCCGAGAGGGAAGGTCCCGTAGGCGGCGAATGTGAGGGCGAGGAGGAAGGACACGATGGAGATGCTGAAGGTGACGAAGCCCTGCCAATCCATGGGGGCCCCCCGTTCAGGACGGGAGACTTCCTTGAGCCTTCTGTGGGCCCAGTAGGTGCCGAAGATTCCTATGGGGACGTTGACATAGAACAACGCCCTCCAGTCGGTCACCGCCAAGATCAGCCCGCTCAGGGTCAGGCCGAGCATGGCCCCCGCCCTGAAGGCGACCTGGTTGATCCCGAGGAAGAGGCCGAGCTGGTCTCTGGGGGCCGAGTCAGTGATGATGGCGGCACTGTTCGCGAAGAGAGCGGCAGACCCGAGCCCCTGGAGGACCCTGAAGATTATGACGTAGTTGGGCGAAGGCGAGAGGCTGGTCAGGAGGGACCCCGCGGTGAAGATAGAGAACCCCACGGTGTAGATCTTGACGCGCCCAACCATGTCGCTCACCCGTCCCACGACGAGCAGAGAGACCGTGCTCCCGAAGATGTAGGCCTGGGTGAACCAGATCGCCTGCTCGGCGTCCGCGCCCAGCGCGGCGGCGACCTGGGGGATGCCTATGACGACTATCCTGGAGTCGATGCCCGACATCAGCACCCCCACCGTCGTCACGGTGAGGACCGTCCACTTGTACTGCATTTGGAGACTACCGGGCCGCGTGGCCTGGCAAAGGCGGCCGGAGGAACTGTGTTAAACGTTGCCTGCGGAGACAAGATTCAATTACGCGGATGGCGCCACGGCTCGAAGGATTGCCCGGCACCAA
Organism: archaeon; assembly: GCA_021819105.1. Taxonomy (GTDB): domain Archaea; phylum Thermoproteota; class Nitrososphaeria; order Nitrososphaerales; family Gagatemarchaeaceae; genus UBA183. Next base: position 5,492 of record JAKASK010000009.1, read on the forward strand.
GCCCAACAGGCTCATCAACGAGAAGAGCCCGTATCTCTTGAAGCACGCATACAACCCGGTCGACTGGTACACCTGGGGAAAGGAGTCGCTGGCGAAGGCAAAGAACGACAACAAGCCGATCTTCCTCAGCATAGGTTACTCTACCTGCCACTGGTGCGGGGTGATGGAGAAGGAGTCCTTCGAAGACGTGAAGACGGCGTCCCTCATCAACAAGAACTTCATACCCATCAAGGTAGACAGGGAGGAGCGCCCCGAAGTCGACGCCTACTACATGACCGCGGTCCAGGCGATGACCGGAGGGGGCGGGTGGCCATTGACCGTCTTCCTCACCCCCGACCTGAAGCCGTTCTACGGGGGGACCTACTTCCCGCCAGAACCGAGGTCAGGGATGCCCAGCTTCGTGCAGGTGCTCGAATTCGTCTCGAGCCTCTGGAAGGACAAGAGGGATGAGGTGGTCGCCAACACCGAGCAGGTGCTGAAGGCGCTCTCGGAGCATGCGGACGGAGAGCCGGGAGAGCTGAAGAAGTCAGCCTTGGACGATGGGTTTGTTGACCTGATGGCCTTGTTCGACTCGGTCCACGGCGGCTTCGGCTCCGCCCCGAAGTTCCCCCTGCCCGTCTCGCTGGAGTTCCTCCTCAGGTATCACTTCAGGACGGGGAGGGAGTTGGCTCTGACGAGCGTCACCAAGACCCTCGACGAGATGATGGCGGGCGGGTTGATGGACCACCTTGGCGGGGGGTTCCACAGGTACTCGACCGACAGGGTGTGGCTGATACCTCACTTCGAGAAGATGCTCTACGACAACGCCCTCCTGGCAAAGGCATACGCCGAGGGGTATCAGGTGACGGGGAGGCGCGAGTACGCAGACGTTGTCCGGGAGACCCTCGGTTGGATTGCCCGTGAAATGCGGAGCCCTGAGGGAGGGTTCTACTCCGCCCAGGATGCCGACACAGAGGAAGGGGAAGGTCGCTTCTACAGCTGGACCCCCCAAGAGGTCGTCGACGCACTGGGGGTTGAGGACGGGGGACTGTTCAACAGGGTGTTCGGCGTCACCGCCACAGGCAACTTCGAGGGGAGGTCCCTGCTGCGAACCGAACCCAGGGGCGCCCTCTCGGAGGGAGAACAGGCGGCGGTCAGGAGGTCAAAGGGGGCGCTCTACCTGGAGAGGCTGAAGAGGGCGAGGCCGGCTATCGACGACAAGATACTCACTTCGTGGAACGGCCTGGCGGTATCGGCGTTCGCCTACGCGGGCGGGGTCCTCGGCGAGCAGGGGCTGGTGGAGAGTGCGGCAGCTGCGGCCAGGTTCGTGCTCGAAAAGAATTCCGAGCGCGGGAGGCTTCTTCGGAGGTACGCAGGGGGAGAGGCCGCGCTCGAAGGGACGCTGGAAGACTACGCCTTCTTCATACAGGGGCTGCTGGACCTCTTCGAGGCCTCTCCCGACCCCCGATGGCTCGGCGAGGCGAGGAGGCTCGCGGAAGTGATGGTCAACGACTTCGAAGACAGGGAAGTGGGAGGCTTCTTCCTCACCGTCGAGCCTGCCCCGGCGCGTCTGAAGGAGAGCTACGACGGTCCGACCCCGTCCGGGAACTCGGTGGCAGCCCTTGACCTGATCAGGCTCTCAGAGCTGACAGGCCACCGGGGTTTCGCGGAGACGGCAGAGAGAGCCCTCAGGGCTTTCGCCGGAGAGATCGACAGGCGTCCGAGCGCCCATGCGTGTATGCTCGCGGCAGTGGACCTCTTCGTCAACGGCACGAGGGAGGTGGTGATCACTGCCCCCACCGAGAGGGGGGCGGAGGGGATGAGGGCCGAGGTGTTCAGGAGGTTCGCTCCCGACAGGGTGCTGCTCACCGCCACGGCCAAGACATATCCCGCGCTCGAGGGGCTGAGCACCCTTCTGGAGGACAGGAAGCCTGGGAGCCGGCCCAGAGCCTACGTCTGTCAGAATTTTGCGTGCAAGGTGCCGGCGGACTCGGAAGAGGACCTCTCTTCCCAGCTGGCCGCCCCCTAAGGGTTTTATCGCCCTGCCCGGAGAGGCGGCTATGCCTCCCGTCTGGGAGATCAGAGGTCTCTTTGGGAACGAGTACGCGATGGAGCAGGCCATCGAAGAGCTGAAGAAGCAAAAGGGATTCGAGTGGGCGGTACTGGACAGGAGGAACCTCTCGGTCAGGTTCCAGAAGAGGAACCCGGAGGGAGAAGAGCTTGTCAAGCGGACCCTTGAGATGTATCACGGATTCGCAGAGCACCAGGGACCGCTGGGCGAATACGACCGCCTGCGGCGCGAAGAGCGAAAGAAGAAGCTCAAGAAAGAAGCGGAGAAGAAGCGGAAAGGCGCCTAGGGGCCCTGACCGCTCGGGACGGTCACGATGACGACGCAGGGGGACCTGCGGACCACCTCGTATTCGTCCCTGGTGAGGAAGTTATAGAAACCGGTCTCCCTCTTGCTGAACATGACGAGGACGTCGATGCGCGCGTCCTTCACGAACTGAGCCACGTCCCCTCCGACCTCCCGCACCGGGAGTATCTTCGGGTTGATGAGCCTCCCGAGGGCCTTTATGGCGAAGCTGGTGAAAGAGGAGAAATCTCTCTCCTCCTTCCTAAGGGGGTGCGCCATCTCGACCGCGTCGAGCGGTACAGTCCTCGGCAGCACGAAGATCTTGGCGGCGGTTATCTCTACGTCGGCCACGGACGCGGAGGACGTCAACGCGGCCGCGATGATGAACGGGTCGGGGTGGTGCTCCTTCAGCACAGGGACCAGGATGCGCCTGGGGTTCTTCGGGAACGCGATGCCCGACTGCGGGGTCTCGACAAGAACTACCTTCGTCGGGCTGTGGCGGCTCACGTGGTCGGAGACGCGGCCGAAGAGCTCTCGGAAGAGCGGCTCCCGGTGGGCGCTCATCACGATCGCCTGCGCCTGCTTGTCCTTGGCCGTCTGAATCAGGGCGCCCGCAATCTCCTCCACCCCCGGGGGCTGAGAGGACGGAACCACCTCGACGAACTCGTACTTGACGGAAAGAGACTTCGAGAGCTTCTCGATATCGCTCTTAAGCTGGGTTTCGAATTCGTGGTCCTCCCTTCCTTCGAGGACGTGAGTGACGTAGACCCTGGAGCCGGAGTACTCCGCCAGATAGAAGGCGATGTAGATTGCGTCCCATTCGCGCGGCTGGAACGCCAGCGGGAGGACGAGGGGAGCGTCGCTCCAGGACCACTCAACCGCTGCCTCCTTTTCAAACAACGGCCTTTCTTCCTCCTTTCTTCTGATAGATAAGGTATCCAACGATTCCAATGACGAACCATGCCGCGCCCACGATCCTTCCCCCTGGGTTAGTGGCCACGAGGATGACCCAGATCATGGCGGTGAATGCGATGCCGATGAAGGGGATGACGGAGACGAGGTAGGGCTTGCCCCCCCGGTGTACCGTGATGTTGAGGGGCATCTTCCACCCCTCCCGCATCGGTTCCTTGAACCGGAGCATGATGGCGGCAGCGTTCACGTAGAAGTAGGCGATCAGCGCTCCGAAGTTGTAGACCGACGCGATGAGAGGGATGATCTGGAAGTTGGGGAGCTCCACCCCGATGGCCAGCAGCAGACAGGCGACGAGCGAGAACAGGACGATGGTGAAGTAGGGGGTCCTGAACCTGGAGCTTATCTTCGCGAAGGTCTTCGGCAAAAGACCGAGCCTGCTCATAGAGAAGGTCACCCGCGACACGCCGATGACCCCGGTGTTGGTCGAAATGTAGCAGACGAGGGTCCCCATCAGGCCGACCCACACGGCGAAGAGGGGCCCGATGTAGGGAAGGTTGGCGGCAAGCGAGACGGCGGGGGAAGAGGCGTTTCCTGCCACAACGGAAGGAGAGATCAGGGTCACAGATAGCACGGACAGGGCGACAGCCACTGTCACGACAGCGACAATCGCTGCCTTCGTTGCCCTCGGTATCACCTTCGTTGGATTTTTCGTCTCCTCGGCGGCCTGCGAGATCGACTCGATCCCGATGTAGGACACGGTCGCCAGAGAGAGAGCCACTACGAAGGTGGAGTAGTTGGCGCCCCCGCCGAGGTTCCCGGAGGAGATTATCGACGGGAGGCTCCTCAGCCAGGAGGCGAGCGCCCCGGAGGCCACGATGGAGGGGAGGCCGAAGAGCAGGAAGAGGGCGACGGTCACGAGGTCGATGGCCACGATGAACTCGTTGAGCTTCGAAGAGTAGCGTATTCCCAGAAGGTTGAGCACGAGAAGGAGGCCGATGAGGGCTATCGCCACCAGCGCATAGTAAGGCGGCACGACGAGCGAAAAGCTGTGCAGGACCGGGGAAGCCAGCACCTGAAGGTAACCGACCGTCGCGAGCGCGAACAGCGCTATGTCCACGGTGTAGCTCAGCATCAGCCCCCACCCCGCCACGAAGCCGTGGAACGGACCGAATGCCTTCATGGAGAAGTAGTGTCCACCGCCCGCCACCGGGTACCTGGTCCCGAGCTCGGCGTAGCAGAGGCCCGTGCTGACATAGACCACAGCCGCGATGCAGAAGGCGAGGGGGGAAAGGAACCAGGCGAGTAGGGCGATTACCCCGAGGACAACGTAGATGTCAGCCCCGACATCGGCATAACCCATGGAGAAGGAGCCCCAGATGCCCACATCTCGCTTGAGTCCGACAGTTTCCTCTTCTCGCGGTTGAGACAAACATCACAGCACCGACCGACGAATTTCGGGCGCGCCCGAACCCGTCATTTAACGGTTCCGAACCGCCATTGGTTAATTATGGCCAGGGGTGACCGTGGAAGGTGGAGCTGGCCGTGCCGGTCCGCAGGGACCTTGCAGTCCTTTACGCGTCTGTGCTAGCTTCCCGGGTCGGGTTCGGGGTCATCATCATAGTGTTCCCGGCGTACATCAGCAGCGCCTCGGACGTCGCGGTAGCAGTAGCCCTGGCGCTGTATCCGACGTTGGAAGCGATTTCAGCACTCCCCCTGGGCCAGCTCTGCGACACGCGAGGAAGGAAGGCAACCTTCGTCACCTCGCTGGGTTACTTGGCCGTCCTGATGGCGCTGATAGGCGCCACGCGGAACATCTACGCCGTGGCCACCATCCACGCCCTGATGGGGGTCGGCGCGGCGGGCGTCACCGTGTCGACGCTCGCCATGGTGACCGACCTGACGGGGGAGTCCAACAGAGGGAAGGGGATGGGGACCTTCGACTTCGCCAACGTCGGCGGGTATGCGGTGGGGCTCGTCGCCGGGTACTCGCTTCGTACCTACTTCGCGGCCGACCTGGGGCTCGCCTTCGTCGCGACCGGAGCTGTCATCGCCTCTGCCTTCGTCCTGGGGTTTGCGGTCCTGAAAGAGCCCCTGCACCCGCCAGGGGTCGCAGACAGGAGCCTGAACCCGCTGAGGGCCATGGACGCGAGGGCGAAGTCTGTTCTCCCTGTCTGGCTGGGAGTCAACGTCCTCCTGGGGATGGTCTTCTTCCTCCCCCGGGCGTTCAGCGGGGTTGGGATAGGGAGCGGCGAGACCGCCGGGCTGCTGTTGCTCGGGCTTGTAGTCCTGGGCACCGGGGCGGTGGGATGGGGGGCCCTGTCTGACAGGATTGGAAGGGGGAAGGTGCTTGTAGTCGGCGCCGTCGGAATCATCGGGCTGCTGGCGTCCCTTGCCGCGTCCGTTGGCGGGGGGACGGCGTCAATCATCAGCTACTTGCCTGCGATAGGGCCCTTCGCCCTGATGACTGCCGCCATGGTCCCAACGGTGCTGGCTACAGTGGGGGACAGAGCAGTCGTCGGCCGACGTGGGTACGCCATGGGGCTCTACAGTGTGATGCTCAGCGGAGGGACCGCAGTCGGCACGCTAGTCGCGGGCGTCGTGCACGGGGTGGGTGGCCTTACCGGGATCCTCTTTGCGGCGATGATCATGTTCTTGGTTGCTTGCGGCCTCAGCCTCCTGCTCTGGTCCAGGGCGAGGCAGGCGAAGGGCTAGCAAACGATTATAGTTTCAGAGCCCCGGGCGGCTCCGTCGCGGGGGTCGCCCAGCCTGGTCAACGGCGCGAGGCTTAGGACCTCGTCCCTCAGGGGTTCGTGGGTTCGAATCCCACCCCCCGCACTGCATGTTATTTCCTAAGCGTGGCGGTTGCCATAGGCGCTTCTTCATGCCGGTGAATCTCGGTTCTAACCCCATCTTCTCGTACAATCTCCTGGCTTCCGCGGCCTCGGCGGGGCAATCCAACACAACCATGTCTGCGCCGGCCCCTCTGAATTCTTGCAGGAGCTCCGAAAGAAGAGCCGTCCCCGTTTCCCCTTCGTCTGTGATTATGAGCTACCGCCATGAGGAGGACGGAGCCAACCTTCGTTGCGTGCCACCTAGCAAGAACCTGATCTGGAACGTCCTTCAGCCATCCGTACACGAAGCCTACAATCTCCCCATTCTCTTCCGCCACTAAGAACCCGCGGGGGAATCGGGCCGTGACTACGAGGCCCGCCTCCCTTACGGACCTGTCAAACGCGGCAAACCTGTTCGCTAGCCCGAGAACTTCATTCGTGTCGTCTTTCCTGAACTGACGTATTAGGACTGTCAACAATCGGAACTGTGCGAGTCTCGAGTTTGAACCTGACATGCCGCACCAGGCCCGGGGCAGCACACGAGTCCTAATCCCACTTGCGTGTACGCGAATACTTCTAAACAGGAGACTTGTGGCTGGCGAACAGCATCGGGGTCGTTAAATATCCGCGAGGTGTAGAATCA
>JAKASK010000010.1 GCA_021819105.1 archaeon
GACGCCATCGGGGAACTGCTCCGGAGGGGAAGGACCGTGTCCGCCGTCCCTCTGTTCGCCACAGAGAAGAGGCTCGACATAGGCACCCCTGAGACCTACTGGGACGCCATCAGCCAGTCCTACGAATTGGCCAGGAAGCACAGACAGAGCCGAGACTGACGGAGTGCGGGCACCGGAACCAGTGAACCTGTCGCTCAGAAGGTGTCAGAGTCTTCAGACGTGATGCGCCAAAACCCTGGAAGATGGACGTTCGGACCGAGGGACCTGGTCGTCTGCAACCTCACGACGAAGGGCACCTTCCCCCTCTGCATGTATCCGCAGGCCCTCAGGGCGCCGATGGCTTTCTCTTCATTCGTGAATGCTATCAGCGTCCCAAGCCCTGACTCCTTGGCCCGCCGGGTCGCCCAGGAAGCCGCCGCCACCAGAGACTCTCGGTCGTCGCCCGCCAGGTCAATCATGGGGGTCTGGCCCCAGCTGTTCGTCCCATAGACCGCCCAGGCGGCGAACCTCCCCCCTCTGTAGGCGGAAAACCACCTGTATCGGCGCTGCGAGGCGAGGTCGAACCGCCACCTGAACTGGTCGGCGGAGCGCTCGACCCGGCAGAGCTGGCCCGTAGCTCCCTGACTGGCGGTCGAGACCCACTCCTCCTCTGAAGGCTTCTCTTCCCGTACCTCCACCCCCTGTGGGTTGTCCTTCCCCGTTGGCAGCAGAGGGAGTCCCAGGGAAAATATGCGCCTCTTCGCTGGCGACAGGGAGGCGACCGCTGCGGGGTTGAGCAGTCGCGTCCATATGGGGACGTACCCCACGTGTTCGGCGTTCAGCCTCTTGACGTACCCCTGGAAGGCCGCGGGCACCGGGAAGCCGTAGATGACCTCGATCCCCCTCGAGCTCGCCAGCTCGTGAGATGGCTTCGCCAGCGCGAGAAACATCCCCTGGTTTCGGTAGTCCGGGTGGGTCATGACGTCCAGCGACTGGGCGCCGCTGACGGTCTCGTCCCCCAGTCGGAGTCGCGTGGGCACGCTCGCGACCTGCCCAACGATCTTGCCGGCCGCTTCGGCCACCATTATCACCGCCTTGCCAGCGGGGTTGTCATGATACTTCCAGGCGAAGTACTCTCTTGGCCGGCGGCTGCGGAAGACCAACTCAAAGAGGGCCCTGACGCCGTCGAGGTCGCTTTCACGATATTCTCTGACGCTCCAACTCCGCGGACTGCCGTCCCCGTCGCCAGAACGGGGGCCCTTCCGGTGGGTGTCTGGATGACTGGCTGCCATGCCCGCTCTCAAGGTTGGGGTCCGGACTGGGTTCCATAAAGAGACCTGCGAGGCGCAGCGTGACCCGATTGGGGGCGGTTCCAGCCGTCCAAGGCCTCTTTCAGATTCTTGCACGACCTTCTCCTCTATATGGCGCGGCCTGCGAACGCCTGCCTGGGTATCCACGATGACTGGCCCGCCAGACACTGCTCAGGCGACACCCCGCCCCGGCGGGACGCTGCTGTTCTCTCCTCATCTGGACGACGCCGCCATGTGCGGGTACTACGCCATCGCCAGCGGGTCACTCCCCCGTCCCCGCTGCGTGGCAACCGTCTTCTCGGTCTCGAACTACATGGTTCTGAGCCGGAGGGGCGTCACGGACATGCACGTGCTCTCGAAGATTCTGAACCCCGCCCACGTGCCACAGGCATCCGGCCGCTGGAAGTCCACCGCCGTCGGGCGGCCCCCGGCCAAGAGGATGGCATCGATGCTCGCCTCGCTCCTCGACACCGCTGACGCGGCCAGGATCTCGTCGCTGCGCCAAGCCGAAGACAGACGCGCCTGCGCTGCCATGGGGGCCACCCAACTCCTGCTCGGCTTGGATGAACGCAAGCTCCGGTCGCCGAAGGCGGTCCTTGACCCTGAACGGCCGCTCGAAAGGGACTCGCAGAAGCTGGCGGAGGCGACGAAGAAGGTGAAGGAGGTCATCCGTTCGCAAAGGCCAACCGTGGTAGCGTGCCCATGGCCGCACGGCCCGGTCCAGCACTTTGACCACCGGCTAGTATATGCGGCGTGCGCTTCGGCGACGTCGTCGGAAGGGGTCCCCCTTTGGCTGCTGGACGACCTGCCATACAGCAGGCGGCCCCTGACCCCGACCAACAATCCCGAGAAAGGAATCATTTACGCGCCCAGGCTCGTGAAGGCTTCAGAGGCGATGCGCAGGAACAAGCACCGGGTGATGGACCTCTACCCCAGTCAATGGTCCGAAGTCTACCACAGGGCCGTGGATGTAGCACCGCCAGGGGACGCCGGTCCGAGCGAGACGCTCTGGCTCCCCAGCTGAGGACCAGCGCCGACGCCCTGGGTCCCTTCTGCTTCCTGCTGCCCCGGCGGCAGCTTCCTCCTCATGAGAGCGCCAACGAGCACGAGGATGATACCGACGACGACTGCTATCCCCCCTCCCAGGACCAGCAAGCCTCCGTCAGCTAGGGCACCAAAGTCCGACTGGACGATGGCGTAACCCACCGAGAGAGGCGCCGATTGGCTGTTCACCAGGGCTACGGGCTGGGGGCTCTCCCCTATCGCAGTGATGACTGTTATGAACGTCGCCACCCCGTTGTGGAATACCGACCTGCTGACAGGGACGGACGCCGAACCCGAGGTCACCTGGATGGGCTCGCTCGCGTTGTCGGTGTACTCTATGATTGCGACCTTGTCAGGCAGCGTGGTCCCGAGGGAATGGCTGGCCCCCGGCGCCAGCACCACCGTTGCCATCTGCGCCGAAAATGCGCCGGTCCCCGGCCCGATCTGGCCCAGGACGAGGACAAGTCCTCCGCCCACCGCAGCCACTCCAAGAACGAGGATGACCACTCCTGCGACGACAACGCCCTTTCGCACAAGCCCAACTCTCCGAGGCGGCGTTTAAGCCTTCGAGAGGGCTGGGCAGGGGGGCGTAGGCCGCCGTCCTGGCCCGGATGATGGCTTTTCAAAGACGCTCCCTCTCGGTGGCGCCGCCTTGACAGAGACCGCTCGAGCCTTCACCGACCAGCTGGTCTCTTTGCCGCTCGACGTGGGTTCATGGATGGCCGGGAACAACCGGTTCGGGGTCAGGCTGTTCCCCCGGTCCATGGGGGCCAACATGAGATACTATAGGGGGTGGAGGCACCAGCGCGTCGAGAAGGCCGGACCAGGTCTCGTCACTGGTAGCTTCCAGGGCCGCAGGATGCTCCTCGACTTGGGGGACAAGACAATCACCCGGACTCTCATCCAGGAGGGGGTCTGGGAGCCCTACGAGACGGAGCTCGTCAAGAAGCTCGCGGCGGGGGCGAGGGTCGCGGTGGACGTCGGTGCCCAGGTGGGTTACTACTCCTTGATGCTCGGGGGCACTGCAGGGAAGGTCTACGCCTTCGAGCCCGAGGAGAGAAACTTCGACCTCCTATGCAGGAACGTGGAAACCAACGGGTTGGGGAACGTCGTCTGCACGAGGAAGGCCGTGTCCGACCATGCTGGAAAGGCGGAGCTCTACATCGACGGGCAGAACCACGGGAACCACAACCTGTGGAGCGGAGGGGCGGAGTCGCAGGAAGTGGAGACGGTCACCCTAGACAAGGCGCTCGCGGATGAAGCGGACAGGGTCGACCTCGTCAAGATGGACATCCAGGGGGCAGAGGGGCTAGCCCTGGCAGGGACGAAACGGGTCCTGTCGGAGAGCAAGAGGTTGCGGCTGCTGACAGAATACTGGCCCCACGCACTTACGATGTTGGGGACTGACCCCCACCGCTTCCTTGCGTCTCTGCGCGACTCGGGGTTCTCGGTCTATCAGATCAACGAGATCACCAAGGGACTCGACGAGACTATCGTGCTGGACGAAGCAGACCCTCTGGCTTGCGCGAACCTCCTTTGTCTGAGGCGCCCCTAGGTCGGACTCGCCGAGCATGCTGTGGAGTGCGCCCCTGAGAAGTGGAAGAGACTACTAGTCAGGGCCGGCTTCCGGCGGACGGGTTGCCCCTCTCGCGCGCGAGCGCCCCTGCGCAGGCGCTGACATACCTGACCCACTCGAAGACGACGAACCCGCAGAGCATCTTCGGGTCGGCGGCTATCTCGCGCCAGTGGCGGATGTAGCTCCTCCTTATCGGCCCCAGCCGCAGCAGGGCCCTGAGCCCTGACTTCCTGTAGTAGGCGACGAAGCTCGGCCCGTAGTAGGCGTTCCTCCTGACGACGTCGGAGAGGCTCCTCGGCTCGCCGATGTGCGTCTCCTTCGCCTTCACGGTCCCGACCCTGAACCCGGACCCCACCAGCCTGTCGTGGAAGTCCCTGTCCTCCTCGGCGAAGAGGCCCTCGTCGAACCCCCCTACGGAGAAGAATGCGGTCCTGCTCACGAACCTGGCGAACTCGGACCCGAAGTCGTCCTTGTAGCACTCCCTCTGCAGGTGCCTGACCCTGGCCCACCTACCGGAGGTCTCGCTCTCGATGTGTATCACCACCGCGTCGCACCCCCCGAGGCACGCCTCGACCGCCTCGGAGACCACCCCGGGCTCAAGGACAAGGTCGTCGTCGACCCTGTAGAGGTACTCCCCCATAGCAGCCCTAGCGCCGTCGTTTATCTGGGCGCTCCTCTCGCGCCCGTCCGCCACCACTATGACTTCGATGTTCGGGTAGGCCTGGGCGCCTATGCTCGCCCGAGTGGCGGCGCTCGGCCCGTTCCGGGAGGGGATGATGATGCTGACGAGGGGCTGGGCCGCCTCGGCAAGCGCTCCGGCCTGACCCCGGGGCCGGGCCTGGGTATAGGCGAGCTCCGTTCGCTGCATGCTCTCCGCCTCAGAGGAGGGCCCTCTGGGGCCTTCTCCCCACCGTCGCCATGGCGATCAACGACAGCTTGTAGAACGGGAAGAGCGGCAGCAGCGCCAGGTCCTTCTGTTCCCCTACGTAGGTCCTGTTCGTCAGGAGCCTCCTCGCGTCCCCGGCGAGCTTCGACGGCCCCGCCGCCCTTGCTCCGTTCCATATCGTCAGGCGCGTCCTCGCGTACCATCTCGCCCTCTGCTTCACGAGCTGGACCAGGCCGCAGGCAGGAGGGGTCTCGACCACCACCCCCGGGTCGTAGAGGGTCCGGTAGCCGGCTGCGTAGGCGAGGGCGGAGAGCTCGGCGTCCCCTCCGTTGTGGACCCCTGAATGGGCTTCGAGCGCCCTGGCGAGCACGGCCCTCTTCCAGAGTACGCCGGCGCCCTGGGCGAAGCCTATCCTTCCTTCGGCGCTGAACCTCTCTGTCCTGGCGACCGCTTCCAGGGCGTACTCGAGGTCCTGGAGCCCGGCCAGGATCGAATTACCCCCTGTCGCCAGCCTGAAGCCGAATGCCCCCGCGTCGTCCTGGGATAGCAGCTCTTCGCCTCTTGCAGAGACCACCCCGGCATCGACTGTGGCGTCGAAGTCCATCTGCAGGACCAGCGGCCCGGGGCACTTCTCCAGGCCCAGCGTCAACGCGTCCTCCTTCCCCTGGTTCTTTCCCGCCGCCACCAGCTCCAGGTGCGACCCTGTCCGGGCCACAAACCGTTCCGTCCTTTCCAGGGTGCCGTCGTCGGACCCGTCGTCGACCAGGACCGTCCTCCACCTTTCAGCGAGCCCGGAGAAGTAGCGCAGCCTGCTCTCGAACCGCGAAGTGTCCCGCGAGTATTCGTTGAACGCAGGGACAAGGACGTCCATCTTCTCTGCCGGCACGAGGGCTCATCCGCCGCCCTTCGCGGATAAATACATCACTGCGGGCGGAGAAAATCACCCAGTTGCCGTGCCGTATCACCCCTGAGGAGGAACACCCCGGACGATCATCGCGGCAGGCAGGCGGGCGCACCGGGGCTTGAGCTCGCTTCGCGTGGCCGTGGTCGCCGACGGCGTCCCGTTCCTCCGCCGTTCGGGGGCACAGCTCAGGACGCTGGGGATGCTGCAGGTGCTCCGCCGCACGGCTGCCGAGGTCTATCTGGTCTCGCTCGTCAACCCCGTCCTTCCCCTCGGCGAGGTCGGGCCGGAGGCCTCCGCCCTGGACGGCTTCAGGATGGTGAAGTCGGGGGGGCCGGCGAAGTACCTCCTCGCTTCGCTGAACTCGGTCACCCTCGGCAAGCTCCTCGTCCGCAGGCTCCTCCCCACCGCAAGGGAGAGGGACGAACTCGTGAGGGCCGTCGGAGCCTTCTCTCCAGACGTCGTCATACTGGGGTCTACTGACATGGCTCCGCTGGCGGGGCTCCTGGCCCACAGTGGGAGAAAGATAGTGGTGGACTGCCACAACCTCGACTCTCAGCTCTCCTGGGACCTCTTCAAGGAGCCCGGGGGCCCCGCAAGCAAGCTGCGGCGTTTCTCATGGTACGTGGGGGCCCTCAGGGTTGAGAAGGAGATGCGCGGCGCCGTGGACCAAACCTGGGTCCCCACCCAGGCCGACAGGGAAGGCCTGGAGAGGAGCGGGCTGAACCAGGTCCGGGTCGTCCCCAGCGCGGTCGACGTCTCGGGGTACGCTCCGGCCCCCGGGGGGGCGCGCACCATAGGGTTCACTGGCAGCCTCTGGTACCCTCCTAACCAGGAGGCGGTCCGGGCGCTGCTCGGCGAGGTGTTCCCGAAGGTGAGCGAGAGAGTGCCGGGTGCAAGGCTGGTCATCGCAGGGAGCAGGCCTCCTTCATGGATGAGGAAGAGCGCCAGGGGGAGGGTGTCGGTGCTTCCCGACGTCCCCGACATGAGGCCTGTCCTCCGAAGTGTATCGGTGGTCGCCGTGCCGCTCCTGAGAGGGGGCGGGATGAAGCTCAAGGTGCTTGAGGCGATGGCCGCGGGCAAGCCGGTGGTGACGACGCGGAAGGGGGCCGAGGGCATAGAGGCGGCGGACGGGGAGGAGCTGCTCGTCCGCGACGTCGACGGCTTCCCCGAGGCGATCGCCGGGCTGCTGGAGAGCGACGCAGAGAGGGGGCGGATTGGGGCGAGGGCGCGCAGGCTCGTCGAGCGGAGATACTCGATTGGAGCGATGGAGGGGACCATGAGGACGGTGCTCCAGGAGCTCGGCGGCCCATGAAGCGGGTGGCCATCGTCCACCACACCTTCCCCGGGCTGGGGGGAGGCGAGAGGTTCGTCGTCGCCGTCATAGAGGCGCTCAACAGCGCGGGCATCGTCCCCGACGTCTTCACGAGGCGGCCTGTCGGGCTCGCGTTGCTGAAGAGGACCTACGGGAAGGAGCCGTCGTTCAACTACAGGCCGGTCAGGCGCCTGCTCCCATACCGGGGGGAGCGGCTCGTCCTCTACAGGAAGGTCGCGACCTCGCTCATCTTCCGCCCGAGGGGCTACGACGTCGTCTTCAACTGCGCGGTAGGAGAGTTCTCCCCGGTCAAACTGGGGAATACGGACGGCCACTTCCTCTATGTCTTCAACCCGATGTTCGACTGGCCGAAGCCGGAGCGAGGGGCAAAGCTGGCGTACACGAAGCCCTTCAGGACCATGGTGGTGTCGGCGGTGAGGGCCCTCAGAGAGAGGGTCTTCGTCAACTCGGCGTACACCGCCCGGCGGGTGGAGGGGCTCTGGGGGGTGAGGCCCAGGGTGCTCTACTCCCCCATCGACCCCCTGCAGTTCGCCCCCGCGGCCGATGGCCCGAGGAGCGGGGTCATCAGCGTCGGCAGGTTCAGCCCGGAGAAGCAGCAGCAGCTCGCCATCCGGATAACATCGAAGGTGGAGCAGGACACCCGGCTCACCCTCGCCGGGACCACGGTGACCTCCGATACTGCGGCCTGGCTGGCCGCCCTGAGGGCCCTGGTGAAGTCGAGCCGCCAGACGGTGCGGGTGCTGCCGAACCTCCCCTTCGAGCGCCTGCGGGAGGAGCTGTGGAAGGCGAAGGTGTTCTTGCACACCTTCCCCCAGGAGGACCTGGGGCTCGCCCCCCTCGAAGCGATAGCCGCAGGGTGCGTCCCCGTCGTGCCAGACTCCGGAGGAAACATAGAGACGGTGCCGATAAGGGAGCTCAGGTACCGCTCGACTGACGAGGCCGCTCAGTTGGTGGGGAGGGCCCTCCGCGGCGAGTTCGACGGCTACCTTCCGCGCCTGAGGGCTCACCTGGACACTTTCAGCCAGGCACGCTTCCAGACCGACCTGCTCGCTGCCCTTCGGGTGCCCTGACGGGAGCTCCTCCCCGAGCGGGCTTTAGTCCGTCGGACGAAGGCGAAGTCCTGCTTAATACCACACCCTGTCCTTTTTCCGGGCGATGCACTCCTCGGGGACAGAGCGCGGAGGGCCGTTGAGGGGCGATGCCGGCTCCCTCTCCGCGAGGCTGCGCGTCCCCGTCTTGGTCGCCGCCGTAGTGGTGCTGGTGGCCGTGTCAGCCTACTTCCTGGTTCGCCAGCAGGGGGCCAGCGGCAGCGTTGTAGTCGACGCCGGGTACATCAACTCTCCAACCCGCCCGCTAGTCTACTTCACCATAAAGAACCCGACCAACGCCAGCCAGTCCTTCAGCTACGTCTTCGTCCACACGCCCGCTGGCGGCTCTCCGCAGAACTCGACAGGGCTCATACAGATCGCCCCGGGAGAGTCGTCCACCACCAGCGACTACCTCGTTCCGGGACAGAGCGTGACAGTGACCCTTGAACTCTACAGGGGGGTTGCGGCGGTCTCGTCTCAGCTTGTCTACAGCCAGACCTGGAACGTAGCCGGTTAGGCGCTGCGCCGTTTCAGCGTCAGCCCCGCGACCGCCAGGGCTCCGAGCAGGAGCAGCGGGACCCCTCCGAGGCCGAAGTCTGGGGTCGCTGTGATCGTGAACGAGGTCGAGGCGTTGTCCGTAGCTTTTGAGGTGACGGTTCTAGTGGCGAAGACCACAGTGTTGAACACGGTGACCTTCCACACTCCAGGGGTGTTGGCGCTGACTCCGATTCCGTCGCAGAACGCCCAGTTCACGGTCAGGGCTGTGGGGACTTTTGTTGAAGTCGTGCTCCCAGCAATGGCAGTGGCGACGGTCCCGCCAGCAGGGTTGACATAGACGATGCTTCCGCTCCAATTCCCCGTGGTGTACTTTGCACCGCCTGTGAGCGCCCCTGTGTCCCCCGCGTATACCTGGGTCTCGCCTGCAGTGGTCACCGGGGCGGTGCACCCGGAGTTGGAGTAGACCGTAGCATCGGAAGCCGCCACGGCCGTCCCCACAACAGACAGGAGGACCAGGGAGAATGCGAACAGCGCGAGCAGCCTCACGATGGCCTGGTGACTCCTGGTGAAGCTCCGGTCATACTTCGCGAGGAACGCGAGGACGAAGACGGCGTAGAAGAGCACGAAGAGCAGGTAGCCTGCGACTACGTGATACTTGTCCATCTGGAGCCACCCGCCGCTGTTGCCGACCTCGATGGTCAGCAGCATCCTCAGGAGGTTGACCGCCTGGAGCCCGCCGACTCCGACTATGGCCAGCGGCATCGTCTCCCTCCAAGTCTTACCCGACTGCCTCAGGAGGAGCGCGAAGAGGGCGAGGAAGATGGCCGCGGCCGCGATGCCGGTGCACCCGTCCTCGACGTATGCGATCGCAGTCCCCGCATGGCCGTTGATGACGATCAGCTGCCCCAGCCCCGACACGTTGACCCCCATCAGAGAGGCTATCCTGGTCACGAGGCTCGCGTAGGCTTCGGAGAGCGGGGTCACGAGGTACACCGACGGCAGGGCGGTCACAAGCGAGAGCCCGAGGAACGCGACGAACGCCTTCGCGTTGGCTGAAACCTGGGGATACAGGACGACGGCGCCCGAGAACGCCGCGGCGCAGAGCGCGATGAAACCAAGCGACGGCTGAGCCGCAAGGACCCTGGCGGCGCCCGCTGACCAGATGAGCCCTGCCACCCCGGCTGCCCGGACGAGGTATTCCTTCTCGCCCGGCTCGACCGCGCGACCCTTCCCGAAGAAGGGAGACGCAAGCATTAGCAGGACGATGGGGTAGACCCCGTTCGCCTCGGCCGCGGCCACGGTCGAATACCCTGACACGACCGACCGCACCACGGGCCACATCAGCACGCCGCCGAAAGAGATGAGAAGGGCCGCGAAAGCCGCGGGGCCAAGCAGACCAGGAAATCCCTTCAGCCGTCCGAGGCTCAACATGCCCGATTGGGAAAATTGGGAATGTTGGTAGTTAAGCATGACCCCGGGGTGTGCACACTTTTTCAGACCGGCCGCCGGAGGCGCGGCTAGCCGGGGCTCACCTGGGGAAGAGAGCCCTGAGCCACACCGGCATGAACCCCTTCACCGGAAAGAAGTAGACGAACCCGAGGGCGGCGGCCGCGAACACCAGCAGCGCGGCCCACCTGTTGAACCAGCTCCGGGTCAGGAGGTACCCTGTCCCTCCGGCCATGGCCGGGGTGGCGATGATGATGTAGAACGGGTAGGTGTCCCTCCCGAACAGCCAGAGCCCGATGTAGGGGACGAACACGCAGGCGAACCAGACTCCCTGGAAGAAGAGGTAGCGCACGTCGGCGCCAAGGGAAGGGAGGGACGTCCTGGTCCTAAGATAGCCGATGGCGAGGACGGCGGCCAGGGCGACCCAGAGGTACAGGGTCCAGGACAGCACCAGGTCGATGGACGCGTAGTACGCCACGCTTGGGTAGAGGGCAACCCCCCCGGGCCCGGGGACCGACATGCTCGAGGGGGAGACCAGATACCCCACCGGCGAGTAGTAGGTCACCCAATTCAGGGGGGTTATCGGCGTCCCCAGCACGTTGTCTGTCCACCCGCCCCCCAGGAGCGAGGCGCCGTAGGTCAGGATGTACATCACCTGCTGGTAGAAGTACGGGTAGGTCCCCCCGGCGAGGAGCGAGTCGTAGGCCTGCATCCCCCCTGCGAAGACCAAGGCCGTCGCCCCGCCCATCTTGAACAGGTCCTTCGCCCAGGCCCCTAGGGTCCCCTCCTTGAACAGGGTGTGATAGACGACCAGTGCGAGGAACATGAATATCGCAGTCTCCTTCGCGAGGGCGGCGACCCCGAAGAGCACCCCGGCCAGCGCAAGCTCGTCGAGCTTCCAGAGCCTGACCTTCGCGAAGTAGACCAGGAACGCGCAGAGCGAGATGAACAGGGACGGGACGTCGATGAACGCCGCCGACGACTGGCTGAAGAAGAGGGGGTCGAGGGCCAGGAGCAGAGCGGACGCGTAGCCGAGCTTCCGGTCCCCGGTGGCCGCCAGGGCGAGGAGGAAGACGACCGGGATGGACAGGGTCCCGAACACGATGGACCCGACCCTTTCTCCGAGGGCGTCGACGCCGAAGACCGCCATCCCAGCTGCGACTATGGCCTTGCCGAGGAAGGGGTGCTCGAGGTTGCAGCCGGCGACCGAAGGGGAGCACTGGGTCCCCGCGATCAGAGTCGATGCGGCTGGGACGTAGTAGATCTCGTCAGAGATGCACCCTGAGGACGCGGCTCCGCTCACGACGCACCCCTGGACCCCCGTCGCGTTGACCACGGAGAGGTGCAGCAGCAGCGTCGCCAGCGCAAGGACCCCCACCAGGGCTATGGGCTGCCTGAAGTCTTTCACCTTCGCCTTCGACGCCACCCAGGCCGTCCCGCTTCCGGCGGCCGTGGTCGTCGAGACTGCGGCGGCGACACCGGCGAGGACGACGAGCTCCCCCTCCGGGGAGTGGGCGTTCAGTGCCAGGGCGACGCAGAATACGGCGAAGCTCAGGGCGGCGGCGGCGGCACACGCGCGTGCGACCTCCTCGAGAGGGCCCTTCCGCACAGGTCCGAAGCCCCCTCCGCCTGTCTCCAAATCAGCCTCGGTGCCGGCCGGCGCGCGGAACTCTAA
>JAKASK010000001.1:0-4347 GCA_021819105.1 archaeon
CCATCAAGACCTTCATGGGGTCGCATGTGGTTGTGGAATAGTTGACACCCCTTCAGAATGCGCGCGCCTGTCCTCTTGAGACCCCGCACCGCCTTCTCTCTGTCTCCGGCTTTGCCGTTCATCCGGTCCATCTGGGTGTTATGGACGCTCCCCGCCAAGGCAAACTCCCGGATGTGGGTGGCGTGAGGAAAGGCGAGGTTCGAGGCCATGACATAGGATGGGAGTGCGTCGCTGACTATTGTCCCCGGTTCTTTCCCCGCGACCTTTGGATACCAGCGAAGAGGACGCCCAAGGAGAGGATTATCGTGCCGAGTCCTGTTGGCGAAAGCCAGTCCGAGAGAGTGCTCGATTCTCTCAATCCTCCCTATGCGGCTTCTTTTGACTGTGGCACGATTGGTGCCGAAGGACTGGCCTAACTAAAGCAACAGAGCCCTAATTAGCTTTCATCGGAGAGCGCGGGTCCCCTAGACGGCGCAGATCAGGGCGTTCGAGCCGTCCGAGTACACTACGGAAACCCCCTCCCCGGACAGGGCGGCGATCTGGGCTGGCGTGAGGGTGAACCCGTAGTCGATGGCCACAAAACCCACCTGAGCCATCAGGCTCGAATAGGCGAAGCACCCCAGGAGCGGAGACGCCCCCTCTGCGTACTGGAGCCCGCTCTGTATGTCCACCGGCACCCCGTAGTATCCGAGGAGGCTCGCGGCCCTGATGTCTCCGGAGACCTGGACCCCCCCAGGGACGCTGGCGTCGGCCCAGCGGGCGAAGGCGTAGTCGGCGCTGCTGTACACGCGCTGGCTCCCTCCGACCGACGACGAGTAGAACGCGGTGTACGGGACCACGTAGGCCGACCCCACCACCAGGCCGACGGCCAGCACCACCCCTGCCCACTTCGCCAGGCTCCCCGACCTTGCGACCTTGACCAGGGCCGCTGCAGCCAGCGCCGCGACCGGGGCGTAGAGGAAGTCGACCATCCTGTAGGCCACGGCGAGCAGCCCCGGGGTCCCGAATACGACGAAACCCTCGAGCCCCATGAACCCGGCAGCTGACACGGCCAGGAAGGCGAGGCCTGCGTCCCTCGACCTGGAGGAGGCGAAAACCCCGGCGACCGCGAGCCCCCCGGTTGCGAGGTAGGGGAGCCCCAGCGCCACCAGGGGCAGGGTGACGATGGGCGCGGTCAGGAACACGGTGTAGCGGAGGGCGGCGACGAGCCCCAGGATGAGCGCCAGGTAGACCGTCCCCAGGAGCCATCCGGCGTAGCTGAGCGGGCGCCTCGACACCCAGAATCCTACGGCGACGGGGAAGAGGACCAGGACCTGGTAGGCCACCGCCGAGGCGTACTCCCCGAACCCCAGGTTCAGGGCCATCCCGGCGTAGGAGTAGAACGCGAAGTACCCGGCGAGGGCGGCGGCGAACCCCACCGCGACCAGGGCCCTCCCGCCGAGGACCTTCCCCCTGTCGACCCCCGTGAGCCCCTCGGCGACCACGACGTAGACCGCCCCCATCACGGTGACCAGGGCGGTGAGGTGGTGCGAGACCAGGACGGCGGCGAAGGCGACCAGGGAGAGCGCGAGGGCTGGGCGGGACCTCCGCCCCCTCACGAACAGGGCGAGGGTCAGGAACATCAGCGGGAAGGCGAACCCCTCCTTGGTCACCCCTGCGGAGATCACAGCGCTCCCCCCGGCGACCCCCAGGAGCGCAGCTGCGACCGCCGAGGTCAGCCCCCCCAGCCCCAACTCCCTGAGGAGCAGGTAGAAGGTCAGCACCGCCGTCGCGCCCACGAAGGGGAAGAGGACAGGGGCGAGGTAGAACGGAGGGACCCCGGTGAGCGCTGACGCGGCCGCTGCGAACGCTATGGAGCCGGGCCAGTAGACGTTGTACGAGTCGAATCCGTGGCCGGGTGCCAGGGGGACGGGGGAGTGGGCCCAGAGGTTGTTGATGTCCGCGATGAGCGACAGCGAGTCGGTGTGGTAGGGGACGCCGCTCGCTAGATATGGAAGGAGCCTGAGGAGGAAGGCGGCGGCGAACCCCGACGCGAGGACTGCGCCTGGGAGCAGCGACCTGGACCCCGTTTCTCTCTCCGCCATGACAGGGCTCTTCGCCGCAGGTTTACTAAAGCGAACTGCGCCCCGGTTTAACGCTAAATACCGAACCCGGCGGTTGGCCCGCAGACAACCTGTGAACATCCCCCCAGGCGCTTCCATGCGGGTCTACGGGGGCCTAGCGGCCATGGTCTCTGCCCTCGCGGGGACGGAGTACGCCTTCGTCTTCATCCAGGGCGCCCTCGGCGTGGTATTCTCCATAGCGGCCATCATCTTCGTCTTCGGGGCCATCTCAGTATGGAAGACGAAGGGGGTGGTCGCCGACATGTTCGAGAACATCACTCTACTCTTCGTCTACATACTGCTCATCACCTCCCTCCCCTGGTTCTACTTCAACGAGCAGACCCTCATCCCCGGGGTCTACACCCTGGTCCTCGCCCTCTGCGCGTGGACGATCTACTCCAAGAGGCTCAGCTTGAAGGACGTGGGGCTCGTCGGGGCCAGGCCGCTCACCGTGGTCGCAGGGGCCGTCGCAGGGGTCCCCCTCGGGGTGATAGAGTATCTCGTGCTCAGGCCCGCCCCGCTCTTCCCGAGCTTCCAGCTGGGTTACTTTACTGAGATATCGGTCTACATGCTCGTCTTCGTCGCCCTGGGGGAGGAGCTCCTCTTCAGAGGGCTGATACAGACCAGCCTGTCGAAGTACTTCGGCCCCTGGCAGGGGGTCATCTTCTCCTCGGTCATCTTCGCCGTGATGCACACGGTCTGGAGGAGCCCCCTCGAGATCGGGTTCACCTTCGCGGCCGGCGTCCTGCTGGGGTACACCTACAAGAAGACCGGGAGCCTGGCCCCGGGCATAGCCATCCACACCCTGGACAACATACTGCTGCTGGCCGTCATGCCCTACCTCCTCTGACCCTAACCCCTGTCCGGAAGCGACGCCGGACGGCCCCCACCGAGGCAGAATCCCCTGATCCCGTCCGATTCCGGGCGAAACGACGGGTTTCAGTCCGTGGGTATGTCCATTTTCCATTCAATTATTCAGCGCATAAATACCGGAGATTTTGGGTACCCCCCACAGAAAGTTCTTGATTGCCTTATCATCGATTATTGACACTGGGCACCAAGTGTGCACAGTGTGCACGGCGTGCACACTAGGGCATGGCCACCGCGAGGAAGGTTCGCGTCGGGATATCGTTCGAGGAGGACCAGGTGAGGCAGCTGGACGCCCACTCCAGGGCCCTGAAGGAACTCGGGGTCGACAGGAGCGAAGTGGTCAACGCCATCGTGGCGGAGTTCCTCGACGCCGGGGGCACCACGGAGGCGGTCTGGGAGGCGGTGAGCCGCCTGAGGGTGAAGAGGAGGGGTTGAGCTGACTCCCCCTAGGAAGGTGCGCGCAGGCATCTCCTTCGACACCGAGGTGGTCGAGGCCCTCGACATACATGCGGGCAAGCTCTCGGAGCTCCAGGTCGACCGCAGCGAGATAGTCAACGCTATCATCGACGACTTCTTCGACGGGAACGGGACCACAGAGTCGGTCTGGGACGCAGTCAGCAAGAGGAGGATCAGGAAGCGGAAATGAAGGACAGGAGGAGCAGTTCAGCCCTCACCGTCTTCCTCGGGCTGATAGCGCTGTTCGTGCTCATCGTGGCGGTCAACGCGGCCCAGGCGACCTCAGCCCCCGTCACCCTGAGCGCCCTCCCGAACAACCCGAAGCCCGGGTACCCGGTCCAGATCACTGCGGTGGTGACCAACACCCAGTCCTCTCCCCACTGGATGGACGCGTCCATCTACATTGACGGGCGGATGGTCCTCGCCTCCTCCCTCTTCCTGCTCCCCGGAGAGAGCCAGACTCTGACGTACACGACCGGGGCTCCGCCCCAGGGGGAGTCCCTCCGCGCATCTGCCTTCGTCGAAGGCGCCGGGGCGGGCTCGTCCACCTACCTGCTTGTCCCGGCGAGCGCCCCCGAGGCCTGGATGAGCTTCATGGCCTTCAGCACCTTCGCCATCTCGCTGGTGTCGTCCACCACCACTACCCTGATGTCAACCTTCACCCTCACCTACTATTCGAACACCATGAACCTCGCCGCCTCCGGCCCCGCGTCGGCGGGCCCCTACGAGGTCGGGATCTTCCTCAGCGTCCTCCTCATCGGGCTTCTGGTCTTCGTCGAGCTGACTGACAAGGCCTACGGCAAGGTGAGCCCCAGGCTCACCGCCCTGAGGGGGAGGTACGGCCTGCTGGCGGCGAACCTGCTCCTCGTCTTCGCTGGGATAGTGGTGACCAAGGTCATCCTGCTCATACACGGCTAGC
>JAKASK010000001.1:4447-220311 GCA_021819105.1 archaeon
GCCTACGGCAAGGTGAGCCCCAGGCTCACCGCCCTGAGGGGGAGGTACGGCCTGCTGGCGGCGAACCTGCTCCTCGTCTTCGCTGGGATAGTGGTGACCAAGGTCATCCTGCTCATACACGGCTAGCGGGGGGCGCCCCTTCGAAGGCGGCCCGCAAGGCCGCTGCGCTCTTGGAGGCAATGACGCGGCCC
The DNA here is from genome assembly GCA_021819105.1 of archaeon. Taxonomy (GTDB): domain Archaea; phylum Thermoproteota; class Nitrososphaeria; order Nitrososphaerales; family Gagatemarchaeaceae; genus UBA183. Next base: position 4,639 of record JAKASK010000001.1, read on the forward strand.
AATCCTACGACAAGTCTAGGCGTTCTTGGAGCGCGGCTCCACTGGATGGCTCCCGGAGGAGCTGGACGCCGCCGTCAACGCAAGGAGGCCTGCGACCGCGAGCAAGGCGCCAAGACAGGTGCCGGCTCCCGGCCGGAGAGCCCAATCGACGGAGCAGGACGCGGAAAAGGTCGGGCACCATGGCTAGACCCGCGGACGTCCGTTTCTGCAGCGTGTTGAGGGGGTGACGTCCCGAGAAGCTACGCAGCCTAAGCGGCCGGCGGGTGGGGGCGTTAAGTACGGCCAGGGGGACCGACCTGGCAGGGAAAGGGATGGCCGCGAAGGTCGTCGCTCGGAGGCTGACGGTGCGTGGGCTCGTCCAGACGGTGGGTTTCCGCAGGTACGTCGCCCAGGAGGCAAGGGACATGGGGTTGGCGGGGCACGTCAGGAACCTCGGAGACGGCTCCGTCGAGGTCGTGGCCAGCGGGACCCCGAAGGTACTGGCTGATTTCTCACGCAGGCTGAGGAGGCCCCCGCCTCCGGCCGTTGTCAGAGATATCTTGGCGTCGGCGACACGCCTTCCTGCCAAGGTCGGGACATTCTCGGTCAAGCTTGGGACGGTCCAGGAGGAGCTGCAGGAGGCGATGGGTGGGATGGAGGCTCAGTTCAGAGACTGCCGGGTGGAGTTCGGAGACTACCGGGGGGAGTTCAGAGGGTTCGCAGATAGGACCGACTCGAACTTCAGGAACCTTGGGGACAGGTATGACGCCATATCCCAGAAACTCTCCACCATCATGTCAGAGATGGCGGAGCAGACCAAGAAGACCACCGAGCTCCTAGAGTCCTTCAAGGTCGAATCCAAGGAGTCGAGGGAGAAGCTCGACGAATCTCTGAGGCTGCTCAGGGAAGCGGTCGACAGGGTCGGCCAGCCCAGGGCCTAGCGGCCCCTGCGGAGCGGAGAACAGCCCTGGTAGGCCCCCACTCCCGGTCCTCGGACGCCCCCCGTTCATGCGGCACGGTGCCCCTGGCTGACGCGCCTTACCTGTCCTCGGGTGGCCGGCCCTTTCGCAACCCTTAGATTGCGCCCGGGCTGCTCCCCTCCGTTTGGTCAGGGTCGGCGCCTCGATCGCCATCGTGGGCATGGGGTACGTGGGGCTCACCACCGCGGTCTGCTTCGCGAGCAGGGGGTTCGAAGTGACGGGCGTGGAGATAGACAAGGCGAAGCTCACCAAGCTCAGGCGCGGGGTATCCACAATCGGAGAGGCTGGTGTGCCCCAGCTCCTCAGGAAGGGGACGCAGTCCGGGAGGCTGAGGTTCGTCGGGTCCCTGAAGGAGGCTGGGCACCCTGGCTTCCTGTTCGTCACCGTGAACACGCCCTCGAGGCCCGACGGGTCCATCGACCTCTCCTACGTCCTCGCGGCTGCCAAGGACGTGGGCACCCACCTCAGGCGCGCCGAGGGGTACCCGGTCGTCGTCCCCAAGAGCACCACGGTCCCCGGGACCACCGAAAAGGTCGTCAGGCCCCTCCTCGAGGCGGAGTCGAAGAAGAAGCTGGGGGAGTTCGGCTTGGCCTACAACCCAGAGTTCCTGAGGGAGGGGAAGGCGGTGGAGGACACCCTGTCCCCGGACAAGGTGGTCGTGGGGGGCGCCGACGCCAAGTCTTCCTCCGCCTTGGTCGCCCTCTTCCGGGCCTACTACGGCAGGGCGATGCCCCCGGTGGTGGAGACCACGCCTGCCAACGCCGAGATGATCAAGTACGCGTCCAACGCGTTCCTTTCGATGAAGGTGAGCTACATCAACCAGGTCGCGCGGCTCTGCTCCGCGGTCCCCGGGTGCGACGTGGAGGTGGTGGCGGGGGCCATAGGCCTCGACAAGAGGATCGGACGGAGGTTCCTCGACGCCGGCCTGGGGTTCGGGGGGAGCTGCTTCACCAAAGACCTGAGGGCCCTGAGGAGCCTTGCCAGGGAGCTGACCGTCCCCATGCCGCTGGTCGACGGGACCCTCGAGGTGAACGAAGACCAGGCCCTGGCGGCTCTCAGCGCCATCGAGGGGGTGCTCGGGGAGCTCGGAGGGAAGCGCATCGCCGTCCTCGGGCTCGCGTTCAAGCCTGACACCGACGACGTGAGGGACGCGGTCTCCCTCAGGCTCATATCGCTGCTGCGGACCAACGGAGCGGCCGTCGTCGCCTACGACCCGGTCGCCGGAGCCAACGCGAAGGAGGCGGACCCCGGCCTGAGGCTCGCCCCTGACGCCGGGAAGTGCGTCGACGGAGCCGACTGCGCGGTGGTGGTCACCGAGTGGGACGAGTTCCGCAGGCTGAAGCCGTCGTTCTTCAGGGCCCGCATGCGGCGGCCTTTCGTCTTCGACGGGCGCAGGGTCTACGACCCGGCGGCGTTCAGGAAGGGAGGGGTGGAGCTCCGGGCCGTGGGGCTCGGCCCGTCCCCCGGGGGCGACGGTGCGCCGTGATGCTCGACCTCATGACGTGGGCCAAGGGGCGCGAGAGCCCCTCCAGGCCACCCCGAAGATGATCAACAGGTTCCACGGCTCCCGCGCGAACGCTTAACAGGAGAGGGGTCAGAGGCGTCGCACTTGCGCATCCTCGTCACAGGCGGAGCGGGTTTCATCGGGAGCCACATCGTCGCCAGGCTGGTGGCGGACTCCCACAAGGTCTCTGTCATCGACGACCTCTCGGCGGGGCGGACGTCGAACCTCCCCAGGGGGGTGAAGTTCACCAAGAAGGCCACCAAGCAGATCTCGAAGCAGGACGTCCAGGGGGTCGACGTGGTCTTCCACTGCGCGGCCCAGGTCTCCACATTCCTTTCCGTCGACTACCCCAGGGAGGACTTCGACAGGAACGCCAACGGTACGTTCAGCGTCTTCGAGGCCGTGAGGAAGTACAACGACGGGGCCAAGGTCATCTACACCAGTAGCAGGAGCGTCCTCGGGGACATCCCCGCGGGGAAGATCGCGGACGAGTCCTTCCCCTACAACCCGAGCACCTTCTACAACGTCCACAAGATCTACGGCGAGCTCCTCTGCAGCATCTACAACGGGCTCTACGGGATCAAGTCGGCGGTCCTGAGGCCGAGCAACGTCTACGGGCCGGGGCAGCCCTACTGGATGAGCGGCTGGTACAATTTCATCGCCTATTGGATCAAGCTCGGCCTGGAAGGGAAGCCCCTCCCCATCTACGGGACCGGGACCCAGGTCCGCGACTACACCTACGTCGACGACATCGCGGACGCATACATGCGCGCCATGGACAACAGGGCGGCGCTGGGGGAGACCTTCCTGCTGGCGACCGGGAGGCCGGTCACCCTCAACCAGCTGGCCGACATGGTCAACTCGGTCACCGGGAGCGCGGCAGGGAAGCAGTACTTCCCGCCCAGGAAGGGGGACGTGCAGTACTTCGTGGGGACGTCTGAGAAGGCTTCGCGGGTGCTGGGGTGGAGCACGAAGGTGTCGTTGGAGGACGGCCTGAAGAAGGAGGCGGAATGGGTGAAGGCGGACCTCAAGGTGAAGAGGAAGCTCCCAGAGCCCCTGAAGCGCTAGCCGGCCTCTGCGCCCCGCGCAATTAAAAAGTCGCGACCTGCCTGTTCAGGAGGCTGTGTCACGCAGCTCGCTGGCGCCGCACCCCCTAGCGACAGGCCCGTCGAACTGCGAGGGTCGGCGGCCGGGAACATGAAGGAGCGGAGGCGCGCCGCGCCTAGGCCGAGACCGGCCGGAACGTCTGGTGCCTGGTCGCCCGCCTTCTGGCCGCGAAGTAGGCGGCGAACAGCACGGCGGTGAACGCTATAACGGCAAGGGGCTGGAACGGGAACTGGGGGATGCCGCCGCTTCCCGACGTTGATGGGGTGCCGGTGGTCGACTGACCCTGAGAGGTGCTCGTCGCGGCTGACGTCGTGGTCGTGGTGGCCGACGCGGAAGTCGTGGTCTGGGACTCGGAGGTGGTCGAGGTCACGGACACGGACGACGCGTCCAGGACCTGGACCGTGGAGTTCGACCCTACGTAGACGAGGTTCCTCGTCGAGTCCACCGCGATCCCGAACGGGGACCGCCCCGCGGCCGAGGAGGCGTTCTGATTCATCAGGAGGTTGGTGACGTTCAGGAGGTTGCCCCCGCTGGGGGTGTCGACCTCCACCGCGTTCTCGCCGTTCGACGCCAGGAAGACCAGGTGGGTGTTCGTGTTCACAGCGATGTAATCAGACGCGGAGGGCCCGATGCCGACGACCGCGTGCGACGTCGTGCTCGCCACGTTCAGCCCCGGGCCCACAGAGTCGTCAATGTAGAGGAGGCCCAGTCCCGGGTCGACGGCGAGGCCGGTCCCTCCTATCCATGAGACGTTGTAGGCCAGGGAGAAGGGCGACTCGTTCAGGGCGACGAGCCCCTGACTGTAGGCGGAAGAGAAACCGTAGACCAGGTGGTTGGCGGTGTCCACCGCCAGGGCGCTCACCCCGGCCCCTGAGGCGGCGGTGACGTTGAGGCTCGCCACCACAGAGTTGGTCGCCTCGGAGATCTCGTCGACGTTCCCCGACACCGCGGACGGCTCGCCCCCTGCGAAGACCAGATGGGTTGTGGGGTCCACGGCCACGAACTCGGCTGTGGCGACCGGTATCGCCGCGATCACTGCCCCGGTGCTCACTTTGATCGCATCCACGTTCACCGGGCACGGGGGAGCGCTACAGTCCCACTGGCTCACACCCACGTAGGCCACCCCGTTGGTCGGGTCCACGGCGATGTTGGAGACGGCCGAGACGTCGAAGTCGATGCCGACGTTGCCGCAGGGGTTCGAGCTGCTGACGAGGGAGTCGTTGAACAGCAGGTTTCCCGAGGGCATGGAGATCCCCAGAAGGTTGGCCGAGTTCGCCGGGCTGCACCCGTTCAGGGGCGCGTACCCGTCCACGGCGAGGAGGACGTTCGAAGTCGGGTCGATGGCTATCGAATCCACCCCGAGCCCGCCGACCGTGGCGACGGTGGTGGACGCTCCCGCGGCCCTGGGCGCGCCGAACAGGAGCAGGGCCGAGGCTGAAAGAAGCACGACGGCGGCTACAGCGAGCCACCCGCGGCGGTCTGCTTTCCCCCCGCCCCTGAGGCGCCGGAGGCTCAAGCCGGTGCCGCCCCCGGGGCAGGCTGCTCACGGAGTTGCAGGCAGAACGAAGAAACACGAGCGCATCTCAGCCGGGGCCGCCGACCTGCAGTGGGAGCCGCCCCGAGCCAGGCCAGGTCCAACCTGACCAGTTAGGGGGGTTTCGTACTTAAAGGCTCGGCCCTGCAGCCCGCGCTAACCGGCCCCTTCCGCGGCGAGGAGGTCGATCTTCGTCACTATCCCCTGGATCTTCTCTTCCGACTCCACCAGCACCGCTGGCAGGTACTTGAAGAGCGAGAAGAGCGCGTCCACCGGGGTGTCCTTCCCCACCACGGCAAAGACGGGCTCGACGTGTCCCTTCACCTTCTCCCCGAGAACCCCCTGAGGGTCCGACGAGGCGGCGAGGAGGTCCATGATGTGGGAGTCGGTGAGGGTCCCCACCATCCTCTCCCCCGAGAAGACAGGGACCTGGGAGAAACCTTTCCTCCTCATCAGGGCGGCGCACTCCCTGATGGTCGCGTCCTCCTGGACTCCCACCACCGGGGAGGACATGACGTCCGCCGCCTTCTTGACCTTCCCCCTCCCCACCGAGCTCAGGGCCTTCGATATGGCGGCCAGGGTGCCGTAGGTAGGGTCGACGCTCCCAGCCTCGATCTTCGCAATGATGGACTGGCTCACTCCGGCGGCCTTCGCCAGCCTCCCCTGGGTGTACCCCAGCTGGGTCCGTATCTTCCTGAGCTGGCGTGGCTCGACGAGGCTCGAAGACACGGCCACCGGGGGACCTTCGGGGGTAATATCCCTGTCCTGACCGCGCGTACCCGCACCTGGGCCGGAGGTCCCGCAGGTAGCACGTCTCCCGGTATTTTCGTATATGGCGTGGCGGCCGACTCCGATGGCCGGGGGTGGAGGTCCTGGCGGGCGACCCGGAACAAGGCGCTATTCCTATACGAATATTCCGTGCAGTCAAGTATATATCGCGTTACCAGTGCGCGCTCCCTTCATGGCAAGACACCACCTGTTCACCTCCGAAAGCGTCGCCGAGGGGCACCCCGACAAGTGCTCGGACCAGATCTCTGACGCGATCCTCGACGATGTCCTCAGACAGGACAAGAAGGCGAGGGTCGACGCAGAGACCCTCATCATGCAGGGGACTGTGATAGTCACCGGACAGATAACGACGACGGCCTACGTCAACGTCAAGCAGGTCGTCAGAGGCGTCCTCAAGGACATCGGCTTCAACAACGCCAGGGACGGCCTCGACTGGGAGACCTGCGGGGTCCTTATCTCCATCGAGGAGCAGTCTCCCGACATCGCAAGGGGGGTGAACAGGCCCGTCGAGGAGATCGGGTCCGGTGACCAGGGGATGACCTTCGGCTATGCCACCACCGAGACCAAACAGCTCATGCCCCTCCCTATCATGCTCGCCCACGGGATAGTGAAGCGGCTGGCGGACGTGAGGAAAGACGGGACACTTCCCTACCTGAGGCCGGATGGGAAATCCCAGGTGACGGTGGAGTACGACGATGGCAAGGCCCAGAGGGTGGACGCGGTGGTGGTGGCGGCCCAGCATAACGAGTCGGCGGAAGAGTCGCAGGTCAAGAGCGACGTGGTCGAAAAGGTGGTCAGACAGGTCATCCCGAAGGACCTCCTCGACAGCGGCACGAGGTTCATAGTGAACGGGACCGGGAGGTTCGTGATAGGGGGGACCCTGGCCGACTCGGGGCTCACAGGAAGGAAGATCATCGTCGACTCCTACGGCGGCGTCGGGGCCCACGGAGGCGGGTGCCAGTCAGGCAAGGACCCTACCAAGATCGACCGCTCGGGAGCTTACATGGCCCGGTACATCGCCAAGAACATCGTCGCCGCGAAGCTCGCCGAGAAGTGCCAGGTCCAGATCGCCTACGCCATCGGCGTGGCGAAGCCCGTGTCCTTCATGGTGGACACCTACGGGACCGGGATGTTCTCCGACGAGAAGATCACAGACGCCGCCAGCAAGACCTTCGACATGAGACCAGGCGTTATCATCCGAGACCTCGACCTCCTCAGGCCGATCTACAGGAAGACCGCCTGCTACGGCCACTTCGGGAGGGAGGACCCGGACTTCACCTGGGAGAAGACCGACCGGGTAGCCGCGCTGAGGGCCAAGCTCAGTTGAGCGGGCCTTTCACGACGACGGTGGTCGGGTCCTTCTCCAGGCCGCGTGACCTGATCGAGGCCTCGAAGAAGCGGGCCAAGGGGGAGATACCCCAGGCAGAGCTGGACGTCCAGCTGGAGAGGGCGACCGAGGCGACCATCAGGGGGGAAGAGGAGGCCGGGCTAGACGTCATCACCGACGGGGAGCAGCGGCGGAGCAGCTTCGTCAGCTTCGTCGGGGACAAGATCCCCGGTTTCAAGGTCATGCACATCACGGAGCTCAACCCCGACGCGATGGAGATATTGAAGCGGAACAAGGTCCAGCTCACCTACATGCGGGCCGTGGTCACCGAGGAGCTGAGGGACGCGGTCATAGCCGCAGACGAGTTCGAGAAGGCGCGGAGATACTCGAAGAAGCCGTTCAAGGTGACCCTTCCCGCCCCCTACCTCGTCATGTGGGAGAGCTGGCACCGCACCCACTCGGAGGGGGCGTATCCCACCCCCGAGGACTTCGGCTATGCCTACGCGAAGCTCCTCAGGAACGAGGTGGGGAGGCTGAGGGACGCCGGGGTCTCCTTCGTCCAGCTGGACGAGCCGATGCTCGGGGACCTCACCGAGGCCGGGGACAAGCCCGACAGGTACAGGAACGTCTTCCGCGAACTCTACGGTCAGGAGTACAGGGGGTTCAAGGAGGAGCTGAAGCTCGCCGTGGACATGCTGAACGAGGTGGTGAAGGGGGTGAGCGGGGTGAAGATAGGGGTCCACATGGACCGCTGGCCCAACAAGGACTCCCCCTACTTCGACCAGGGGTACGAGAGGTTCCTCCCCGAGCTGCTCGAGGCCAGGACGAGCCAGTGGATCCTGGAGTACACCAGTCAGGGGACCGGAGACCCGGCCAAGCTCGTCAAGGAGTTCCCCGACGGAGTGGAGATCGGCCTCGGGGTGATAAGCGTCCAGAACTACGAGGTGGAGTCGCCCGAGCAGGTGGTCGCCCGGGCGGAGAGGGTGATCGGGAGCATCGAGCCTGAAAGGATCTGGCTCAACCCCGACTGCGGGTTCGCGCCGGGCATGTTCAGGACCTTCCCCCGCGAGATCGCCTTCGCCAAGCTGAAGTCGATGACCGAGGCAGCGGGAATCCTGCGCAAGAAGTACGCCTGACATGGAAGCCGCCTTCTACCGCCCGATGCCCGGGACGTCGATGCCGAAGGGCCTGCGAAACCCCGTCGCCGACCCCCCCTCGACCTCGACCTTGGCCGTCTCCGCCACATGGCGGACGCTTGCCCGCGCCCCGCCTCCATCTTGCGCCTGCGGCCGCGCTCCGGGGACCACCGCATGGCGCTGAAAGAGAAGCTGAGGGACGGCCCCGTCCTCTACGAGATCGTCCCGCCCAGGAAGGACACCTCGAGGTACCAGTCGGAGCTGAGGGGGGTCGAGGAGGTCCTCCATGACCCGAGGATAGACGCGGTGAACGTCCCCGAGCTGACGAAAAGGGAGGAAGGGGGGCGCGTCCGATACTCCCCGGTGACCATCCCGCCCGAAGAGTACGCCCTGATGATCAAGGAATACAAGGAGCCGGTGGTCAACATGATAGCCCCGCGGCTCCCCATGGAGGCGTTCCTCCACAGGGCGCGGAAGGTCCTTGACGACTACGGGTTCCAGAACCTCGTCCTCGTCGGGAAGGAGAAGAGCGGAGACGTTCTTCCGGGGCCGGGGGTCCTCGAAGCGCTTGGTGCGCTCAGGCCGGTCAAAGGCGCTGGTGTCGCCCTCGGCGGGATCTGCATATTCGACCGGCGCTCCGTGGATACGGGCGAATACGGCGAAGAAAACGGGCGGCTCGACGAGGCAAGACGGGTGTGGGCGAAGGCGAAGGCAGGGTGCGACTTCGTCACGGCGCAAATCGCCTTCGACCCCGGGCCGGCACTCGACTTCCTGACGTCCTACAAGGTGCTCTGCGACGCGAAGGGGACCGAGCCCGTCACCATCTTCGTGAGCCTCGCCACCATCCCCAGCCCGAGCATCCTCTCCCTGATCGAGTCCCTGGACGTCGTCGTCCCCCCCTCCATGAAGAGGGCCCTCGGCGGAGGGGCCCAGATGGGCCGGAGGTCCGTCGAACTGTCGGCCGAGGTCTTCCGGGAGGTCGTTGCAGGGGTCGAAAGCCGCCGTCTCGACGTCCCCCTGGGGCTCCAGGTCGAGCAGGTGGGCGTGAACAGCGGCGGCCTCGCCCTCGAGCTCCTGGACAGGGTTCACCCGATGCTCCCCTGAGGCCGGGCGGCCCCGGCCCGGGTCCGTCCGATATTGCGCGTCAGGTCTGCAACATCGAGACCCCGTCCCCGAGGTAGAGGCGGTGCTGGGCCCCGCGCGAGAACTGCAGCTTGAGCGCCGTGTCGTTCCCTATCACGCTGGAGGATATGGTGGTGTCGCAGTCCACCTCGCACCTCTGCATCACGATGGAGTCGCGTATCGAGGCCCTCTTGACCACCGTGTCGTCCCCCACCGCGACGTTGGGCCCGAGGGTGCACCCGGGCCCGATGACGCACCTCTCCCCGATGATGACTGGCCCTTTCAGCCTGACCTTGCCCACGGTGACCGTCTCCTTCCCGACCCCGACCTTCCCCTCGACCCGGGTCTCGGCCGACAGCCTCCCCTCTATCTCGAGGTTCGCCTGTAGGAGGAGGTGCCTGTTGGCCCGCAGCAGGCCGCCGGGGGTGCCCATGTCGCCGCTCCACCCACGTATCTTCCTCACCCCCAGCCTCCCCCCCGATTCAAGCAGCTTCTGCAGGGCGTCTGTGATCTCCAGCTCCCCCCTGGCGCTCAGCCCTGTCCTGTCGATGGCGTCGAAGACGGCGGGCCCAAGCACGTAGGTCCCCTTCACGGCGAGGTTGCTCTTCGAGCGCTTCGGCTTCTCGACGAGGCGGACCACCCTCCCCCCTTCGACCTCGGCGATGCCATACCTCGAAGGGTCCGCGACCGGGGTGACCGAGAGGAGGCAGTCAAGCCCGGCCTCGGCGTACATCCTGATCGAGGGCTCGAGCTTCTCGTCGATGAGGCTGTCCGCGAGCACCGCGACGAAGGGGTCGCCTCCGACGAAGTCCCTGGCCGCCCTCACCGCGCTCGCGAGCCCCTTGGGGGGGCGGTGGTAGATGTATTCGATCTTCACGCCGAGCTTGGACCCGTCTCCGAGGACCGCCCTGACGTCGGTGTGCCTTTCGAGCCCCGACTCGTCGCTGACGGGGCCCAGCACCAACCCGACCTCCCCTATCCCTGCCTCGCGGAGCCTCCGGATGGCGAAGTGTATCATGGGCTGGTTCGCGACCGGGACGATGTTCTTGTTGGAAGAGAAGGTCCAGGGCTTCAGCCTCGTCCCGTGCCCCCCGGCGATGACGACCCCCTTCAACCGGACCGCCCCGTCGCGAGAGGCATTCTTGTCAGGGGGTCCCCCTCTGCCCCTAAAATAATCTCGCCTTCGCGGAAGCGGCCGGCTCCGAGATGCTTATCCTAAGCCCCCCCTCCGGTGCCCCCGTGAGCGCCCTCGTCAGGTTGGCCCTGGGCGAGCCGAAGGCTTTCGTCGTGCGGCTCCTCGCCCTTTCCTCGCTGGTGGCGCTGGTGACCGGCTCGCTGGCGCTGCGGGACCTCATCGCCGCATCTGCCCCCGCAGGCACGGGAGGGGCGGCGCTCTTCGTGGGGTACTTCCTGGCCGAGGCCGACGCCCTCCTCGCCGCCTGGCTGGTCCCAGTGTGGCTCGTGATCGCCGCGGCCTCCTTCATGGTGACCCTGGACTCGGCTCGCTCGTTCACCCAGACGGCCGGCCTCATCAGAGACCTGGGAGGGTCCGACCGCCTGGGCACCGTCCTCCTCGCCAGGGGGGTCCTGCTCGCGCCCCTCTCGCTCGCCGTCGGGGTTTCGCTCGGAGTGGTGGCGTCCCAGGTGGTGTTCCGGGCCGCCGTTGTCCTCCTGGGCGCACCCTTCTACGTCCCAGAGCTGTCCCCTGGGTCGCTGGGGCTCGCCGCGCTCCTCGCGTTGACCGCTCTTCTTCTCGGCTCGGGGTCGTCCCTGGCCGTCTCGCGCCCAGGGGGGTCCCGCTGACGCTCCGAAGGCTCACCCGGTGGAGAGAGGTAGGAGGGCTCTTCGCCCTGGTCCTCCTCGTCTCGGTCGCGGTGTCCTCGACGTCCATGCTTCTCTCCGGGTCCGCCAGCGCCTTCCTCTCGTCCCCGGGGACCGGCCCCGGCATCGTTGTCCTCTCGGGAGGGGGGAAAGTCCCCGCGACTGGGTCGGTCGACCTCAGCGTCGTCCAGGCCGCCGCGACTGTGCCGGGGGTCCTGGGCGCCAGCCCCGAGGTGTACGCCCCGGTCGAAGTCGGGGGGGCCGTGGCAGTGGTCAGGGGGGTCAACCTGTCGGACTTCGCGTCGGTCCAGTCCATCAGCCTGGTCCAGGGGAGCCTCGACCCCCTGGGCAACGCGACGGTCTACGCTGGGGTCGGCCTTGCCCGCCAGCTGGGCCTGGGGGTCGGGGCACAGGTCGCCCTGCGCGGGGTCCTGTCGGGGTCCTCCGCTGACGTCCGGGTGGCGGCCATAGTCTCCGCAGGCTCTCCCTACGACTCGGAGCTCATCTCGTCGCTCCAGCTGGCCAGGGGGCTGCTGGGGCTCTCGGCGTCTGCGGTGACCTTCGACCGGCTCAAAGTCGACCCTGCCGTGTTCAACGACACCCTGCTCCTCCGGGCCATCGCGAAGGGGTCCCCGCAGTCCGGCGGCGCGGCCGGGAACGCGGTCGTCCAGCAGCTTCAGCTGGCCCCCACGGCGAGCCTCGTCTCGGTCTTCACGTCGGGGGTGCCCGCGCCTTCCATCGAGTCGATGCTCGGCAGGGGGGTCGGGGTGGTCCAGGCCGCCTTCGAAGCGCTCGACGTCGTCGTGCTGCTGGCGTCCTTCCTCGCCGTCTACTTCGCGACCTCCTACTGGCTGGAGTCCGCACGGTCCACCAGCGAGGCGCTCGCGGCCCTGGGCATGGGGAGGAGGATGGAGCTTGGGTGGCACCTGGGCGCCGCGGTCCCGGTTTCGCTCCTGGCCGGGGGCGCAGGCTTCCTGGCGGCGTACCTCGGGGTGCGGTACCTGGCGGCCGAGGGGGCGCTGGAGTTCTTCTTCCAGCCGGTGCAGGTGCCGTTGGACCCCGCCGCCCTGCTCATCTCCTGCGTCGGCCCAGCGGCTGCCGTGGCGGCCTCCGTCGTGGTCGGCCTGGCATCAAGGCGCCGCTAGCCAATCTACCAGCATGCACACCAAAAATCTATAGGAACCCTTTGGAGAAGCAACGCCGTGCCGAAGGGGAAGGACGTGATCGTCTACGAAAGGGAGAAGGGGGCCAAGCTCTTTCTGGTCGCAGTGAGGCTGGAGCACAGGGTGGGGGCCCTCACCGACCTCTCGTCGAGGATCGAGCGCGCGAAGTTCAGGTTTGTTTCCGGCTTCGTCGGTCCGGAGAGAGAAGGAGGCTACGCCCGATGCAGCTGGTACGTCGAGGCCACCGAGGGGAGGCCCTCCAAGGCCGAGGTGAAGGCGCTGCTCCTGACGTCCCCCTACGTCAAGGACGTGGAGGTGGCCGAGGCGCACAAAGGGATGCTGGTGGACGCGCTGAGCTTCCCGCTCAGGTGGAGCACGGGGGACAGGGCGATATTGATACGGACGCACTTCTTCGAGGTCATGGAACGGGCGATAAGGTCGCTGCTTTCGACCGGCGCCGACGTCCTCCTCTACCAGATGGGGTACAACCACGGGAAGCCTTCGTGGGAAGACCTGCTCGGCGCCTACAAGGTGGACACAAGAGAAGACCTGGACGAGGTCATCGCCATCTACTCAGCGGTGGGGTGGGGGAAGATGGAGGTCTCGGCCTTCGGCAAGGAAGCGAAGCGCGCCGCGGTGGAGGTCCACGAATGCTTCGAGTGCACCGAGAGATCCCAGGAAGCCCGCACAGGGTGCAACTTCATGCGCGGCCACCTGGCGGGGCTCTTCGCCACCGTCTTTGGCGACGAGGGGGTGAGGGTGACAGAGTCGAAGTGCGTGAAGGACGGCGCCTCGGTCTGCGAGTTCTCGGTCGGGTCCTGAACTACTCCAGGCGGACCGGCCGCCGGCCGCCTGTAGCCGCCGGACAACGCAGAAGAACAGCCCCGGAGGCTCTCTGCGCGGTTGGACTTCCTCTTCTTCCTGGGGGTGCTGGGGTGGGTCGCAGGCGTCGCCCTCTTCACCCTCACCGGCTATTCCACCGTCCTCTTCGTCCTGGGGTCTCGGCCCCTCGCTGCCGACCCCGGGGTGGCTCCCAGCTCCCCGAAAGTGACTGTGGTCGTCTCAGCCCTCAGGGGAGGGGACGCGGTAAGGGAGACCCTCAGGAGGGCGGACGCCATCGACTATCCCGGCGTCGAGCTCGTGCTCGCTCTCGGGGAGGGGGGGACGGAAGACCAGGCCCTCGGCGAGGGGCTGGCGGACCCGCTCCGGGTCTTCGTCGCAGGCGAACAAGGAGGGAAGGCGCACACCCTGAACTGGGCGGTCCCCGACGCCGGGGGGGAGTTCGTGCTGCTGCTCGACGAAGACTCCCTCGTGGAGCCTGACTGCATCAAGGAGATGCTCCCCCGCGCCAGGGGCGAGGACTGCTGGGCCGTCGTCGGCGAGCCTTTCTCCTCCAACGCCCGCTCGGGGGTGATTCAGCGGACCCTAGACCTCGAGTCCAAGGCCTGGGCCAGGGTCGCCAGGGCGAAGGACAGGCTGGGGCTGTTCCTCCCTGCCACTGGCTTCTTCGCCCTCGTCCGCAGGGGGTCGCTGCCTGAAGGCGAGGCGTGGGACGAGGAGGCCCTCGCCGAGGACACAGACCTCTCGCTGAGGCAAGAGGCGAGGGGGATGAGGGTCCGGCTCTCCGGGGCGAGGGTCGGCATCGAAGCCCCTTCAAACCTGGGCGACCTGGCGCGGCAGAGGCTCCGCTGGTACAAGGGGATGTTCGACGCCCTGTGGAAGAACCGGGGGGCGCTGTCGCACCTGCCGCTCTCTGAGCGCTTCGACGTCGCCATGTCCCTGCTCTCCCCGCTGGCGCCCGGGGGGTTCGTCGTCCTGCTGCTGCTCGCACCCGTCTGGCCGTGGGTCCTCGGCCCGGCCGTGCTCGGGGTCCTCGCCCTCTACGTCCTGGGCGCATGGGTCTCTTCCGCGGGGCTCGAGGAGGGGCGCGCAGGCGTCGTCTTCTTCTCCGTCCCCTACGCCATCATCCAGGGGGTCGTCGCCCTCGCGGCCCTGGCCGCATTCCTCCTGCACGTCAGGGTCAGTTGGAGGAGGACCCCGAAGTCCGGCGACAGGACCTCCTGAGCGCCCCTCGCTATCATTCTAGACTGCGACGACCCCCTGCGCTGGGCCTTCAACGCTCCCCGGCCGAAGTGGGTCGGGGAGGGACGGCCGAGGTCCTCCGCAGCGTCGCACCGGGGCTGGGGTGGCGCCCCATCTGCGGGTCGCGGGGTCGAGCCCGGCCCCATCGCCTTAAAGCCCGGCCGGAGCCGTCCAGGGCACAGTTGGACACCGCCGTCCTTTCGCTGACCGACGTCTGGAAGTCCTACTCGGCCGGCGACCACGTTCTGAAGGGGGTCAACCTGACGGTGGGGAGGGGGGAGTTCGTAGGCGTCTACGGCCGGTCGGGGTCCGGCAAGTCCACTCTGCTCAGGCTCATGGGGCTCCTCGACAGGCCGTCGAAGGGCTCGGTGAGGGTCGCAGGGGAGGAGACCGCGGGGATGGGCGAGTCGGAGGCGGCCCGGATCAGAAGGGAGAAGGTCGGCTACATCTTCCAGGGGTTCAATCTGATCCCCCACATAACGGCCCGGGAGAACATCGAGGTCCCGATGTGGCTAGGGGGGGTTAAGGGGGCCGAGCGGCGGGAGAGGGCCCTGGCTGACCTCGGGCGCTTCGGGCTGGAGCGGCTCGGAGAGCGGCTTCCGAAGGAGATGAGCCATGGGGAGCAGCAGCGGATCGCCGCCATAAGGGCGATGGTGACCAGGCCCGCGGTCGTCCTCGCCGACGAGCCCACGTCCTCCCTCGACGACGAGAACGCGAAGGCGCTGCTCGACCTGATGGCTTCGTTCAACCGGGACCTCGGGACCACGGTGGTCATGGTCTCGACCAGCGCCGAGGAAGCCGGGGTCGGGACCGCGGTCTACAGGCTCTCGAGCGGGGCTCTTTCGCGGGAAAGGTAGCCCTACTGGGGCCTCTTCGCCTGCTTCCTCACCTTGAACGAATAGCTGTTCGAAGCGGGGTCGTAGTCGGTGGGGTCTGCGGCCAGCCGCTGGCCGGCGTGGTACTCGAGCATCCCCACCATCATCCCGGTGAGGAATCTGCCGAGCCCAGCGCTCACCCTCTCCCCCTTCAGAGTCGGAATAGACGAGAGCTTCACCCCGTACAGCTCGGGGGTCTCCGTGATCTCCGCCACCGCCCACCCCTGGGCCCTTATCCACGACATGATGTTCCCCAGGTCCCATGTCGCCCCGACCTTCTTCCTGTAGTCCTCCATGTCTGCCAAAGTCGCGACCGAGTAGGCCCTCCCCTGCTCGTAGGCCATGACCTCCCCGGCCGAACCGAATATCTCCACGAGCCTCCCTTCGACCTGGCCGAAGGCTGACGCGCCGACCATCAGCACCCTCCCGTCGAAGACCGTGGACATCGGGAACATGAACTCCTCGTGCATGGCTCCATGCATGGGCGCGACCTTCACGTCCCTCACGAAGGGGAGGGATGCGAGCTTCCGCCGCAGCTCGTCCGGGCCCATCTTCGCCTTCGACAGGTCGCAGAAGAACGCGTTGGCGAAGAGCTTGGCCGCCTCGTCCACCTGCCCATGGGAAGAGATGAAATTGACGCCGCTCTGGGAGAACACCTCCGTGACCTTGTTGAGGACCCCCACCGCGTCCTCGCCTACCACCAGGACCTCGTAGACGTTGTCCCCTGGGGGCCTGGTGGACATGAGGAACCTCGGGAGGTAATCCAACTGATTTTGCGCGATTTCTACCAGTCTTTAACGTTTGTTAAGTCTAGGCTCCGGCAAGTTGGCGTGCCTCGGTTCCCGCCGTAAAGAGCCGGGCATTTTGAGGTGTTCTGAATCGCCGTTATCCAAGGTTCTCCCCCTCTATTTTGATTCCAGCCGCCTCAGCGGTGTCTTTCCGTCCAACGCTATGTGCGGCCTGAAGTAGTTGTGGAAGAGCATCATTCCCTCGATTACTGGGGAGTCATCCTCTTCAGCCCCCGCATCACCTTCTCCCTGTCCCTCGTTTCCCCGTTCTGCCTCTCCGCCTTGTTGTTGTAGATTTCGCCGTCAAACCGGGTTTCCTGAACGTGAACGGCGTCCTTGTCCACCTACTGTAACTTCTGAACGAAGGCCGTATGGTATAACTTCAGGCCATCCCTCGTCAGCTTCTTCGGAACCTTCTCGGCCACTTCCTCGGCCCGTCTGAACAGGTTGTTCGTGTCGTGGGTCTCCTTCCAGTGGGGACCTCCTGTGCTAAACTGAACCGAGTCTCGTCGTCCATCATGGCGAAGAGATATTTCCTGTTCCCCCGAATCTTCACGTAAAGCTCGTCCGCCCGCCAGTGGTCGACAAGCTGAGGGAATATTTGGTCGAGATAGCCGTCCATCAGGGAGACATACTTCCTGAACCAGTGGCCCAAGAATCGTAGGCGAGAATCTTCTGGAGTTTCACATGATTCACTTCTTAAAAAGAACGAACAAGCCGTTGTTATTCAGATATTCGTAGAGTTTGATGTCTCTCCTGAGTCGAGAATAGTCTTGAACGGCTTGCTTCACCTCCGGAAATGAAACTGAATCGTGCATGGTAACTATCCCGCCGCTTCTGACGAATGGCTCATACCTCTGAAGCTCCTTCGACGTTTGCTCGTATGTGTGGGTTGTATCGATGAATAAATGATCGATTGGAGAGTTCCACTTTGCGAAAAGGTCGTCGCCTCGGGTAAATTCCCAATATTCTTCCAAGCCATACTGCTTGATTACGTGTTTCGCTTCCGAACATTCGTCGACGTCATAACTGAATACCTTTCCTCCAATCTCCTTTACTGCCATGAGCAGTGCTACTGTGGATTCCCCGCCGCGAGTGCCCAATTCGACAACCGTTCTTAAATTCAACTCTACCGTGAGCATGAATAGCGTAACCAAATGCTCATGAATGTCAGTTGCCTTTGAAGCATGCAGTGAGAATGGCAGAGCCGAGTCTTTGGCCGTCAGACAACTGCGGGACCACCGCATGTGTCTATATTCCGTGTCGCCTAAAAGAGCGTAAACTAACGCCTGTTTGGGATGCTTCAGTGCAAATTTCATCTCGGACATCAACATATCACTTGACAATGGTGATTTCCTAATAACTCTTCGGGGCCCGACTCTTTACGGCGGGACCCGAGGCACGCCAACTTGACAGAACCTAGACTCTAACGTCTGTTAACTGGGTCAGTGCCTCATCAGCACCCTGAGCCACACGGGGAGGAACCCCTTGTCGGGGAAGTAGACCAGGAAGAAGACGAAGACCATGGCCAGGTACACTCCGAGCAGCCACTTCGGGAACCACTTCTTCGAAAGCCAGTAGGCCGCCCCCATGGCGATGGCGGGGATGGCCGGGATGATGTAGAAGGGGTAGGTCACCCTTTCGCCTATGAACAGGAAGATGTACGGCACGTAGGTCCAGGCGAAGAAGATCAGGGCGAAGGCCCCGAACTTCGCCCCGGCCGCGTCGAAGGCAGGCGCCTGCTCGGCCGCGAGGGGTGGCTCGGCCCCGGGGACAGGTTCTGCCGGCGCCGGTCCAGGGAGGACGGGTTCCGCCGGCTGCACCAGCCTGCCGGCCCTGCGGGCCTTCCAGTAGCCGAAGATGTTCCAGACCACGAGGGGGACCCAGACGTAGGTGCTCCAGGTCACCAGCAGATTGGTGACGCCGTAGTACCCCACCGCGACGTACACCATGTTCCCCGGGTTGATGGTCACCGACACCAGGTAGTAGGCGACCGGGCTGTAGTAGACAAGCCAGTCCATGGGGAGTATGGGAGCCCCTCCGGGGTTGTTGGCGAACATGCACCAGTAGCCGGTGACCGGGGAGCAGGCCAGCTGCTTCGCGACCAGGCTGGACCCGTAGCTGAGTATGTAGCTCACGTTGGTGGCGAAGGTCGGCACGGACTGCGCCAGGGTGGAGTCGTAGGCCTGCAGCCCGGCCGCGAACACGACTCCGACCACCAGGGTGACCTTCAGGACCTGGTAGAGCCTCACCCACCTATCCCCCTCGTCGAAGAACAGGATGTAGGTGAGGAGCGCAAGTGCGGCGAAGACCGCCGTCTCCTTGGCGAGGCCGGCCACCCCCATGAGGACCCCGGCTACGACGTACCTGTCGAACCTCCACCACTTCAGGTTCGCGAAGTAGGCGAAGAAGGCGGCCAGGATGAAGAAGACCTGGGGGACGTCGAGGAGGCCGGCGCTCGACTGGGAGAAGAACATCACGTCGAGTGCCAGGAGCAGGGTGGCGAGGGCCGCCACCTTCTTGCTCTCCGAGAGCTTCCAAGATATCCCGAAAAGCAGCGGGAGGCTGAAGGTGCCGAGCAGGGCGGGCATGAGCCTCCACCCCACCACGTCGTACTGCCCGAAGACCGCCATCCCGGCCGCGAGCAGCGCCGGCACCATGAAGGGGTGCTCGAGGTGGCAGTCTGTGGGAGCCCCTGTCGTGGTGCACTGCTGGCCGTTGAGTATCGCCATCCCTTCAGGGACGTAGTACACCTCGTCCATGATGCAGCCGTAGGCCTGCTTGTCCGAGGCGTAGCAGGTGAGATACTGGTACTGGACCGTCACCTCGGAGGCGTTGGACGGGGCGTACCAGGTCCCCTGGACGGACGACCCCGGTCTGAGTGGCGCCGCGAACGACGGCGGGGAGCCGAACCCGTCCCCGGACAGCGGGACCCCGCCGCTCGACACGTCCAGCGAAGCGACGGCGTTCCCGCCGCTGGCGGTGACCGTCAGTTGGAGCTGGTTACCTGAGACCCCGCCCTGGACCGATATCTGGCCGTCGTGGAACCCCGCGGAAGGGTTCCCTGACACCGACCCACCGGCGAAGGCCGAGGGGCTCCCGATCACGTAGGCATGGGCGACGAGGGTAGCCGCCGTTATGCACACGATGAAGACGACTGCCTTCCGGTGCTGCGGGTACTCACGGAGGGCGTAGTAGATCCCGTCGAGGATGGAGGCCGAGGCAAGGACCACCATCGCCCCCCCCAGGAAGTAGATGGGAGGCACCAGGTAGGCGGAGGACGTGTATGCGTGGACGTACACCAGGACGCAGAACAGCGCGAGGGCGACGAGGGCCCCCGCGACGAGGAGCCGGATGAGGCGCCGGGGTGCGGTGCGTCTGCCGGGGGGCTCCGCTAGCTCCATGGGGTCGCTCCTGCGCGTGCGCTAAAAAACCTGAGTCCTAGAACGGGGGTCGGGCCCTAGGCCGCCCTGGGGGACAGGACGAACTCGCAGCGCTCGTCTCCCTTGGCGATGCAGAGGGTCTCCCTGCACTCCATGGGCTTGCCGAGCCAGGTCGTGGCCATCCCTTCCAGGTGCCCCCTCACGAAGTGGCTGTGGGGGACCTTCGAGTCGGCGCCGGCGCACTCGAAGTTCTCCTCCGCCTGGATCGCGATGGTCCCTCCGGCGGGGTCGGACTTCACGGCCGACACCCTGAACCACCCCAGGGCCTGGTAGAGCTTCAGCACCTCGGCGAGGTTGGACGCTATGAAATCTGCCCCCAGCTTCATCATGTATTCTGCCCCGACCTCTTTCCCGTAGGAGCGCCCCTCCTCGTAGAGGATGACGTTCCCCCCGGACCCGAACTGCTCGTTGACCGTCCCGAGCATGTTGGCCAGGGCCCTCGCTCCCATCATGACGGCGCGGGTGCCTGTGTTGAACGCGACCGGGAAGTGCAGGCCGTCGACCAGGAACCCCTTGCTGCTCTCAACCACCATGGCGTCGTGCACGAAGGGGGAGGCCCCCAGCTTCCTCTTGAGGTCCCAGGCGCTGTGGGTGCTGTCCTCCACGAAGCCGCTCCAGACCCCCAGCCGGGCGGAGCTGTCCACCGAAGAGAAGCTCCCGAGCACGTTCAGGTGGAGGCCTTGCATCACCTCAAGTACGCTCCTGAGGGCCCCGGGGACGTTTTCGAGCTCCATCACTATGTGGAAGTACTTCCTGGTCGGGTCGAACAGGTAGACGTTGACGTCTTTTCGCAAACGCACGAATATCGAGCCTCCTGGCGGGGTTCTTAAGAGGTGTGAAGAAGTTGTCCACTCCCCCGGCTCCCCCTCCTCCCGGCAGGCGACCCGGCGGTGTGAAACGCTGGTGTGTGCCCCATCGGAAGTTACACAGACTTAAGCAAAACGACAGGCCGACCCGCTCAGTTGAAAGCCCCCCGAGGCGGCACCAGGCTCGATCTTAGGCTCTGGGCGCTCGCCGCTCTCATCTGCTACCTCATCGTGGAGGTGCTCGCCCTGGCCGTCATGAGGGCCCCCACGCTCCCGGTCGCGGTCCTCGTCGCCGACATCGCAGGCTTCGGGGCCTCCGCGGCCATGGTAGTCCTCTCTGCCGCGGTGGTCGCCGTCGTCGCTCTGGAGGTCCTGTTCATAGCCTCGAAGCGTGCCCCCGGCCCCGCCGCCCCGGCCTCTCAGCCGGCGCCTGCCAAGGGGATCGAGCGGTCGACGATCAACAGCCTTCTGGGGGACTCGTCGAAGAACTTCGTGGAGGTCTTCCCCCTGAAGACCGGCGTCATCAACGTATATGGCGCCATAACGAAGGAGGAGGGGGTCGAGGGGTACAGGTACCTGGTCATCGAGCCAGAGCTGACCGCCACCGAGAAGAAGCAGTTCGCCCAGCTCAACGAGCTGCTCGTCGAGGAGATGGACGTCGACCTCCGCAGCATAGAGACCAGGGAGAAGGCGGAGGCGTTCCTGACCGGCAAGGTCTCCCAGCTGGCGCAGACCTACGGCTTCAACATCCCGAGGCCGAGCATGAGGAAGCTCCAGTACTACTTCGCCCGCGACTTCATCCATCTGGGGAAGATCGAACCGCTGATGCTCGACCCGCTCATAGAGGACATTTCCTGCGACGGGGCCAAGATCCCCATCTACGTGTGGCATAGAGACTACGAGTCCATCCCCACAAACATCGTCTTCGAGACCGACCAGGAGCTGGACAGCTTCGTATCCAAGCTCGCCTACGTCTCGGGGAAGCACGTCTCCCTCGCCCTCCCCATGGTCGATGCCTCTCTGCAGGACGGGAGCAGGCTGCACCTCACCTACGGGAAGGAGGTCACCCAGAGGGGGAGCACCTTCACCATCAGGAGGTTCAAGGCCGACCCGTTCACCATCGTCGACCTCATCAAGTACAACACCCTGAACCCGGAGGTCGCAGCCTATCTCTGGTACCTCGTCGAGAAGAGGCTCGCCATGCTGGTCGCAGGCTCCACCGCCTGCGGGAAGACGACCTCCCTGAACTGCCTGTCCATGTTCGTGGCCCCCGGCCAGAAGATAATCAGCATCGAGGACTCCGTAACCGGGGACGCCGAGGTCCTCGTCCACGAGTCTGGCGTCACCCGCAAAGTGAAGATAGGTCACCTAGTCGACTCCGCGATCGACCGCGGGGGCGTCGTGACCGAGCTCGGGCACGAGCTCGCAAGGCCCGACGACCTCCGCGTGCTCACGATGGGGGAGTCAGGGCGGATAACCTGGGCCCCTTGCACCGCCCTGATCAGGCACAGAGTGACGAAAGAGTTCGTCAAGCTGACGACCCGCATGGGGCGGACCATCGAAGTCACCTCGGACCACTCTCTGTTCGCAGTCGGGAGCGACGGGAGGGTCGAGGCCGTACCCGGGAAGGAGATCGCGCCGGGCACCTACCTCGCCACCCCCAAATCTATCGAGATGCCGGGAAGGCCCGTGTCGTTCGACCTGGAGAGTCTCCAGGAGTTCTCCCAGCCCCGGTTTGAAACCCGGGGAGTGGAGAACCGCAACGGGACGACGGTCCAACAGCTGAGGGTCAACGCGACCCGCAGCCCGCTCTCAGTCCCATCCGTCATCGAGCTGGATGACGACCTGGCGTTTCTTTCGGGACTCTGGCTCGCCGACGGGTTCTATGATTCGGCCTCCGTAGGGTTCTCTGTGGGGCGCAAGGACGTCGAAGCCAGGCTGCGGAGAATCACTGAGAGGTACGGGGCGCATCTGACGCGCCATGGCGGCGGCGTCTCGCTTCTCATCCGCTCGGTCCCCTTCAGGGCATTCCTAGAGAAGTCCCTGTGTCTGACCGGGGACGAGTACTCTCGCCGTGTGCCCGGGGCCTTCTTCGGGGCGCCCCAAGGCGTCGTAGCGTCTCTGCTGAGAGGATACTTCGCAGGCGACGGCAACGTGAGCGCCGGCGGGGTCCACGCGGAGTCCGCGTCCAGAGAGCTGCTCCTCGACCTTCAGACCCTCATCCTGAGGTTCGGGGTCAGACTGAGGGTCGGGACCAGGAAAGTCGGAGCCCATGGGGGCGTCGGCACCTACAGGGCCTCGATCGCCGGGACGAGCCAGGTCTCCCTGTTCAGGTCGCTGGTCGGCTTCGAGCAGGAAGGCCGGATGTTGGAGGTTCGCCGACGAAGCAGGGCGCCGAAGTACCACCTCGACCCCATACCCGTCACCGGCACCGCTGCCGCCGAGCTGAAGAGCCTGAGGTGGCGCAAGAAGCTCGGTCCTCTCGGGCAGAGGGTGAAGGCTGGGGTCCGCAGGGGGGTCGTGTCGAGGCAGACCATCTTGGAGCTGGCAGAGGAAAGGCCGGAAGCGAAGGAATCCAGGGCATACATGCTCGCGGCGAGCGACTTGTACTTCGACGAAGTGGTTCACGTGGAGAGGGAGACCCGCGAGGCACAGGTGTACGACCTCAGCGTGCCGGAGACGGGGACCTTCGTCGCGAACAACATCGTCTGTCACAACACCCCCGAGCTGTCTCTCCCCCAGGAGAACTGGATCCAGGAGGTCAGCCGGGCGGAGGGGTCGGTGGGCGAGATTACCCTCTTCGACCTGGTCAGGAACGCCCTGAGGCAGAGGCCCGACGTCATCATCGTGGGCGAGATCAGGGGGAAGGAGGCGTTCACCCTCTTCCAGGCGATCAGCACCGGCCACGGCGGCATGTCGACAATCCACGCCGACTCCGTGGAAGCGGTGTTCAACAGGCTGACCACCGAGCCAATGAGCCTCCCGAGGAGCCTGGTGGGGACGAGCCTCGACTGCATCGTGATGCAGCTGAAGCTGAGGATCGGGGACAGGTCGGTGAGGCGGGTCGTGAGCGTCAACGAGATACTCGGCTACGACAACAGGACCAACGAGATGGTGATGAACGAGGTCTACAAGTGGGACCCGGTCACCGACAGGCTCAACGCCACCGGGAGGAGCAGGCTGGTGGACAAGATCAACCAGAGGTACGGCCTCAGGCCGGAAGAGATCAGGCGTGACCTGGACTCGAGGAAGGTATTCCTCGAGTGGCTGGCGAGCAAGAACTTCCGCTCCTACAAGGAGGTCAGCCAGTACGTCCAGGAGTTCTACGGCAACCCCTACGCCATGGCGAGCAGGGCGAGGACCGAGTTGGAGGCCGCAACCTGATGAAGGAGGGAGGGACAAGGCTGGGGTTCTGGGGGACCTCCTACGTCCTCTATGCCCCCTACGCCAAGAGGTTCGAGCGCTTCTTCGCTGACACCAGGAAGGACCTGGCCATGAGCGGGCTCAGGGTCACCTTCCACGCCTACGTGGCCGGGGCGCTCTTCGTCTCCACCATGGCGGGGGTGGGCGGGTTGCTGGCTGGGTTCACCTGGGCCTACTACGCGGGGATGATGCTCGCCTTCCTCCTACTGCTCCCCTTCGGCTCAGGGCTGCTGGCCTTCGCCGGGAGCTTCGCCGTCTTCTACTTCCTCCCGAGCACCAGGGCCCACGCGAGGGGGCGGAAGCTGGAGACCGAGCTCCCCTATGCGGCCGGGCACATGTCGGTCCTGTCCACCGCCGGGGTCACCCCCGAGCACATCTTCGACGTCCTGGCGAGGGAAGAGGAGGGCGAGGTGATAGCCCAGGAGTCGAAGCTGATAGTTAGGGACATGGCGACCATGGGGATGGACCTCTCACAGGCCATCGAAGCGGAGATCAAGCGCTCCCCCTCGGAGAGCTACAGCGAGTTCCTCGACGGGTTCAGGTCTGCGTCCACCACCGGGAGCGACCTCAGCTCCTACCTCCAGAGGGCCGCCTCGACCATGATGCTGAATAAGCGGCTGCAGGCGAAGGCGGTGGGCGAGAACGTCGGGGTCGTGGCCGAGATCTACACCATAGTGCTCGTAGTCGCTCCCCTGCTCCTCCTCATCATGTTCTCTGTCATGGGGGCCATCGTCGGGACCATAGGCGGCCTAAACATATTGACCCTGATGTACCTCATAGCATACTTCTTCGTCCCGGTGGGGGGGCTGGTCAGCCTCATCATGGCCGACCAGACGGTCAGGAAGGAGGTGGAGTAGGTGGGGGTCCGCGAGCTCCACGCAAGGCGGAGGACCCTCTACCTCGCCTCTGCGGGGACGGCGGCCGCTGCCATGGCGGCCATGGCGTTCCTGAACCTCTCCCTGGGGGTGGACTTCCCCTTCCCAATCTTCTCCATGCTGCTCCTCGCAGGGGTGGGCATCATGGCGGTCCCCGGAGGTGTCGACTGGTGGTTCAACAGGTGGAGGGGGCAGATCGACGACGCGCTCCCTACCTTCCTTTCGGACGTCACCAGCAACGCGAAGACCGGGTTCAGCCTCACCCGCTCCCTCGAGATGGCCGCAGACAACGACTACGGCGCGCTCAGCAAGGAGCTGAAGCGGATGAGGGCCCAGCTCTCATGGGGGATCCCCTTCGAGGACGTCATCCGCTCGGAGCTGAAGCGCCTCGACTCCAGGATAGCGAGGAGGACCTTCGGGGTGCTGCTCGAGGCGAACAGGGCTGGCGGCAGGGTCGAGGACATGCTGGAGGCGATCCAGAGGCACACCATGGAGCTCCACCAGATCGAAAAGGAGGTCAGGAACAACCTCAGGCCCTTCACCATGACCACCTACATAGCGGTCTTCATCTTCCTCGGCATATCCATCGTGCTCGTCGACACATTCTTCGCAGGGCTCATCAACGCCAACAGCTCCGCCGCCGGGGGCGGCATCGCGTTCCAGGGGCTCTCCGGGATAAGCCTCGCCTCGATAAAGAGCGCCTTCCTGCAGATCGCCCTTGTCGAGGCCGTCATAGGGGGGCTGGGGGCGGGGAAGCTGGGCGAAGCCTCCTTCGCGGCGGGCATCAAGCACATAGTCATACTGGTGGTCGCGACCGTGCTGGCGTTCCAGCTCTTCGTGGTGTAGAGAAAAGATGCAGACACCAAACCACAGAGTCGAGTCGGCACGGCTCTACAGCGACCCCAACACCAGGGAGCTCCTGCGGAGGATGCTCACCGAGGACCTCCCCCTGGAGCCCACGGTGGGGCCGGACGGAAAGGTGCACTATTCCCTCGCCGAGACGGTTCTGGGTGCGGAGGCGGACGTGAAAGGCTGGATCGCCGAGATGGTCCAGCAGGACGTCCTGAAGAAGCGGGTGGCCAGGGAGTTCGTGATGTGCCCGGTGCACCTGAGGGCGGACCCGGTCATAATGGTCGAGTGCCTGAAGTGCAAGTCCAGGCTCTCGGTCAAGCGCTCGCTGGTGGAGCACACCTACTGCGGCTACATCGGCGACGACTCGCGCTTCGACAAAGGGGGGTCCCTGCAGTGCCCCAACTGCGGCCGGCCCATCCGCGCCCCCAACGAGCTGAGGGTTTCGGGGGTGTGGTACGAGTGCCAGAACTGCCTCTCGAAGACGAGCTCGCCTAGGCTGGTGTTCGTTTGCAAGGAAGGAAACCACGAGTTTACGGTCCTGGACCTTGCCCTCGTCAACGTAGACAGCTACATGGTGAACGAGAGGGTGCTCGCGGAGCTGAGGAACACCCTGCTCCTGGACCCCCAGCTGGCAAAGATGATGGAGGAGCTGGGCTACGAGGTCGAGTCCCCGGCCCAGGTGCAGGGGCAGTCCGGTTCGAAGCACTCCCTGGACGTCTATGCCAAGAAGGACGGCCTCACCATCGCCCTCCAGGTGGCGGTGGACACCAAGCCGGTCGAACCCAGCGCGGTAATCTCGTTCTTCGCGAAGGCGTTCGACATAAAGCCGAACAAGTCGGTGCTGGTGACCATCCCGGCCGCCTCCGAGGAGGCGAAGAGGCTCGAGGCGGGGTACGGGGTGGCGGTGGTCGAGGACTTCGACGGGTCGGGGGTCGTCAGGAAGGTGAAGGACCTGCTGGAGGGCGGCGGCAGATGAAGGTGACGAGGAGGAGGGGGCTCTCCCCCATCATCGCTGAGCTCCTGCTCATCGCCATCACGGTGACCGTAGGGAGCACCTTCTTCTTCGTCGGGACCCAGTCGATAGGGGGGTACGCCAACGGGTTCTCCCTCCTCTTCGGCAAGAGCGGGAGCGCAGCCCAGGAGATCTACGTGGTCGAGTACGCCCAGTTCGCCGCAACCCCGACCGTCAACATCACCATCAGGAACGTGGGCTACGTCGAGGTGCAGCTCGCCTCGGTGAACTTCTTCAACCTCACCGATGTCGTATCGGGGCACCCGACCTCGGGGATCTACACCCTGACTACCACCCCTGCGCTGACGGTGGTGAGGTCGACGGCGAGCCCCTACTGCTCGGTGGCAGGAGGGGCGGTGCTGATACCCATCCAGTCCTTCTGCACTGTGAGCGTCCCGTTCGACTGGTCTTCGGGGGCCACCTACAACCTGGTGCTAAGCACACAAAGGGGGAACAGCATAGTTGTCCAAGAGATTGCCTAGGCTCGCCAAGAGGAAGGGGCTCTCGGAGATGGTGGGGGCCCTGTTCATCCTGATCCTCCTGGTGGTGGCGTTTTCGTTCGCCCTGGTCATGTTCAACTCTTTCTCAGGGTATCAGAACGCCGTGAACACCAGGGCCCAGTACAATGCCCAGCTCCCAAGGGAGCAGTTGAGCTACAGCAGGGTGGTGTTCGGGGCCTCCACTTCATACAATCCGAGCAACTCGGTCACGGGCAACTTCGGTTCCAACAGCCCCGGCAGCATCTACCCGGTCACCAACATGAACTTCACCAGCGACTCGAGCGGCTGGGTTTTCACCAGGAAGTACACGCTGGGCACCCCCCTGGGTCTGAGCGGGAACTTTGACCCCGTCAGCTCCGTCGGTTCAGACTCCGGCCCAGGAGCAATCTACGTCGACCAGACCAACAATCAGGGACCTAGCACCAGGGTCCAAGGGATAGGCAACTGGACCACCCAGTTCACCCTCACGGCGGGTGAGGTGGCCGCCCTCAGCGGCGGCACGAGCTCGGCGGCGTTCTCCTTCGGGGACATCGTGACCATCAACTCCAAACCGATAAGCGGGTTTCCAACCGTGGCCGTGTACCTCCAAGACGCGGTATCGCTCAAGACCGCCACTGTCTCGGCCCCGACCACTCCTTCTGCGACGGCATGGAACATGAACCACTGCTTCAACGGAGGGGCGTGCGGTTTCGCTTCGTTGGCTGCGCAGCAGTCGTTCTTCTCCGGCAGCTCAGGGACATACAATCTGATACTCGAGACCCAGACAGGGGTGGTGGGCCAATCGGGGGCGCCCTCCGAGCAGAAGGTGTACTTCGACGACGTGGGAATACAGCTGACGCTGGCGACCTACTTCCAGGCGACTCTCTGCCCCGTCTTCTCCATCACCCAGAACCCGCTCTCCATCCAGGACCTCACCATGAGCGTCACCTCCTCTTACACCCAGCCGGTCACCCAGACCGTCTATCTCTGGGACTACGCCCAGGGGACGCTCACCCAGGTCGACCTGGCCACCATAGGGAACGCGGCGACCACCCGATTTATCGACCTTGGTGGGCTCGTAGGGGGCGCAAGCGAGATCCAGAGGTTCATCCAGACCTCTTCTGCCTCCCTGACGATTGCAGGGTGCCCCAACAGCCCGATCTCCACGGCCGCCGGGTCGGTCGTCATGAAGATCTACGCGGTGGGGACCGCCAGCTTCACCGGGAGCCTGAGCGCCGACATCCTCACCGCATACTACACCGATACGAGCCAGTTCTCGATGCAGCTCACCAACAGCGGCACCGAAACGATCCACCTGGTGGGCTTTTGGGTCACGGGCTCGGCTGGGGCGACCCAGTTCGCCTCGACACTGGGCTCCCCCTTCAACTTCTCCGAGTGGGTCGCCCCCGGGGCGACGGTCTCCGTGACGGTCCCCTACTCGTGGACTTCCGGCCAGTACTCCCTCGAGCTCGTTTCAGCCCGGGGGAACATCTTTAGCGACAGCGTGACCGCGGCCTAAGAGGAGAACTTCTTCACCGGGCTTATAATCACCAGGGAGGGAATCCAAGCCAATGAAAATCGCGCAGAGGAAAGCGGTGTCGCCCATCATAGCGACGCTGCTGCTCATCGCCATCACCGTGGCCGCGGGGATCATCGTCTACGTCTTCGTGGGGAGCCTTTCAGGGAGCCTGACGAAGTCCGGCGGGAACCAGGTCACGGAGCAGGTCAGCCTCGACGCATACAACTACCAGGCACCGCCAACACTCACGATGTACTTCAGGAACACCGGCACAGGCCTGGTGAACGTCACCAGCGTCTTCTTCGACGGGACCCCGGTCACCCCGACGTCGAACCTTTTCGCTGCTGGGACATGCCACATCTCCACGAACGGCGGCCATGCGGTCGCCGCGTCCTGCACTCCAGGAGAGACCTTCATACTCAACCTCAGCCAAGCCTCCACGACCGGCGCATCCAACGCCGTCAAGCTGGTCACGGTCGACGGTGGCACATTCACCTACAACGTCATAGCGGGCCAGTCGGGTTAGAAGATGAGACTCAACAACAGGCGGGCGGTAAGCCCGATTATCGCCACGCTCCTTCTTATCGCCATCGCAGTTGCCTCAGGAGTCTTAGTGTACGTCTTCACAGGGAGCCTCGCCGGAAGTCTGACGAAGTCGGGCGGGTCCCAGGTCACCGACCAGGTGAGCATGGTCGCCTACTCCTTTGCGCTGAGTCCCTCGGAGAACCTTACCGTCTACCTGCAGAACACCGGTACGGGGACTGTGACGCTTGCGAGCTTCTACTTCAACGGAGCCCCCGTGGTTCCTTCTGGGGGAGGCGCGACGGCGTGCTCGAAGCTTGCGACCCCCGACCAGATGGCCCCCGGGGCGACATGTCGGATAGTGCTGGCCGCGCTCTCCCCCGTGCCTGGGGCAGGGACTTCGAACGCGATCCGCATCGTGTCGACTGATGGCGGGCAGTTCACCTACAACGTCGTCGCTGGGCAGACAGGCTAGAACGCGCCCCCGCGGCCCCGGGCAGCGGCGGCTGGCGGTCGTCCAGGGCCCGAAAAACGCATGATATTGTCGCCGCGAAAAGCACAGCGCCTATATAGGAGACATAAAGGCGCATTGTCCATATCCTTTGGCCTACGAAGGCCAGCGCGCAGATACTGAACAGTCTGCTCCTGGAATCAAGCTGACAACCCTCGGTCTGGTCGGTCTGGACTACGTGCTCGGAGGGGGGCTCCCCGAGAAGTCGGTCTACCTGCTCATGGGCGGGTCGGGGACCCACTACGTGACCTTCGCCAACCAGGCGGTGTACAACCACCTGTCCAAGGGGGGGAAGGCGGTGTACTACAATCCAGAGACCCCGCTCAACGACACCATCGAGGACATGGCCCTCTACCACTGGAACATCAGGGGGTACCTGGACGACAGGTCGCTCGTCTACTCGAGGCCCATGCCGCCGCAGCTGCAGACCCTGTCAGACCTCATGCAAGACAACCCGATGGAAGAAGTGATCAAGCTCGGTTCGTCTTTTGGGGGCCTCACCAAGGACTTCGTCGAGAAGCTGAAGGAGGGCCGTTGGAGCGTGTTCAACCCGAGCTATCTCATGAGCGTCTATCCGCAGCAGGAGGTGACGGACCTGATAATGTTCTGGGTGGGCGCAGTCCACAAGTACGGAGGCGTCCACTTCCTCACCCTCCCCGACGGGGTCCACGACGAGAAGCACGTGAACTTCGTCAAGAGTCTGGTGGACGGGGTACTGACGTTCAAGTTCGCCCAGGGGTTCGGCCAGGCCGAAGGGGAAGTGGAGATTCAGAAGCTGCGCCGCGTGATACCAAAATCAAAGTCGTTCAGACACACGGTCCAGGCCGACGGCATAGCCATCGAGACCACCGCAAGGATAGGCTAGGTCCCGGGTTCTTCGGCTACTGCGTAATCGTCTTCCTTGGTCCCCCGGCGTTTCTTCAAAGTGTGCCTCACCAAGATGAACCCGACGGCCACCACCACTACCACCACTATGACCGGAAGATACGTCGTCACCAACTGAAGCCCGGGTATGGCGGAAGTGGGCGCCTGGGTGGAGGTGGTCGGAGGGGCGGTGACTATGAGTACCCCGGCCGAAGACACCGAGCCGATCACCGGAGAGGATGCGGTCACGTTGACGGTGGCGGGACCCTGGCCTCCAGAAGCGTAGACCGTCGTGAAGACCCCGTCGGCGCCGGTGGCCCCGAAAGGCGGGGCGAGGGTGCCGAGAGACGCTGACATCAAGACGTTGGCTCCCTGGACCGGCATCCCGAGGACCTGGACTGCGACCTGGACCGAAGCAGACGCTCCGTTGACTATGGTCTGGGGAGAGAATGATACTGCGACGGAGGGCCTCGAAGCCAGGACGCTGAGCTGTGCTGACCCTGTCCCCAGCTGGGGGGAGAGAGCCGTGAGGGTGGCCGTCCCCCAGGTCGCCGGGCTCAGCACCCCGTAGACGAGGTCCGCCCCCGCAGGGATGTTCGCGGACAGCGTCCCCGGAAGCATTGTAGTGTTTGACGAGGTGATCACCAGGCTGGTGTCCTGGGCTGCCAGGGCGGGCTGGCCCGCCGAGTTCTTGAGCTGGACGGCGTACAGGTCGTCGGGACCGAGGAGAGACTGCACGACGCTGCGCGGAGAGAGGAGGAGGGTCAAGGACGCCGGCGACCCGCTAGGATGGACTGTTGCCGCCTGGACAGACGCGGAGGCGAGGCCCTGAGAGGTGGCCCCAAGGGTGACGGAACCTGTCTTGGTGGAAGTTGCCACGTCGACCTGGAGGTAAGAATGGCCCGCAGGGAGGGTCACGGTCTCCGGGACCGAGGCCACCGTGGAGTTGGTGGTGGAGAGGTAGACGAGGACGTCCGTCAGGGAAAGCGTCGGCTGCCCACGGGCGTCGAGGAGCGATATCACGAGCGCCGGGTATGAGCGCCCGTCGGCAGGGACCTGGGAGGGGAGCATCGAAAGCTGCAGCGAGTTTGGCTCGTGCGAGACCGTCGTCTGGGCGACGCCCGCAAGGGGGACGAGGGCAGTCCCGAGCAGCAGGAATGCCAGAAGCCCGAGCCGGAGCGCATTCATCTGCCGAAGTGCGCTTCACGGCTTATAAGAACGGTAAGATGTCCTCGCCGGTGTTACTTGGCACCGTCACGCGCGAAGGAGTCGGATTGAACATGCGACCCGCCGGTTCGCGCCACAATTGAGCGCCCCTCTCCTCGCCGCCTTCGACCCGGGCATCTATGTTTCGCTCGCCTTCCTCTTCGGGATAGCGGCCCAGTTCAGGGCGATGGACGGCTATTCTTTCCTGCGCCGGCTCCTGGCTTCTCTCGAGGGGAGGCTGGGGGCGCTGTACGCGGTGGCCCTGCTCACCTTCGCCTTCTCCCCGTTCATCCTGAACGACGTCCTGATATTGATCCTGACCCCGCCCCTGATCAAGTACGCGAGGCAGCGGGGGGTCGACCCTGCCCCCTTGGTCGTCGCCGAGGTCACGCTCACCAACATCGCGAGCTCGCTCACCCCCATCGGCAACCCCCAGAACATCCTCCTGTGGACGGCCTCGGGGGTCGGGTTCGAGAGCTTCGTCCTCGGGACCTGGCCCTATGTGGTGGCGTCGGCGGCACTGGCCGCGGTCGCGCTCTACCCGTTCTCCAGGGAGACAAGGAAGGATGAGGATATCGGAGCGGGGCCAATCGGGCCCCTTGGGGCCGGATGGTACCTGGCTCTCGTCACCGCTTCTGTCCTAGTCTTCGACTACGCCGGCCTCCCCTCGTATCTGGGGCTGGGGCTCGGGTTCGCCCTCGGCTTCGCGTTCACCAGGAACGACCTCCGGGGGGTTGGGCGCGAGTTCGACCTCAGGAGCCTCCTGATCCTCTGCATGTTCGTGGCGGCAGTGACCGCGGCGTCCTTCTTCATCACAGGGATAGCCGCCCCCTACGTCGCACCGGCGGCGGAGGGCGCGCAGCCATACTCTGGACTGTTCATGGCGGTCGTCTCCAACGTCATAAGCAACGTCCCGGCGACCCAGCTCCTGATCAGGGTGTCCGGGGTGGCTGCAGCTGTCGCCCCGAAGATCGCGGTAGAAGCCGGGCTGGCAGGGAACCTCGGCCCCGTGGCGTCCTTCGCAAACCTCCTGGCGCTGCAGATGGCGGCGAGGTCTGGGGTGAAGCTGCGCAAGATAATCATCCTGCAGACGCTGGTGGGCATCGTCGCGTTCATCCCAGCCCTGCTTTGATAGCCGGGGCCGCTCGGGCTCTGCTGTGAGGACGCATTCGCCTCCTCCGGCCATTCGGGGCACGTTTTGAGATGGATTCTGGCTCCATATCCCATGTCCCTTCAGCTCAAATAGGTCCAGTTAGAAAACCCATGGCGTGAGAAAGCTCCAGTCCATGCGAACTCAAAGTCCAGGCATGAGAGAAGGGAGCGCAGGAGAGTTTGGCTTCCTTGGTCGTGGATCCTTTGCTGGGACCACGGGGACCCCGTCCAATCTTGCAAATATTGCAACACCCGTATCATGGCTCCAGAATCTGGGCCCGAATCTTCACTTCATGTGTCTGTATTCTGTGGACGGACACACCGAGATAACGCCTGCCAGGTTAGCTGGTGGATACCAAGTTGGCTAGTTTCGGACTATACGGCGAACAGCGGGCGACTGCTGAATTTCAAAGCCAGTCCCCGATAACCGAGGCGAAGAAGAAGGTCCTCGCCCGAAGGTCTCAGCTGGAGATCAGGATGGACATGCTGAAGGTGATCAAGGAGGGAGCGGAGAAGCCGACGCAGATAATGTACAAGGCGAACCTCTCCTGGGTGGCGCTCCAGACGCACCTGACTCAGATGATCGAGCGCGGCCTGCTGAAGTGGATAAGCGAAGGGACAAGGAAGCGCTACGAGCTGACCCTGAAGGGGTCGAGCGTCATGTACGCCTACCAGAAGATCCTGGAAGAAGTGGGCGAGGAAGAGGGCGTAGAGTTCTCAGCTTTCTGAGCTGGGCCGCCTCTGACCACTGACCTAGAGTCTACGGCAACCACAGGGGACCGGGGGTCCGAACGGACTAATCATGCCTTCCCCCGACTTTGGGGGCAGGCCAATTAGAAAACACATAGTTAAGGTTGTATTATTGCCGCGAGATTACTCGCGCTTAAATCTCCGGATGAGGTATAGGCTGCCCATGACTCTCGACGAGAAAGTCCGCTTCGGAATGTTGGCACTGACCGGCGCGAGCATTGTTTTTGCCTCGCTCGGTCTGCACCTCGGGCCGCTGGAAATCATAGGTGGATCAGGGCCTTCTTAGGCCGTTCCACCTATTTCCACTATTTTCTGGATTAGATCGTCGAACCTGCTCGCTAGCCCTGCCCCGTCGAACGTCCATGCGTGCTTGGCGTCATCGAAGAGCTGATATGATATTGTGAACGAGAGCGCCTCCGTCTGGTCCAGGGCCATCACCGTGACCTTTTCCCTGGCGGAGGAGATCGCGTCGGTGAGGAACTTGAACGACTCCGTGATGTGCTCCGTGGGAAAGTAGAAGTGGGCGGCGTAGCTCCCTACCCCGACCGCTTCGCTCCAGATGAACGGGACCCCGTGGACCTTCGTCATGATGTCCATCCTCTCGACCTCAGTCAAACCCAGGGCCATTATCGCGAGGTGCTGATACCTGTGCTTCCTGTGGAGTGCCTTCTCGAGGACCGTGCTGTAGCTCGTCCCCATCCACCTGAGGTTGTACCCGTTGACGAGCTCCCTTTCGAGGACGTGCGTCTTGTAGTGCCAGGAGAGCTTCTTGTAGTTCTCCTTCAATTTCGCCGCAACTTCGATGAAGCTCCTGGTCGCGTCGATCTGAAGCTCCTTCAGGATAAGGAGGTCTTCCCTGTCGAACTTTATCTTCTCTCCCGGTCGGTAACCTGCTTCCTCGGAGGACTTCTGCAGCGTCGACCAGTCGAAGTCCCACCTGCCTGAATCGAAGTCGTAGGCCTCGGCCCTCATCGGGACGATTCTGAACCACTCGAAGGGTTGGATGTCCACTGCGGTGAGTAGTCCCTTGTCCTTGAGGGAGAGCATGAAATTCGTGAAGGCCACCAGGTGCTCTGCCGGGACGCTCGCTTCGACCAGGAAGTCCCCCCTGAACATCCTCTTCTCGAAGTAGACCACATAGCAGAGCTCGTTCATAGCAGACAGGATCGAATGGGCGTAGGTCTCGTAGGGCGGGGCGAAGTCGAGCAGGAGCGCGACTCTCCGCAGCCCCAGCTTCTCGTGGTTCGGAAGGGCGTGCACCGAGAACCCACGGCCCAGGACCTTCTCCTTGTACCTGTATCTCACAGACTCTTTGAACTGACCCAGGCGCCTCGAAATCTCAGGGACGTCCGGCCCGATATCCGAAATCAGTTTGACGAGCTCGGCCGTTTTGTAGCTGGTGTCGCGGGCTTCTGGGACAGGCTTCTGCACGTTCGATTCGAGCCTCTTGTTAGCACCGTCAGGGCAAATCCCACTTAAATCTATGGGATTTCTTATTTTCTATGCACGGAGGGGCGATTTTGGGGGCGTTCTACCTCGCCACCTGCTCCGTTTCTTCTGCCCCTGCCATCTGGCTGAGCTTCAGGAGCCCTGGCGCAGGGTAGGGGATCTTCAGCGACCCGCACAGGAGGTACATGGTCGGGTAGACCCGCTGGTATATCTTCATGAACAGAGACGGCGTCGTCCCGTCCTTCTCCTTGGCGCCGA
Source organism: archaeon (assembly GCA_021819105.1). GTDB lineage: Archaea > Thermoproteota > Nitrososphaeria > Nitrososphaerales > Gagatemarchaeaceae > UBA183. Next base: position 39,967 of record JAKASK010000001.1, read on the forward strand.
GGACCTCGTCTATCTCGTCCTCCTTCCCCTTCAGGGTGGCGGTCCCTGACACGAATATCCTGGCCGCAGCGGGCTGGGTTTCGATGTCCATGGAGAACTTCAGGTTCAGGAACCCCGGCCCCCTGTCCGCCTCGTTGATTGAGGAATTGACGTTGAAGGTGACCGGAGTGGACTCGTTGGCTTCGTCCGAGGTCTTGTTGGCCTCCATCCCCTTCACGAGCACCTCTATCTGAACCAAGGTATGCGGTGTGACACCCGTTTATGGTATTAAAAACTCATGGATTCAGAATTCATAATCGCTCTTCGCAATCCCTTTTATTCGAATGACGCCTGCGTCCGACGATGTCCCGTACTGACGAGGCCCAGGGCACGGTCGACCACAGGTCGGAGGGGGACAACGCAAGGGTCAGCGTCAAGATTTCACTGAAGCCGCGGTTTGGAAAGGACGACCTGAAGGCGAGGTACAAGGTCGAGAAGTACAACCTTTCGGAAGGGTTCTCCATGGGGACTTCCCTGCAGGCGCTGGTGCCGAAGGGGACCCCGTCCTATGTGGAGCACGGAGAGAACTACGTGGAGAGGATCATGCGAGCGCTCTATCATTTCAAGCAGTGCGCGCTCATCGGGCCGAGCGGCACCGGGAAGAGTGTCTGCGCCGGAGAGCCAGTCTTCGTCTCCCTCAATGGTGGTCTGAAGCTCACCACAGTAGACGGGCTGTTCGATGAACTTGGGCGTAGGTACCCCACCATGATGGATGCGGACGGCTGGGAGGTCCTTCCGCTTACAGGTGCAAACATCAGAATCCTCTCGTTGGAGCCAGGGGGAGGGGAACTCTTCTGGAGGCATCCGTCTGCTCTCGCCCGCTCCATCTACAAAGGAAAGGTCGTCCAGGTGACCACCAGAAGAAACAGGGTCGTCCGCGCCACTCCCGACCATTCTTTCATCGTTGAAGGGCGGAGCAAAAAGGCGAGCGAAGTAAGGGTAGGAGCGAGGATTCCGATAGCGCGGCACGTCCCAATGCACTCCGACACCCCCCTCGAAGCCGTGCAGATAGCAGACTACGTCCCGGGTGCCGTGTTAGCGGAAGGGAGAGTGGTAGGGGCACCCGAGGGAGGCTTGCAAATCTCGGCTCCTCCGTCGATAGATCTCGACGAGGATTTTGCATGGTTCCTCGGATTCTTCGTCGCCGAAGGGTATGTCGGAAAGGGGTTCGCCTCGGTCTACAACCAGGACGGGGCCCTCGTCGAGCGGTGCAATCTGACGGCACGGTCGCTTGGGCTTTCCGCCTCCATCAGACGCCAAGGAGGGCTCACCGAGACCAGGATCTTCAGCAAGGCTTTCGTCTCGTTCCTTTCAGCCTCGACACTAAGCAGGCGAGTGGGCAGTGGAAAAGGCTCTCAGGCACGTTACAAGAAGGTCCCCGATTTCGTGTACTCCATGAAGGAGAGTTCCAAGGTGGCCTTCCTCGAGGGGTTCTTTATGGGAGACGGGTGGGAGGAGGAGCACTCGGAGATCGTCCTTGGCACCTCCAGCGTAGACCTCGCGAACGGCCTGGTCATACTCTGCGAGCAGTTGGGCATCTTCCCAACCCTGAGGGTCAAGAAGGGCACGAATGCGAGTTACGGAGTCGCAATGGCGCGGGATGGCGCGGCGAAGCTTGGGATCAGAATCTCTGGTCTGAAGGACAGGACTGACCATAGAGGCCACGTCGAGAACATGACCGTCACCCAGGAGATGCTTGACCTCGCGAAATCAGCCTATCGGCGCCTCCCCGATGACGAAAAATCAAAGGGTCTGCACAAGCGGACCGTATCTGCCTTCTATCCAGTCGGCAAGAAGATCGGCATGGGCCTCCTAGGGAAGATTGCGGCTGAGTTATCTTCTCCCGACCTCGCCCGAACGGCGGAATCTGACGTACTGTGGGACGAAGTAAAGAAGGTCGATTATCTTGATTACAGCGGGTGGGTGTACGACTTCCAGGTCCCAGGAACGGAGACGTTCATGGCTGGTTTGGGAGGCGTCGTAACTCACAACACCCATGTGACATACCTGGTCGCCGAGCTCGCCGGCCTGCCCCTGTGGGAGATCAACTGCGGCCTCCAGACGTCGGTCTACGACCTGTTCGGGAGGTTCGTGGGCCTCGGGAAGGAGAACTGGGTCGACGGACAGATCGTGTCCTGGTGCAGGTACGGGGGGATACTCTACCTCGACGAGGCGAACATGATGAAGCAGGACATAGCCACGAGGCTGAACCCGATACTCGACACCAGGGGGCACATGGTCCTGAACGAGAGGGACAACGAGGTCATCCCCAGGCACCCCAACGGCTACGTCATAATCAGCATGAACCCCTACTCGGCCGAGTTCGCCGGGACGAAGCCCCTCAACGCAGCTTTCAGGCGCAGGATGACCGTCTGGATCGACTTCGACTACCTCAGCGTCGGGAGCAAGATCGCTCCAGACGAAGTGGAGATGATAGCCCAGAGGGCGAAGATAGACCGTTCCGTAGCCGAGAAGCTGGTAAGGGTCGCGGCGGAGGTGAGGAGGCAGTACAAGGCGGGGGACCTCCCCTACGCGCCGTCGGTGGGCGACCTTGTAAATTGGGGGACCCTCGTGGCCGACGGGCTCACCCCCGCGGCGGCGGCCGAGGAGACAATCGTTGCGCTCACAGCAGACGACCCCGAGGTGCAGAACAGCGTCAGAAGGGTCGTCAGGATGGTCGTCGGCGACAAGTGAAGCCTGGCAGAGATGAACATCCTCGATTACTCCTGGTCGACGTTCTCGAGCATCTCCGGGGTCGACCAGAGCAAGTTCAGGCTCCTGCTGAGCGAGACGGCGGTCAGGCCCACTCTCGGGCTGGAGGGGGAGGGGTACGTGGCGAAGATACCGGTCCCCCGGCGGGTGAAGGAAGGGGTGGTCTCGGTCCAGGGGCTCTTCGCGGACGCCGACGAGCAGGGGTGGGCGACCCTCTGGCGCCTCTATAGGGCCTCGCTCTACCACGCGGCTTTCCACGTGTCTCACGGCAACCTGGGGCCCCTGGCGAAGTGGGCCAAGGATAAGGACCGGTACCCGGCCATCTTCGTCATCTCCATGCTCGAAGACTACCGCATCACCCTCGCGGCCAGGGACAAGTGGCCCGGGGCGATGAGCGACATAGCATACGCCAACGCCGTGGGCGCCATGAGGATTACTGACCTCGACGACGTGGAGAACAGGGGGCTCAGGACGGCCTCGAAGCTCATGCTTTCGCTCTGGGGGGTCCCTCAGAGGAAGGGGAGGGTGGAAGAAGACCAGCTGATACTTGCCGCGACGGAGAAGGTCAGGGGGATGGTTGAGAACTCGGCCGACGACCCGTCCAACCCGCTCCTGACCAAGGCTGCGGACCTTGTGATGAAGATGTTCAACAAGCTGGTCCTTCCCCAGATACCTTCGTTCCCTCACACCGAGTCGCACTCGGGAGATTCGCTCTTCAGCGACCACCTCGAAGCGGCGAAGGAGAAGGAGGGCCCGCTCATGGCCGGGGCGCTCGGCGCGATAGGCGTAGAGTCGGGAGGCCAGGCCGCCCAGGACGAGCCGGAGTTCAGGGACACCTTCCAGGCGCTGCAGGACCTCTACGAGAAGAGGCGGAAGCTGTCGGAGCACTACACAAAGCTGATGGCGAGCACCAGGCTCAACGGGGTCGTCTTCCCCGAGGGGGACTACGCCGCGTTCCTGCGGGCCAGGGCAGAGCTGGCGGGCCCCATCAGGAACATCAAGAACCACCTCCTGGCGGTGAAGAACGTCTCAGACGAGGAAGGGGGGAAGCTGAGCGGCCAGGTGGACATGCCTATGGCCATGCAGGTGATAGCCTCCGGCTCCCCGAGGTCCGACGTCTTCGTCAGGGATGAGGCGGTGCTGAAGGACGAGGCCTGGGCGGTCCTCGTGGACGCCAGCAAGAGCGTTTCCAAGTCGTCGATGGAGGTCCGCGGCATTGCCACGTGCCTGGCGGAGGTGGCGAGCGCACTGATGCGGGAGAGGAGCCGCTGGGGGCTCTACGGGTTCAACGACACCCTCCAGATAGTGAAGGACTTCGACGAGCCGTTCTCGACCGAGGCCAAGGCACGGATCGGGGGGCTCTCGCAGCACGGAGGCACTTACCTCCCGGACGCCCTGACCGTCGCCTCCAGGGCCCTGGGAGCCCGCCCAATAGACAACAGGTACCTGGTGGTCGTCTCCGACTGCCGGCCCACGGGTTACGCAGGGATCGAGGACGAGCTCGTGGACAAGGTCAAGGAGGTGAGCAAGTCGGGCGTGATGTTGGTCGGCATCGGGGTGGAGAGCCCGGAGGTGAAGAAGTACTTCAAAGTCAACTCGGTCCTGAGCACCCCCTACGAGATGATGAAGTTCTTCACCAAGGCCTACATGGAGCTTTCGGGGGTCCCCCAGAGTTGACCGGAGGGATTCAGAAGGCGCATAGCGCGGGCGCGGGCGGCCCATGCGATTTTACCGCAGCTCCCATATGGATTGGTGCTTCACAAACCTATTATTAGCGAGAGGCGACTTCGGCCCATATGCCAGTGGGCCAGGAAGCGAAGGAGAAGGAGGCGGTCGAGGAGCAGACCCCCGACCCCCAGGCTCTGATCCGCGACATGCGGGAGATACAGAGCGACGCCGCGCAGCTCTCCGAGATAGAGGAGCTGGAGTACTCTCAGACCATGCGGCTCGTCGAGTCGATGAAGGTGATCCAGGCGAGCGTCGGGACGGCCATCTCGATCAGGCCCATGTCGCTGGGCGAGCCACTCAACCACGTCAAGCAGGCGATCATAGGGGCGGACGCGGTGATAATCGGGCTCGACGCCGACGGGAAGCCGTTCTCGAAGCCCCTGTCAGACCTGAAGCCTGTGGACATCATCAACGTGGTGCACGAGTGGGCCCCCAAGCTGAGGGTGAAGATAGTGGAGCGAAAGAAAGGGGCAGAGGAGAGGCTTTACCTGGTGGAGAAGATCCTCCGGGAGTTCAAGGAAGGGACCACTGCGATCAAGGACTCGAGGAAGCAGTTCTACGACTCCGTCGAATCCGACCTCGTTAAAGACTCGCTAGACAAGGAGTAGGGCCGCCGCAATGCTCCGCGACAACCTGGAACTCAACTCAGGGCTGGTCAAGTTCAGAAGCAGGGAGAGCGCCGTCGCCTACCTTGAGACGCTGCTGCAGTACTACAAGGCGCGGCAGGAGGAGTACGGGCACCAGCTCGGCGAGCAGCTGAGGAGCCCCCAGGGGGAGGCGCCGAAGAAGGAGAAGAAGGAGAAGAAGGAGGACAAAGGAGCGCAGCAGCCTGTGCGGGGGTGGACCAAGGTCGGGAGCTTGCCGGTCAATACTGCGGACGCCCAGGGGGCGCTAGCCCAGGTGACACTTCGCATAGTGGATGACTACAAGTCGAGGGTGGAAAGGGTGTCGGAAGCCCTGAAATCATTCCAGGACGTGGACAGCCTCAGCCAGGCGGGGACGAAGTCCTACACCCTGTTCGTCTACAAGGGGGTCCCTGAGGGCGTGATAGTCGAGGACATGGCAAAGAAAGAGGTCTTCGCCTTCACGGGCAGGTTCAGGGCCGTCTAGGTCACGGGTCCAGTCACACGATCTTCAGCAGGAGCGGGACGTTGTTTCCGAGCACTATGGCGCCGAGTCCGATGTCGAGAGCCACGAGGAGCACGAAGGCGGCGAACTTGAGGAGTCTGACCTGGAAGTCGTATTTGGGGTCGGACCTCTTGAAGCCCACCATGTACAGGAGTGGGATTACGGTGACGAACTTGAGCAGGTACGCGAGCATGTAACCGCCGGGGCCGAGCCTGAACAGCTGCGAACCGACAGGGCTGAACTCGACGAAGCCTTGGCTCAGCCGCGCGGCGAACGTCGTGGTAAGCACGTCGGAGAAGTTGAGCAGAATGAACAGCGCAAGAAGCGGCCAGAGGGCCTTTTGGATTAGACCGATGTTCAGGCTGTCCAGGAAGCGCTTCTCTCTTTCGAAAGGGGCGGTGCTGAACCTCATTTTCTCATCGCACCACATGATACGGACGGGGTTTTCAGATATATGGATTCAACATCCATAGCCGCTGTCCTGAATCGTTAATATAATCGGGAGGAAGACGGAGGCAATGAAGATATCGGGAAACCGAAGAAAAGGTATCTCGCCAATCATAGCAACAGTCCTCATCATCGCAGCAACACTCATCGCCTTCGCGGCGGTACTTGGATACATATTCGGCATATTCGGCAGCGCAGCGTCTAAAGCAGACGTCACAGTTAGTACACAGACGACTTTCTTGGCAAGCACGGGCACCCCTAACGGGACAATTTACTTCATCAACTCCGGCACCGCCAGCACTACCATGTCATCTGGAACACTGACCTTTGGAGGCGGTTCATGTTCAATTGGGCCATCCGCGACTTCCATCATCCCTGGATCGACCGTGCAAATCACCGCGACTCTCACCTGCACAGGTGCACCGAAGGCAGCCTCAGGGGAGACCTACACCCTATCACTAGTGTTGGCAGACGGCTCCAGTACATCGTACACCGGGACATTCCATTAGGACAAGGTAGAGCGCTCCCATGTTGGGACGCACAGTTCGGCGTGGTAGCGCTTCCCCTCTTTTGAAGGCGAGAAACGATTGACACTTACACGATATAAGGTGAAAGGACTTACACCGGTTGAACTTGCCGCGTCTTTCGGCCTAGCCTCTAGCGGCTTCGTCTTCGTCAGCCTTGTAGCAGGCAACTACCTCGTCTTCTCACCGACGCTAGCAGTCCAAAACCTAGGCTCCTACCTGCTCGCCCCGGTGTACTTCTTCTCGGAAGACATTCTTGGCCTCCCCTACTTTGACGAAGGAGTTTGGGCTTTTGTCTCGTTCTGTGGCATTCTGCTTTCGCTTTCGGCCCTGCGTGCCAGGCCCCTGGGGTGGCGGGGCTCTTTGGTCGAGTCGGCTACCATTTTTGGACCGGGGATTCTCCTTTCTTTCGAGGCAGGTGTATATTTTCTGATTCCGTCTTACTTCTTCCTCCAAGTGACCAATTTCGTGGGCAGATCGGGGCTCGGCTCCTACCTCACCAACTGGACCGTGTTCCTGATCTCGCTCGCGGTGCTGTTGGCGGGGGTGACAATTCGCATGAGGAAGACGCTCAGTAGCTCGATAGTCGATGAAAGCTAGATTGGATTTCAAGGGAGCAGCTTGGTCGGTGCCCGCTCTCCTTCTCAACGTCCTCTTCCTTGGGACATCCCACGTCCTAAGCATGTTCCCGCTCCAGTACTGGGCGCTCTACATGCGTATCATGGGGGGGCTCGCTTCGTTGCTACACATGGAGATCCAGGGCGTCTATGATGCAGTATCATTCGCGCTATTGTCTCTTGTCTTCTTGCTCGCCTACCTGGGCTTCCGTCGGGGGGGCCGGAAGAGAGCACTATTTCGGGCGGTGCAGCTTTGCGGGCTGGTGGCAGCGCCCTTGGGGGTCGAAGTCTTCCTTTTCGACCGTTCCGAGTTTTTCCTGCCCGTCACCAGATTTCAAGTTGTTTATGGGGTCGCGCCTTGGCTTACAAACTCGGTTTTCATCTTCCTTGACTTGGCGTCAGTGGCGATTGCGTCGATCACACTCGTCCTGACTGACAAAACCAGGTCAGGAGGAGCGTCGCTGGCAGAAAGGAACGGGTGGGTGGAGATGAAATCTCGAACCTCACTCGGGAAAACGCTGGCGGCGGCGGCCGCTGAATTCAGGGGGCAGACCTGGGTGAAACGAATGGGGGTACAGGTGGACCACGCCTTCTCCGGTCTCGGCGCTCCCCGTTCAGAGTCCCTCGTCGGATCACAGGGCGCAGCAGAGCCTCCCGGAGGGCCAGAAAATCGTTTACGACTGATCACACAGCACGGGGGCAAAGTCCGCGAGACCATTGTCGCCCTCGCTGACGTTCTCCGCTACAGGCACCTCACTCCCGGGGCCGAGTCCATGACCAGTTCCGAGATTGTCATGTTGGCAGGCAAAGTTGCGTCCATCGCCTTCCTCTTCAATGCCGTCTTTTGGTTGGGGTTGATAGCCCCCCAGGTGTTGCTGAATCCGGCGAAGTTCTGGAGCCTCGAGCTGATAGGGGGGCACCTGGACTTCGGATATTGGGCAATTCTGATTTTCATGGGCGCCTACGCCGCCGCGATCTTCCCCAAGCGCCGCGGCGAGTCGATTTGGGTCCTGGGAATCGCGTGGGCCGCAGTCGAGCTGGTAGGCGTGGGTGAGACGCTCGCAGTTCAAGGCATCTCGATCGAGCCTTTGTGGAATCCATGGTGGTGCGCCTATGTCGGGGGACTGGTGCTGTACTTGGCCGTCTCGCTTTGGGTCTTACGAAAGCGCCTGGTGGCGAGCAGGTCTGTCCTGGCTCTGCTGCTTGCACTGGTGTTGTGGGGTCCGGCCATGTGGGTGACCCCCCTCCCATGGAATGTGCCGGTTTCTGTGATACCTTACGACTTCATTGGCCTTGCTCTCGCCCTGAGGCTTACCAGCGGCAACAGGCACCCCAGCGCGGACCGAGATTGACAGGATACGAAGTCTTGCGAGCACACGGTTGGACCGCTAGCAGACTCTACGACTCATCGAAGTCCCTTGCCCCGAGACGTGGAACGCGAGTCCAAACCTGCAGTGACCATCAGAGCGCAGCCATGTCGCAGGTCAGCTCGTGGGTCTCCTTCAAGAGAAGACGGGCGCTTGCCGAAGCCGTCGGGACTATCCTTGCAGCCGCGAAGGCGATGGTCGGCGGAGCGGGCGACCTGAACAGTTCCTCGACTTGGGCGCAGGTCAGTGTACACGCCTTTTCTTCCAGAGATGCCTGCTCTGGCACTTCTAGCTGGGCGGGAAGCCAAAAACCGGAGCTGGGACGCGACTCTGCTTTTGAAAGACAGGAAATCTGGAGCCGGAGTCCATAACCGATAATATAACAGAAGCCGCACTTTTCAGTTGGTTTGAAGCTGACTTGCCGCAGAAGGCCAGCAATCTCTGAAGTGATAGGCACAGTACTTGTCACCGCCATGACCCTCGTCGCTGGTGCCGCGATCTGGGGGTACGTGAACGGTCAAGCGGGGGTGGCTTCGCAGGCCTATGGCCAGTCGGTAGGCAACAGCGTCCAGTACCTGGAGGAGAAATTCGCCGTCATCGATATGCAGATAGCGAACGTGACATGCCCTGGGGGCATAGGCACGTGCGGGTCGTTCACCCTGTGGATTTACAACACCGGGAAGATCCAGCTCACCCTCGAACAGGTCAGGGTTTACGACGCCTCGAAGAACTGGAACCTTGACCTTCTATACAACTACGTGACGTCAGGCGGGTCTGTCACAAACCAGGTCACCGACCTCACGGCTGGAGCGTCGAAGTGTAGCATCCAGGCAAGCACCTATGAGAAGCCGGCTGTCGGAGGAAGTCTCTCGTACTTTGCGCCGATCTCGAACACCACCGAGATCCAGCTTATCGTCCCCCCGACAACCGCAACCCCCTTGGGATCGACCTGCCCCTCCTTCGGCCAACTGGCGCACACGACCCCCTATTTCGCGGTGGTCGCGGGCAGCTACGGAAACTCGTACACCTACAGCCAGATAGGGTGAGACAAAGAGTGAAAATCCCAGTCCACGCTCGAAAACAGAAGGCAATCTCGGGAATCATCGGTGCCGTGATACTCTTCACGCTGCTCTTCACGGTAGGCACCGAATACTTCATCTTCGTAAACAATGCCAACACGTTGGAGACCCAGTCTCTCATCGGGAGAGGCAACGCGCTCGCGGCCAGGCTGGAAGAGGAAGCGATAGTCACGACTAAGCTCAACAGCGGCGGATACGTAGAGTTCTACCTGAATAACACCGGGGGCGCGACCCTCAACGTCACTTCGGCGATAGTCCTGTCTTCTGCAGGGACAGTCCTCGAATGCGATGGGGTCGGCCTTCCAGCCGGACAGGGGTGCGGAAACACCTCCCCCGGCCTTCCTCAGGCGGCTAACGTAGGCAGAGGGACGCAGCCGATCGTCACGAACTACAAGTATGTCACCGGCACGGTGGTCCTCAAGCTGACTACGTCGACGGGGAACGTCTTTTCCGCCACCTACCCGGAGACCGGGGTCTCGCTCGCGTCGCAGGCGCTTTCGAGCGGCGCCATCGGGGACATCTACATACAGCCTCAGTCCTACACCTACTACGAAGTCTGCACTTCACCCTCTGGGACCTGCTCGCCCTGCACAAGCGGAACTTGCTTCATCCAGCCTCAGGCCAAGGCGTTCACCATCCCAGCCGCTTTCATCGCCAACGCCCCCACTGCCTTCAGCGTGAACGTCACCGACTTCAATCCCCAGCAGGCGAACATCACGTTGGACCAGTATAGTTTCATCGAGCACTTCTGGGGAAAGGGCTCCAGCTTCAGGGTCGCAATCTGGTACTGCGTCTCCGTGAGCGGTAAGACCCTCCAGGTAGATAGTTCATACGAGCCGATCACCCTCATCTACGACAAGCCGACGGTGCTGTATTTCGCTTCGGCTTCGCCGGGAGGGTTCGTCCCCTACAGCCTTGGAGGCTCTAACAGTCCTCCTTCGAGCACCATCGCTTCCGTCTTCATAATCTCCCACGGATGGGAGGGGGTATCCACCGCTAACCTCGCCACAACCACTCAGAACTACGGGCAGAACAGCCCCTACGTCTCGACCCTGTACACCTAGCGAGTGAATGAGATGAAACTCGGTCTCGGGGGCAGTAAGAGCGGCCCGGTAGAAAAGGCAGAGGCGAAGCAGAGCTATGTCGTCAGGTTCCCGTTCACAGGTACCCCAGCTCCCGCGGGGGGGAAGCTGCTCGACCGCTACCCGCTCATCAACCCCTACGCCTACGCCGCGATAATCGAAGACGCCAACGGTGGGACGAAGTACTACCTCGACGAGGTGCCCCTCACCCCGCAGGAGGCGAAGGTCTACAGCTACATCCTCGACAAACTCGAGACCGAGCTCACCATCCCGCGCACCGAGGTCGACCCGAAGAGGTACTTCGCTGAGCAGGCGAAGCGCATCGTCGCGAAGTACGGCATAAAGGTCGCGCCCCTCCCCTGGGCGAAGATCCTGTACTTCGCGGAGAGGGACCTGGTGGGCTTCGGGGTCCTCGACGCCCTGCTCAAGGACCCGAACATCGAAGACATCTCCATCGACGGCGTCGGGAAGCCGCTGTTCGTCTATCACAGGAGGTTCGAGAGCCTCGGGACCAACCTCGTGTTCACCAAGGACCTTGCGCTCGACAATCTGATCACCAGGCTCGCCCACATGGCCGGGAAGCACATTTCCACGGCATTCCCCATACTCCAGGGGACCCTCCCAGGCAGGCACAGGCTGATGGCGACTTTCAGGAGGGAGATATCTCCCTACGGCAGCACGCTCACGGTCCGCAAATTCAGAGAAGACCCGCTCACGATCGTCGACCTACTCAACTCCAGGGTTATCGACCAGAAGATGGCGGCCTACTTCTGGCTGCTGATGGAGAACAAGGCGACAAGCCTCGTGGTTGGGAGCACTGGAAGCGGAAAGACGACGCTCCTCAACGCCCTCCTCACCCTCACCCGCACCAACTCGAAGATTGTCACAATCGAAGAGGTTCAAGAAGTGAACATACCTCACTTCAACTGGACCGCGCTGCTCGCCAGGGAGAACTATGGGTCGACCAGCGATTCTTCGAGCCAGGTCAATCTATTCGACCTTGTGAAGGCGGCCATGAGGATGAGGCCAGACATCATAGTCGTAGGAGAGGTCAGGGGCGAAGAGGCCTACGTCCTCTTCCAGGCCATCAGCACCGGTCACGGCGGCGCGTGCTTGCCCGGCGATGAGCCCGTGCTGGCGCGCTTGGATGGCACAGTCAGGTACCTTCCCATCAGGTCATTGGTCGAAGCAATCGAGGGAGGGGCAAAAGCCGAGGTCGTTTCCTTCCAAGAAGGATCGCGGCCCGGGTTCGCGCCAGTGACCGACGTCGTGAACAAGACCGGCACCAAGACGTTCATCGAATTCAAGCTAAGGCATGGGAAGACCATCCGGGTCCATGACGAGCACCCGTTGTTGGTCCAAAAAGGGGGCGTCCTCGTAAATGTGCGCGCGACAGACGCCAAGATAGGAGACCTCATCCCTGTCCCCGGCGAAGTCCCCTGCATCGAGTCGGTCAGGGAGATCGACGTGCTGGAGCTCCTGGGCAGAGGCGCGGAGTCTGACAAGCTGTATGTGAGGGGGGCGAACCTGCAGATCGCATCCTCTGGCGCCGGGTCGCTGTCCCGCCAACTGCTCTGGGAAACCAGGTCCTACCGCCCCGGTAGGGGCCAACCGTACCACGGTGTCCCAGTCGGCCTTCTAGATCAGGGGCACGTCGTTCCCACCTCCCAGCACACCATCGTGTATGGAGCAGAAGGAAGGCATGGGGTCCCAGCGAAGCTGCCGCTGACCCGCGACTTCGGCAACCTAATCGGCTGGTACTTGGCGGACGGCGTCGTAGAGGAAAGGCGCAGGGTCGTATTCCACCCAGGGCGATCCAGAAAGGACGCAGAATCGATACGGTTGTCCGCTATCAGGGTCGGGCTCACCCCGAAGTCCGTGCGGATATTCAGCAGCAGGGACGGCCAGCTCCATGTTGCGATCGAGTCGAAGGTGTTCGCCCACGTGGTTGACAAGCTCGGCATCGGTCGCGACTCTTACAGCAGGAGGGTTCCTGACCTGGCATTCAACTCGCCTCAGGCATTCAGAGAAGGCCTCCTCCACGGGTATTGGAGGGGGGACGGACGCGTCAGACCACGCGGGAAGAGGAGCTTCGAGGCAATCGCTGAAACGGCAAGCATTGACCTTGCCAGGTCGCTCCACCTGCTCCTAAAGTCTCTGGCCATCGACTCGGCGGTGGACTACTGTAAGCCTCGCCATCGGACCGACAGATTCGACGAGAAAAGCCCTCGCTACGCGCTCAGGATCATCCCAGGTCCAGGAAAGGCGAGGTTCCGCGACATCATTCCAAGCCTGGCGCGTTACAGCAGCAAGGCATCGAAGGAGTCGCCAGCAGTGCAGTACGAGCCCATCGTATCTATTTCCACCTTCACCTCGGACTCCAGGCTCTATGACTTGGAGGTGGCAGGAAGAGGCAACTTCCTCCACGGCTCTTCCGCATTTTCACACAACTGCACCATCCACGCGGACGACGTGGAATCAGCGATTCAAAGGCTGACATCGAAGCCGATGGACGTTCCTCCCGCTTTCGTCCCGTTCCTTGACCTGACTTTCACCGTCCGGAGAATCTCAGTCCCCAACCCGTCCGGAGGGTTCAGGGCAGTCAGGAGAATCGTCTCCGTCGACGAGGTGGTCAAGGTCGGCGAGTACTTCAACACCTTCAGATGGAATCCCTCGTCTGACACCTTCAGGGTCGCAGAGCTGCGCGGAAGCCCAAAGCTGAACCGCCTAGCCAAGGACCTCGGGGTCAGCCTCGCAGACGTCACCGAGGAGCTGAACAAGAGGGCCCTGATCCTCCGCTGGCTCCAGGAGAGGGGGGTCCGCAACTTTAGGGAGGTCTCTGCGATGCTCGAAGACTACGCCTCGAAGCCCGGCCCTGTCCTCCAAAAGGCAGTCAAGGACCTCGGCATCGCGACGACCCCCGAAGCCATCGCGGCGGAAGGGTTCAAGATTTGAAGACGTCGGGCAAGGCGACCCCAAGGTCATCCGCCGAAGGACTTGGGCCGCTTGATGTGGTCTCAGGCCTGGCTTACAGGATCTTCGGCCGCTACTCCAATGGCATAGCGGCCAACTCACCCTGGCTCAGGGACGAGATACTAAAATCGAACATGAGGATAACCCCCGAAGGACTGATCTCCCTGGCCTTCCTGGGAGGGGTGATATCCGCCGTCGCCTTTGTGGCTGAGATAGGTCTGGCCCTCGTCCTGGCCAACCCCCTGCTCCTCCTGATCTCCGGGGCGTTCGCTGCGACCCCTCCCCTGGTCTTTCTCATCATCATGCGGGCGCCGCGCATCAGCCAGGGGTCGCGTTCCGCTGCACTGGACAACGAGCTCCCTTTCATGGTTGGCTTCATAGTCGTCTTGGCCGGAGGAGGCATCTCCCCCATCGCGTCGATCCGCAGGATAGCCCGGATGTCCGACGTGTTCCCCAACGCTGCCAAGGAGTGCCGACGGATTCTGCTGGACATCGACGTGTTCGGCCTCGACCCGGTGACTGCATTGGAAAAGGCGGCGGAGACGAGTCCCAACAAGCCCTTCGCGGAGCTCTTGTACGGGTACACAACCATCATCAAGACAGGGGGAGACATGAACTCCTTCCTCGCAAACAAGCTGAAGGAGATCTATGAGGCCAGGGCGCTAAGAGTCAAGAAGTCCTCCGAGACCATAGGGACCCTCGCGGAAGGGTACGTCACCGTCACCTCGGTACTGGGCATAAGCCTGTTTGTCCTCTTTCAGGCAGAGGCGCTCATCAGTCACTCTTCGTCGGGGCTCCAGGGGATCGAAGTCTTCGGACTGGTGGGGGTCCCCGCCTTTTCTGTGCTCTTCATCTATCTTCTGAACGCCGTCCAGGCAAGGTACCCCTATGTCGACTACGCCCCGTTCGTGGTCTTCGGGCTGTCTATCCCCGTGGGCATCGTGTTCTTCGTCCTCCCATTGCCGCTGACGCTCTTCGAGCACACTTCGGTGGCTCTCATACTGATGTCGCTGGCGCCGACGGTGGTGGCTGTAAGGGCTACAAGGGAAAGGACGGCGCTGGAGAAAGCCCTCCCTGACTTCATCAGGGACATCTCCGAAGGGAGGAAGATAGGGCTCTCGCCCGAACAGACCATCCAGGCGCTCGCAGACAAGCACTACGGCCTCCTTTCGAAGCACGTGAAGAAGATGAGCGCCCAGGTGTCGTGGGGCGTCTCCACCGTACAGGTCATCTCCACCTTCGCCAGGGAGGTCAGGAGCTGGGTCACCAGGGAAGCAGGGATGCTCCTAACGGAGGTGATCGACGTCGGTGGAGGCACCGTCAGGAGCTTCTCTGACATGGCCGACTTCTCGCGGAAGATGAACGACCTGGAAAGCGAGAAGCGGTCTTCGCTCAAGCCCTACCTCTTCATCTGCTACTTCTCGTCGATAATGGTCGTCGTCACGACGTTCATCATGGTGTACTTCATCTCCACGCCCATCAACTTCGGCTCCTCCAGCAGTTTTGCCCCTCCGCCCCCCACAATCAACAGGTCAGCCATCGACATACTCCTGACGGTCTCCGTGGTCGAGAGCTGGTTCATCGGCATGGTCGCGGGGAAGATGGGGGAAGGGGGCGTGGCCGAGGGGTTCAAGCACGCCCTCGCCCTGGTTGTGATCGCCCTCGTTTCGGTTTTCATCGCCCAGGCGTTCATCCACGTCAGCATATTGTAGCCCGGTGACATAGATTGCGAATTCTTACTCGGGTTCCTCGAAGCTGAAATATCTTGAAAGGGCAAAAAACCACAGAATTGAAGCCCGGCCTCCGACGTGTCGCCGTAGCTGTTGCCATCGTGCTCTTCCTGGCGGGCGCGGTCCCCAGCGGCGCCCATGCCGCTTCGAACCCCTTCAGGTTCCTTTCGCTTAGAGCCCTGCCTCCCAGCCTCCCGACGAGCCCAGGCGGGGCGACGACCTACCCAGCGCTCATCGTCTCGATAACCGACGCCCAGGGAGACCCCACGGTCTCCCCGAACAACACCATCATCTACCTTTCTTCGTCCAACCCCTCCGTCCTGACGGCCGCCTCCAGCGTCGTAATCTCGGCGGGGGAACAGTATGCCGTCGCCAACGTCGCAACCACCAAGACCCCCGGAAACAGCACAATCACCGCCGTGACCCCGGGGTATGAGGCTGCCACGGTCAACTTCGCCACCTACGAGCCGAGGGGCTTCCCTACCCAGCTCCAGATCTACCCGATGCCCGACGCTTTCCCAACAGGGAAGGCCTACGGCTCCACGTTCACAGTCGTAGTGGAGGATGCGGCCGGGCTCCCGGCGAGGACAATCCAGGACTCCGCGATACAGGTGACGTCGTCGAACACCGGGGTCGTCTCCGTCGGATCCGCGACCATCGCGGCCAACCAGACGGTGGGCTACGGGACCCTCAGGACCACCGGCGCACCAGGGGTCGTCTCCATAACAGCCTCGGCCCAGGGGCTCGTCAGCGCGACCGCTTTCGTGACCGTGGTGGGCAGCGCCCAGGCCCCCCTTCATCTGCTGCTAAGCGCCCCGCCGACCCTCCCTGCAGACGGCGGTTCATACAACTCCGTGACAGTTTCACTGCTTGACAACGCTAGCCGGCCTGCCCCTGCGAAGTCGCCGGTCGCGGTGCTGCTGACTTCTTCGAGGCCCGACATCGCTTCGATTCAGCAGACCGTGTCCATTCCGGCCAACAGCTCCTTCGCGACCGTCACCCTCGACACCGGGTCAGCGTCGGGCTCTGCCTTCATCACGGCCTCTGCCGTCAACTACACATCCGACACGGTTGTGCTGAACACGGTGGACATCCCCCCCACGAAGCTTGGCATGTACCTGTCCGACAGCGTGGGTCTGGTTAGTCCCGCCGCAGGGTCCCTGGACTTTGTGATCCAGCTCCAGGACGCCAAGGGGGTCCCGGCCGAAGCGAGGTCGCCGGCCAACATCATCGTCTCTTTCTCCAACACGTCCCTGCTGTCGTCCCCCATCGCGCTCACCATCTCCAGGGGGACCGACCTCGCCTACGGGAGCGTCCCGCTGCCACGGGGGACTGAAGGGACATTCACAGCAATCTCCAACGGCCTCTACTCCACCTCCGTGGCTTTCGAAGCCCAGCGGCTGTCGGTAGCATCGAGCATGGGGCCGTCCTCGTCCACCATCCACTCCAACCAGACAGCGACCGTCTACTTCTCACTCCGGTTCCAGGGACGACCCGTGGCGGGCGCAGCGCTCACCTGGACCGCCACCGACGGCACCATAGTCTCCGGGTCGGCCGTCACTGACAGCAGCGGGTCCGCATCGGCGGTCTTCGCTCCGGCGGGCCTTGGCCCGGCACTGGTCTCGGTGACTGCAAGCTCTCCGGCGATCGGCAGCGTGAACTCTTCCACCCCCATACTCGTGATAGCGTACCCGCCGAAGGCCGCCCCGTCCTTGCTCACCCAGATACTGAGCCCGCTCTACCTTGGGGCCATAGGCGCCGCGGTGGCCGTCGTAATCGTGGCTCTGGTCTTGGTCAGGCGCAGGAGGAAGGAGACCGTAGAGGACGAGGACACCTTCAACATGGGCCCGGCCCCCGGCGAAGGGACCGCCTTCGACCTCAGGGCCTAGGGTCACCTCCCTATCGTGAACGGTATCCACTTCTGGGCCAGCGGGGTCCCCTGCATCCTGCTCGCCATCATGAACCTCCCCTGGTCAGACACCCGCATCTTCACGGTCCCGTCGGTCGAGTACTCCACGGCTGCTATGGTCCTGGGCGCGTGGACCCCCTCCTCAAGGAGCAGCAGCCCGGTCACCCCCAGCTCCCTCAGCTTGAGCCTGAGGTAGTCCAGGAACCTCAGTGACTTGTCCACCCCCACGTACCTGACGAAGTCTGTGAACGAGTCCACCACCAGCCTCTCGTCCTTCTCCGGCGTGACCTTGCAGTCCTCGAACAGCTTCCCCAGGGTGAGCGAGACGTCGTTCAGGGACGTGAGCGGGGCCGAGTACTTCGACCTCTTCCCCCCCAGCCTCCACGAGTAACAATCCACCACCCGCAGGTGCTTTTCGATCCCGTCCGCCCAGTTGAACATCGACATGGTCTCCACCGTGGACTGCTCTGCCTCCGAGGTCAACACCAGGAACGCGTCGTCCCCGTTCCCTGCGGCCAGCGCGCCGTGGAGGAACAGCTTCCCGAAGATGCTCTTCCCCGCCCCAGGGGGCCCGAGCACGAGGACCAGCGAACCCTTCGGTATCCCGCCGAGCAGGGCGGCGTCCAACTCCGGCACGCCCACCTTGAGCCTCTCCACAGCACCGGGCACCCTCTGAAACCCTTAAAGCGTTTAACCGGAAGATTGCGCCGTTTGTACACCCGGGTCGGAGTCAAAGGGGTCGACTCCCTTCTCGACGACAAGGGCATCCCCGGGGGGCACACCGTACTGGTCCTTGGCGCCCCCGGCAGCGGCAAGACCACCTTCGGGCTGCAGTACCTCGTCGCCGGCGCAAAGGCGGGCGAAAACGGTGTTTACGTTTCCCTGGACGAAGACCCCGACAGGCTGCTGGAGAGCGCCGAGTCCCTCGGGCTGGGGGTGAAGCAGCAGGTCGCGGCGAAGAAGATAGCGGTCGTGGACGCGTCCCCGATCAGGCTCCTCCCCGCCAAGGTGAAGCTGGGGAGCACCGAGATCGGGAGGAAGGAGTTCGCGGTGGCCACCCTGATCGCGTCCATCACCGACGCCATCAAGAAGGTCGGGGCCCAGCGCGTCGTAATCGACCCCATCTCGACCCTCGTCGTGCACTACTCTGACGACTACGAGCGGAGGATAGCGCTGCTGGACCTTATGGCCGCCACGGTCAAGAGCAGGTGCACCACCCTGTTGGTGGCAGAGATGAGCGACCCGTCCCTTCAGCGCAGGTACCAGTTCGAGGAGTTCATCGTCGACGGGGTCCTGGTGCTGACCCGCGTCCTGAGCGGCCAGAACTTCACAAGGGTCTTCAGCGTGGAGAAGATGCGGGGCATAGACAACGACAGCCAGCCGCACCCCTACAGGATCTCCGAGGGCGGGATAGAGGTCTTTCCGACAGAGCAGCTCTTCTAGGCGAAGAGCCCTATCTCAGGCTTCGCAATCTTGGTCTCTGGGACCAGCGCCCTCGTCAGCATCGAGGTCAGCCCCTGGTAAGCCGCCAGGAACGCTGCCCCCTGCTTCGTGGCTATGTACGTCACCCTGTCCTCTTCGTCCACCACCGTGTCGACGAGGCTGGTGTCCATCAGCTGCGCCAGCAGATAGGTCGCCGTGACGGAGTTGACGTTCGCCTTGATCAGCACCGTGTTCTTGGTCGCCGGGGTGGAGCACGCGTTCAGGACGTCGGCCACCACGTCGAGCCGCCCCCGGTTCTTTGCTGGGGCTGCGAGCCTCCCCCTCAGGCTCTGCTGCGCCTGCTGCGCCTGCTGCGTCGGTTCCTCGGTCTGGTAGGCGGGGAGCACAGCGAGAGGGAGGGACCCCAGGGGATTAGAGCAGGAGTAACGCCGACCTGAGCATACACCCGGGGCCGTGCCTCATCGAATGGGACAACCGAGCCATGAGAGGGACCGGCTCATCTTTATCTGTGTCTGATACACCCCAGGGGGCGTGGACGAGCGCCTGGTCGAGCTTCTCGGCGTTTACGGGCTCTCCGAAAGGGAAGCGCGGATATTCGTGTTCCTCACAAAGAACGGCTCCTGCGGCGCCGGCGACCTCGCAAAGGCCGTGGACATCAGGAGGATGGAGGCGTACAGGCTCCTAAAGCGCCTCCTCGACCGAAGGATAGTCATCTCCACGGCCGGGAAACCGATCAAGTACCAGGCGGAGAGCCTGGAGGAGGTCCTCTCCCTGCTGGCCGACGAGCAGAGGGGATACGTCAGGCGGATGGACGAAGCGAGGCCGGAGCTGGTCTCGCTCTGGAAGCAGCTCCCGAGGGCCCCCCAGGAGAGCTTCGAGCAGCGGTTCAGGATCATCCAGGGGAGGGAGCAGATCTACAACTCCATGTCGAAGATGGCCGAACAGGCGACGTCGACCCTGAGCGTCGCCCTCACCAAGAACGACGCCATCCAGGCGCACGTCCTAGGCTTGGGAGACAAGCTGGCGGAGGCGGCGGGGCGCGGGGTCAAGGTCCAGGTGATGGTCACCGTCGACTTCAGCACCCTTGAGGCCGCCGAGGCGATGTCGCGGTCTGCCGAGGTCCGCCACTCCGACGACGCCCCCCGCAGCAGGCTCGTTGTCGCCGACGGCTCCCAGACCCTCGTGTCTCTGGTCCTCGACGACACCAAGGGGCTGAAGAACGACCGGGACATCGCCATCTGGACCGACAGCAGAGACTACGCCGAGACCATGGCGGGGCTCTACAGGTCGACCTTCGCCAGGGGAGAAGACGGGGCGGAGAGGGTCGCCGCCGTCAAGGCCGAGACGAAGTTCTCTGAAAAGACAGCCGGGCTCCTCGGAGTGGTGAAGACCGCCATGACGGAAGCAGGGTGGAGGTTCGAGGCTCCGGGGACCATCAGGGGCGGCTCGGGGGCAGACTTCCAGTTCTCCGCAGTGCTCCACGGCCCAGGCAAGCGGAAGGTGGGGGTCGACGTGGTGTTTGCCCCGAGGGGGGCTTCGGTGGCGGAGCGGGTCACGGCCGCCGCCCTGAAGAAGCTGGACCTGGGCGACGCGGGGATGGTCATCATTGCCACCCCTGCCCCCGACGAGCAGTCGAAGGGGCTTGCGGGGCTCCTTGGCGTGACGGTGGTGGACGGGACCGACGCGGTGGACGCCGCCGCCGCGGTCAGGAACTCGGTTGCAGGCGCCGCCTGACCTCGGTCTCCTCGGCGTAGCCCGTGGTTATCACGATGTAGTCCTTCAGGGCCTTCACTATGTTGTTCACTGCCAGCATGTCGTTCTTCCTGAGCACCAGGAACGGGAGAGAGAACGAGATAGACACGGTGGTGACCGGGACAGACTCCTCGCCCACCAGGGACACTATCACCTGCTTGTAGGCGGAGTCGAAGGACGTGGTGTAGATGTTCTTCCTAAGGGACCCCTTCTCGAAAACGAGTATCCAGCTCTGCTCCTTGGAGAGCCTGTATCCGAACCCTGAGAAGTGCTTGGTCACGAGCTCCTTGACCCTCCGCCTCTCGACGTCGAGGGTGAACGTCTCCGAGTGCTCTCCCACGACTCCCCGGCGGGGTTGGTTCTTATGTAAACCCTATCCCCCCGCTGGACGCAAATTTCACAAAGTTAATAGCCCAAGGATTTTGCGAGCCTCCTGCTTTTCTAGGAGCGATGGGCTTTGCACTGTGAATTCTGCGGGAAGGACGAGTCCCTCCCCTTCGTATGCAACTACTGCGGCGGGGTCTTCTGCGGCGACCACAGGCTCCCCGAAGCGCACCAGTGCCGCGGCGACCTTACCCAGAAGCGGACCATAGTCGCCCCCCCTACCACCACCTTCACCTGGCAGACGCCGTCGACCGCGTCCCCCTACCCCACCACCCGCCAGGCCAAGGTCTTCTCGAGGGTGGAGGTCAGGGACATAGCGATCGCCTGGTTCGCGCTTGGGGTGGCGTTCACCATAAGCAGGTTCACCTACCTGGGCGGGGTCCCCCTCGACGCCTTCAACTTCAGCGTCTACCTCGGCATCGCCCTGATCACCGTCGGGCCCGGGTTCGTCTTCCACGAGCTGAGCCACAAGTTCGTCGCCCAGCGCTACGGCTTCTGGGCGGAGTTCAGGATGTGGCCCATGGGGCTCGTCCTCGCGCTCGTGACGTCCCTCCTGGGGTTCATCTTCGCCGCCCCCGGGGCGACCTACATCTCCGGGGCGAACATCTCAAGCGAGGAGAACGGCAAGATATCCATAGCAGGGCCTGCGGTGAACGTCCTCATCGGCGCCCTCTTCTTCCCGCTCACGTTCTCGAACGACCCCCTGCTGTATGCCATCGGGGTGGTCGGCAGTTCGATCAATATCTTCCTCGCGCTGTTCAACCTCCTCCCCATCGGGCCCCTGGACGGGTCCAAGGTGTGGCGCTGGAGCAAGCCGATCTGGGCCATGGCCTTCATCCCCCTCGCTCTCGCCTTCTTCTACCTCTTCATCCCCTAGCCGCTCCAGTGCCGGCCCACCGGAAGTAGGCCGAGGCGCCGCTGGGCGCCCCTGATACGCGCAGGCTCGATCGGGGCGGCCCTTCCTGACCGGCTCCGTAGGCTTCAGCCCTAGCGCTCCCCGGCCCTGGCCTTCTCGCCGAGCGGCTTCAAACCCATGCCCCCGTCTTGGGCTGTGTCCCCGGGAATCCTTTTACCCCCAGAGGACCAGTCCGCCTTATGAGCCGGATAGACGCTTCCTTCGGCGTCGCCCTCCCCGCCTACGCTGGGGATGCGACGGGGACCCCGGGGGCTGAAGAGTACTGGGGGCTGTACGACATGACGCTCAACGACGAGGTGAGCTGGGACAGGGTGGCCGGGTTCGCGAAGTCGGCCGAGTCCCTCGGGTACGAGTCCCTCTGGTCCCCCGACCACTTCATGCTGGGGAAGGACGGGAACAGCCTGGAGGTCTGGACCACCCTCAGCGCCGTGTCCCAGATCACTAGGAAGGTCAAACTGGGGACCTGGGTCGCGTGCAACAATTACAGGAACCCGGCGCTGGTCGCGAAGATGGCTTCGTCTTTGGCGGTCATGTCGGCGAACAGGTTCGTCCTCGGCTACGGCGCCGGGTGGTACGAGCTGGAGTACAGGGCCCTGGGGTACGAGTTCCCGCCGCCCGGGCAGAGGGTGGACATGATGATCGAGGGGATAGAGGTCATACAGGGGCTGATGAAGGAGAAGAAGTTCTCCTACAAGGGGAAGTACTACACCGTCGACGGGATGGTGAACAACCCCAAGCCGACGGAGAAGGTCCCCCTGCTGATAGGTGGGTGGGGGAAGAGGGTCATAGGGGTGGCGGCGAAGTATGCCGACGAGTGGGACATCGGAGCGGAGCCAACATACGCAGAGTACAAGCAGAAGGTCGACCTCATGAAAGAGGAGCTGCGCAAGAACGGCCGCCGGGACGACTCCATGATGAAGAGCGTCCACGTCCACGTGCTAATAGCGGAGGACGAGGACGAGCTCAGGGAGAAGAAGGCCCGGGTCATGGCCGTGTTGAACGCGCTGGGGCCCAGCGTCGTCCAGCTCCCGTCAGCCGACTACAGGTTCGACATCGACAAGGCAATCGTCGGGACCCCTGACCAGGTGAAGGAGAGACTGAAGGGATACGTGGACCTCGGGTGCCAGCGTTTCGAGCTCATGTTCATGGACTACCCCAAATACAAGTCCATGGAGTTGTTCTCGTCGACAATCCTCTGAGCCCGGGTACTGCGCACCCTCTGCGCGCGGGAACTGTCACAGCCTGAGCGCGTACCTTTCTATGACCCTCTCGTCCGGGGTTATCCCCAGCCCCGGCTTGCTGGGCGGCAGGAACTCCCCGTGCTCGTGCCTGATCGCGTCGCCCGCCAGCCCGTCCCTGAACGGGTTCGGCCTGAGGTGGTATTCTATCATCGGGGAGTTCACGGCGAGGGCGGCGTGCAGGCTGGCGACGAACCCGACCCCCCCAGCCGAGTAGTGTGGTATCACCGGGAGCCCGTGGGCCCTGGCCAGGGTTCCGATCCTGAGCACCTCCGTTATCCCGCCGTTCCAGGCGGCGTCGTCCTGCACGATGTCCACGGCGTGCCGCTCGATGAAGTCCCTGAACTCGTAGAGGGTGTACGCTGTCTCGTAGCCCGCGATGGGGACGTCGAGCGTCCGGGCGAGCTCTGCGCTCAGCTCGGGGTGGTCGGTGGGGATCGGCTCTTCGAACCAGATGACCCCCAGCTTCTCGAGCTCCCTCCCCATCCTGAGCGCGGCGTTGAAGTCCAAGGTGTTATTGGCGTCGACCGCGATGTCGATCTTGTCCCCGAACGCGTCCTTGACGGCCTTTACCCTCCTGACGTCCTGGACCAGGGGGAGCGCGCCTATCTTCAGCTTCACCGTGTCGAAACCAGCTTGGCGATACCCCCTCGCTTCCTTGACCAGAGCCGGTATGTCCTTGTCCTCGCGATAGTAACCTCCTGTGATGTACCCCTTCACCCTCCTTTCGGCTCCTCCGAGGAGCTTGTAGATGGGGGCGCCGAGCTCCTTGCCGAGTATGTCCCAGAGGGCGATGTCGACCCCGCTCATGGCCGAGATGATCACCCCCCTTCGCCCGAGCCGGAATGTGGCTGCGTACATCTTGTCCCAGAGGCGTGTTACAGTGGACGCTTCCTCTCCTGAAACCAGTGGGCTGAGCACCTTCTCGACGGACGCTGCGACCGGCTCGAGCCCGCCATAGGAGACGCACTCCCCATAACCGACCTCCCCATTGGCCGTCTCCAACCTGACCAAGACGATCTCCATCGGGTGCTCCGCGCCTCCGACCATCGCCAGGGCGTCCCTCTCGTAGAACTCCTTCGTCGGCTGCTTGACCTTTATCGTCTCAACCTTGGAAATCTTCATCGCGGCTGCGAAACCCGCGGGTGGTTAAAAGCGATTCAAGGCCTGACCGTCTCGGGCCTGACGCCGCATCAACTTCTCCCGTGTTTTGTTTATCTAGTATGAGGGGGCCGGAGCAGTGACCAAAGACGGCGAAGGGAAAAGACGACCAACTGGGAAACATGAGGCATGTCACCCCGGATAAGGTCCTCTCCGCCCTCGGCATCCCCAAGAAGGGGAGGGTCTATTCCCTGTCGCATGTCATGGATGAAACGATGCCGCTTAATTCATTCCATGGCCCGTTCTTCATCCAGACATTCCGCAGGCTCGAAGACGGGCTGAAGTTCTGGGGCGGGAACTTTAGCGCCATCAACGTGCGCCTGGAGATGACCGACCAGCACGGCACCCACGTAGATTCGTTGAACCACGTGTCTCTGGGCTACAGGATGTACGGCACTGAGGACGGAAGGAAGATCACCACGGAAAAGGGGACGACGCGCCTCGGCATCGAAACGATGCCGCCGCTGATAGCCCACGGCGCCTTCATCGACGTCGCGCGCTACATGGGGACAGACGTGCTGCCGGACGACTACAAGATAGACATCGGCACCGTGAAAGAGATAATGAGACAGGAAGGGGTCGCGGAGCCGAGCAGAGGGGATGTGGTCCTCTTCCGGACGGGCTATGGAAGGTTGTGGGGGCGGGACAATAAGAAGTTCACGGGCCCGCCTCTTCCGGGGATAGACCTCAGCGTGGCCGATTGGGCGGTGACGAGAGGTCTCCCGGCGATGGGGAGCGACACGCAGTCCCTCGAATACATCCCGCGCACCGACCCACCGACGGGCCACGTGGAACCCGTGCACCAGACGCTGATTGTGAAGAACGGGATACACATAATCGAGAACATGATGCTGGAAGAGCTGTCAAGGGACAGGGTGAACGAGTTCCTCTTCGTGTGCCTCCCGCTGAAGATACGGGGAGGTTCAGGCTCTCCGATAAACGCGGTCGCAGTGGCGTAGTCTCCGGCGGCTCAGCCAGCTAACGCCGTACCAGGAACTTGGCCATCTTATTCTGGTTTATCTCCAAATTCAGGCCGGGCCCGTCCGGCACTTCCAGGTACCCCTTGTCGAAGGTCTCGATCTGCCTGTCGATTATGTCCGTGTGCAGCGGGTTGGGAAGGAAGTAGATTTCATAGTTCAGGAAGAGCTCCCTTGGGAGGACCGGCGCCAGCTGTAGGGTCGCCGCCCTGCAGCCGGGTCCTGACAGCCCGACGTGAAGTGTTATCGGGATATCGAAGGCTGAGGCCATGGCGGTTATCTTCCTGGCCTCCGAGATCCCTCCGACCCTTGCGATGTCGGGTTGGATTATGTCCACCGCCCCCTGCGTCATCAGGTCCCTGTAGTTGTAACGCCCGAACAGGCCCTCGCTCCCGCACACGGGGATGTCCAGGGCCCTGGCGACGCTGACGTAGCCGCGAATGTCGTCAGGTGGGACCGGCTCTTCGAACCACATGCACTCGTACTTCTCGTACTTCCGCCCCCACCTGATGGCCGAGGCGACATTGAACGCCGAGTTCGCGTCGACCATTATGTCTACGCCGTACCCGAGGGCGTCCCGCATCGCCTTCAGCGCTTCGACGTCCTCTTCGCCTCTTCCTACCTTTATCTTGATCTGGTCGTGGCCGGCCTCGACCAGTTTCGTGGCTGTGTCGACGATGGCCTTGGTCTTGCCATAGAGTATCGACGACGCGTAAGCCTTCACCCGCTTTTCATGGGCACCCCCCAGCAGCTTGTAGACGGGCACCCCGAAGTGCTTGCCCGCGATGTCCCAGAGCGCGATGTCGACGCCTGAAATCGCTTCGATGAAGAATCCCTCGGAGTGCCCCCTGGTCCTGAGGGTGTGCAGCATCCTCTCCCAGAGCACTTCGACGTCCAGCGGGTCCTGGTTCAGCAGGAGCGGTCTGAACAGTCTCTCTATGATTGCGGCTGACGCCTCGGGGACTTCCCTTGCTATCGATTCCCCCCAGCCGAAGACCCCTTCGTCCGTCGTTATCTTCACGAGCGTCGAGTAGTAACCTGCTCTTGCAATCCCTGCAAGATGTTCCTCGTAGGGGAGGTGCCCGCTCAGATTTTCCTTCCTGGGGGCTGCGAGAGGGAACGCCTCGACTCTTGTTATCTTCACTCGAAGGCGCCTCGCCACATCTGGTTGTAGAATTGGTTCATCTTCCCGGCGTCAAAGACGACGGGGCTGTTGCCCCTGCCATACATATTCAGGCATTCCGATGCCAGGTTCGGAAGGTCAGCTTCCTTGACCCCCAGCTCTTTCAGCGATTTCGGCACACCGAGCTCGGCCAGGATCCCCTTGACCTTCTGTGCGATGGCTTCGCCCAGCTCCTTTGGCCTCTTTGAGCCGGCGTCCACGCCGTACGCCTCGGCCAACTTCTGCATCTTCGGAGCGACGGCTTCGGCGTATCCGGCGATAATGTAGGGGAGGGGGATGCCGCACGACACGCCATGCGGCAGATTGAATCTCGTCGCTATCGTATACCCTATTGAGTGGCCGTAGACCATCCGCGCATGCAGGGCTATTCCGCCGAGCAGCGCGCCCAGGCTCATCGCCTCCCTGGCTTTCCTGTCGTTCCCGTCCGTGTATGCCTTCACCAGGTTGCGGGAAACCAGCTTGGTTCCCTCCAAGGCGGCAGCGTCGGTGATCACATTCGCTTCGCCTGAAAGATACGCCTCGGTGTTGTGGCTGAGGGCATCCAGCCCGGTCGCCGCCGTCACGCCCTTCGGCATCGTTATCGTAAGCTCGGGGTCCACAACGGCAACCGACGGCAGGAGCAGGGGGCTGTTTATCCACTGCTTGTGGCCTTCCACTGTGACCATCGATGTGACTGTGAGTTCGGCCCCGGTCCCGGCGGTGGTGGGCACCATAATCGAAGGGAGCGGCCTTCGGCTGAATAGGTTGCTTCCCACGAACTGCCTCACGGGGCCGGGGTTTGTCGCGAACGCAGCGGCGACCTTCGCCATGTCCATCGAGCTCCCTCCACCGACACCGACAACGGCGTCGAAGCTGCCTCTTCTGACCCGGTCTGCGACAGCCTCGGCCACCTCCAGCTTTGGCTCGGCTTCCACCCCGTCGAATACCTCGGTGCGGACGTCCCCCAGTTTGGCTGTCACCTTCTCGACTATGCCTGTCTTAATCATCACCCTGTCTGTCACTATCAGGGGCCTGTTGGCTGACAGCGCCTTGGTTTCTGCGGACAGCGCATCGAGAGAGCCGAATCCGAACACTACCTTTGTGGGAAGGTAGAAAGAAAAGGTCATTGCGCTACTACACCACTACATCCTGTTAGGATGACGGCGTGAAGTACCAGGGCCTGTCCGAGTACGAGTAGTCGATGAAGACTGTCTTCTTTTCTGTAAAGTGTTCGATGGCTTCGTCTCCCAGTTCCCTGCCGAAGCCCGAGCTCTTGACCCCGCCGAAGGGCGCGCCAACTTCGGGGCCTACGGTCCCCTGGTTCACGAATGTCATGCCCGCGTCGATCCCGTTGATCGCCTTGAACATATTCCCTATGTCCTTCGTGTAGATCGCCGACGACAGGCCGTACTCCGTGTCGTTCGCTATCTCGATGGCCTCGTCCACGCTCTTCGCCGGGATTATCGACGTCACCGGCCCGAAGATCTCGTCCCTGGCGATCTTCATGTCGTTGGTCACCGATCCGAAGACGGTCGGCTTTACGAAGTACCCCCGCTTCCTCTCCGGGTCTTCATAGACCCCGCCGCCGCTTAGGAGGACCGCCCCGTCGAGCGTCCCTGACTCTATGTACTCGAGGGACTTCTTCTGCTGGGAGCGGCTGACGACAGGTCCGACCTCCACGTCCTCCCTGAGGCCGTTGCCCACCACCAGCTTCGACGCCCCTTCCGCGAAGGCGCGAGAGAACTTGTCCACAATCCCCTTCTCTACGATGATGCGCGAAGCCGCCGTGCACTTCTGGCCTGCGCTGCTGAACGAAGCGTAGAGCGCCGCATGCACGGCGACGGAGATCTCGGCGTCATCGGCCACTATGAGCGCGTTCTTGCCCCCCAGTTCCATGACCTGCTTGCGGAACATGGGCGCGTTGACCTCTGCGATGTGCCTTCCCGTCGAGCTCTCCCCCGTGAACACAGTCAAGCCCACCTTCCTGTTCCTGATGAGCGCCTCCCCGACCTCCCCTCCTCCTCCGGTCACCATGTTCAGGACTCCCTTGGGCAGCCCTACCTTTTCGTAGACCTTCACCAGCTCTGCCGAAATCACAGCGCTGTTGGAGGCTGGTTTGAAGACCACGGTGTTCCCAGTCACCAGCGCAGGAGCGATCCCCCACATCCCCAGCGATGCCGGGTCGTTCCAAGGGGTAATCACCCCCACGATGCCTACCGGTCTCCTCACGGTCATCGTGAACTTCTTGGGCTGTTCGCTGTCCACGACGTTGGAGTACATCCTGCGCGCCAGGCCGGAGAAATAGATGGCCGCTGTAGCGGCGTTGCCTACCTCTCTCCGGGCTTCTTTGATGGGTTTGCCCACGTTGATCACGTCGACCTTCGCCACGGCGTCCAAGGTTTCCCTGATCAGCAGCCCCGCCTTCAGGACGTAGTCAGCGCGTTGGGCCGCCGGAGTGTCTCTCCAAGCCTTCTGGGCCGTCGCGGCGGCGTCAACGGCAGCCTTGACGTCCTCGTCGTTCCCCTTCGGCACCCTGTCGAATTCTTCTCCTGTCGCGGGATTTACCGCGCCGAATTCCTGGCCCGAAGAAGACCTGACCCACTCCCCGTCGATGTACATTTTCATTCTATTCTGCTTTGTTCGGGAGGCCAGGCCGGGCGCTTATAAGAAAAACTCTGAGCAGCTAGCCGTCCCCAGGAAAAACGGGGAGCTGGGAGTATGCGCCGTTCTTCGACCTGTATACGGCAAGCCTCGCTTTCGTCTTCCCCTCCCGGATCTCCCTTAGGGTCACACTTAGCACTTCGTCCTTGGGGTCTTCGTTCCCGCTCCACACGGCCAACGATATGTAACTCTCATCGTCGAGCTCCTTCGTGAACCGAAACTTCGGTCGGACGCTCTGACGCATGCACCTTCTGTCGAAGCACGACGCAGCAATAAGCCTTCGAGTGGCTCCCGGGAATCCCGTTCCTCCTTCCGGGGACCGACCCGGCCCGGCTCGCACGGATGCGGACCAACATCTGGTCCACGAAGGCTTTGCACCCCCGCCTCCCTGCGATTGAGGGCCTGGTGGACCCTGGGGTTCCCCTCAGGCTGTTCGAGCATAGATCTGCAAGCGCTTCAGAGAAGCAAAGAACCTGGGACGTCGGCTCGATCCAGTCCCCAGGGTGGAAGACCTTTACACATTAGGCAAGAGGCTTTAAATGGTGTTTGACGCTAGAAGGTAGGTGCAACGGAACCTCTCTAGGGGGTTCTTCGAGGACATTGAGGAGAAGCGAATCAGGCCTTCGAGGCATCCGCTGAGGGACGACCTGGGCTTAACGGAAGAACTTCTCGCCTCGGTGGCAGAGAAGGGCCTGGTCCAGCCGATCGTGGTGAGGCCCTTGAGAGAGGAAGGCGGATTCGAGGTCGTGGCGGGGAACAGGAGATTGCAAGCGTGCAAGATGCTAGGGGTGAGAAAGGTCCCTTGCTCCGTGATAGACCTCGACGACAAGGATGCCTATGAATTGTCCCTCGTCGAGAACCTGCAGAGGAGGACACTCAACCCGATAGAAGAGGCCAAGGCGCTAAAGAAGTATGTGGACGAGTTCGGATACGGCAGCGAGACGTCCCTTGCGCGCGCCCTGGGGAAGAGCCCATCCTACGTGAGCAGGAGGGTCGCGCTCCTGAAGCTGCCCGCCAACGTCCAGGACGAACTTTTGCGCGGCGCAAAGGTCAGTCTGACGCAGGAGCTTTCCTCTCTGGATGAGGACGACAAGAACACTCTGGCCGCATTCATCGCTGAAGACAAACGTCTGACCAGAAACGACGTAAGGCGGGTCGCGCAGCTCATCAAGAAGGGGGATGGAATCGGTCCGGTGAAAGAGTCGCTCTCCTATTACACCGAGGAAGAAGCCCGCCAACACTACCTCGAACGGGTCGTGGGGAAGTTCATCGCCGTCAGCGAGGTCTGTGAGATGAGGCTGGACGAAATACTGGATGGCTTGGACAAAGACGAATGGGTCGTAAGGGACATCCTCGCCCAGCAAAGGATGTCGGTGCACAACCAGATCGACGCCCTGATGAAACTGAGACGGCGGCTTCATCACCACATGCCCCCTGCCGGGGCGGCCGCCCCTGGCCAGCCTGGCGCTGGCGACAGGCACCCTTGACCGGCCCGCCTTCGAGAACCGTGTAAATGCTATTATTTTAGGCAGTTGTAAGGAAATGTGAAAAATTGGCTGAACGAACAGCGATTACTCGAACTGTCACTGTTGGAATCATAGTCGTTATCATCATCATCGCCGCGGCAGTCGGGATCTTATTCGCGACATCTTCGCCTTCCAGCACCACCACAACTACGTCCGGCGCTGTGACTACAACCAGCGCCTCTCCGACGACGCAGTCGTCCTTCGCATACCCCGTGGTGGCGAATGTCCCACAGAACCTGACCGACGCGTTCTATCCTACAACCCCGGTAACCATATCGATGTACGAGTGGAGCGGCATACCTCCCGCGTACATGATCCAGCAATTCGAGGCCGCTTTCCCCAACATCCAGATCCAGAGGACGTCCAACCAAGACGTGTCAGGGCTCCTTAGCGCACTGGACACCCACCAGCACGTCTACGACGGGTTCAGAGTCCTATACTCCCTCCTGCCTCAGGAGGTAGCGACCGGCCAGGTGTTGAACATCGCACCATACTTCAATGACTACCTCAGCTATCTGCACCAGCAGATATCTCCGGCAGCATTCAACCTGGTTTCCGCAGGGAAACCGGGGGCGATGTACTGCATCCCTGAGGACTTCGCACCAGTCGCCCTCGACTACAGGGTGGACATATTCAACAAGTACGGCCTGACCGTCCCGACGACTTGGGCGCAGTTCGCCCAGGACGCAGCGAAACTCCACTCGGAGAACAGCTCGATCTACATGACCATCTTCCCACCCAACGAGCCCTCGTCTGACCTTATGGCGGTCTTCTCGCAGGGCGGAGGGAACATGATCGTGCCGGCGGGCAACAATTCGTGGGACGTGGTCATCAACAGCACACAGAACCTCAACGTGATCAACTACTGGGGCAACTTGATAACTTCCGGCAGCGTAACTGCAATGAACCTCTACACACCTCAATACGACAAGATGCTCCAAGAAGGGCAGATTGCGTCGTTTGCCACAGCGGCTGCCTGGTATCCAGGCTACCTCATCGAACCAACGGCTCCAGGGGAATCCGGTCTCTGGAGGGTGGCCAACATGCCCCAATGGAACTCTACCGGTCCCTTCGTTTCAGGACAAATCTCTGCCAGTTGCATTGGTGTCACAACGAACTCAGTCGACCCCAAGGCGACCTTCCTCTACGCCTTCTACACAACCCAGACCCCACAGGCGATGCCGTGGATGTGGGTGAACGAAGGCCAGTGGACGTCCAATACCTACCAACTTGCCAACCTGAAGTACTCCAACGGATCTGCGGTCTTCTTGGGCAACAGCACCTACTTCGGCGGACAGGACATTGGAACGGTCTACCTGTACGCGCAGGAACACATGCCTACTCAGTGGCTGTGGAGCCCGTACCAGATCACAGTCCAAACAATTCTGCAGGAACAGCTCACGGAAGCTGCTGCAGGGCAAATCACATTCGCTGACGCACTTCAAAACACAGAAACAGTCATGATCCAATACGTGCAGTCGAGTGGCGGCACAGTCGTGGGAGTCGGCCACTAGGCACTATATCGGCTGGGAAACCTGCTATAGGTGCCAAAGTTGGCTAGACTCACCCACTTCTTTTTCCTGCTTCCTTTCCTCGCCCTGTTTTTCATATTCATAGTCACCCCGATATTCTACGCGTTCGGGCTCAGTTTCTTCAACGCTTCCGTCTCTCAAGCGTCCCTGTTCATGAATTATGTGGGGGCGACGCAGTACAGCCGTGTCCTGGGAGACAGCACCTTCTGGGGAGGGTACGCGACCATGCTCTACTTTACTCTGCTCTGGGTGCCCCTCATGTTCGTCCTGTCTTTTCTCATAGCGTTGTTCTTGGATTCAAGAAGAGGCAAGCTAGGGTCGCTGGGGAAGGTGATGGTCTTCCTCCCCTATGGGGTGCCGACGGTGATCGGGACCCTGATGTGGGGCTACATGTACACGCCGGGAGCCCCCATGGCTTCGGTTTACTCTCTGTTGGGCCTGGGGAACGAAGCCCTGGCACCGGGTTTCATCATCTACGCGATGCTCAACATCGTGGTGTGGGAGTGGGTGGGGTACAACGTGGTGATACTTCTGGCGGGGCTCGGCGCTATCCCTAAGACGTTCTACGACGCGGCGAGGCTCGACGGCGCTTCTTCCTGGCAGGTCACCCGCTATGTGAAGCTCCCGATGCTAAAGAGGTATTTTGCGTTCATAGCCATGCTGGCGATAATCGGGGACCAGCTGCTGTTCAACGAACCATTCACCCTGTCCAACCTGAGCAGCGTCCCGTTCGGGTACACGCCAAACTTGTACATATTCCACGTGACGTACTTCCTTTCGGAGTTCAACTACGCCGCCGCGGTCGCCTTCGTGCTCATCGCGATATCTTTCGTGATCGCGGTCATCGGAGTCCGCTTCTTCATGCCTGAAAGGAGCCGATGACGGGTTGGCAAAGCTAGGCAGGCACGCGATAACGATAATCGTCGTAGCTCTGCTCGCGGTATACTTCCTGCTGCCCCTCTGGTGGGTGGTGGTCGCCAGCACGAAGCCTTACGCCAGCGCCTTCATCGGGAACGCCATCTGGTTCCAGAATCCGACGCTGTACAACTACGTGTACGCCTTTACCAACTCCAGCCTCCCCCTTTGGCTGTTCAACAGCGTCGTAGAGGCGGGTGCCGCGGGAATAATCGGCGCCTTCTTCGCCGCGATGATGGGGTACTCCTTGGGGAAGTTCAACTTTCGGGGGAGAAGGGCGCTCACGCTGCTCGTCGCCATCGCGCTGATGATCCCCAGCACCGCCATAGCCTATCCGACATTCGTGCTCGAAGCGCAGCTGGGCATCGCGGACACGTACTGGGCCATGGTGTTGCCTTCGTCGGTGAGCGCTTTTGGGGCGTATTTCATGACGATATACACGGAAGAGACCATACCCAAGGAGGTCCTGGACGCGGCCAGAGTCGACGGGGCATCCGAATTCAGGGTCTTCAGGTCGGTTGCCATCCCCTACTTCAAGCCCGCCCTGATAACCCTCTTCATCATCATTTTCGCCGCTACATGGAACAACTACCTCCTGGCCCTGTTCGTGCTGAGGAGCGGCAGCCTCTTCATGATACCCCAGGGGCTTGAGAGCGTCCTGATCAACGGAAGCTCCTTCCCTCAGTACCAGTATGCGATCCAGATGGCGGGGTCGGTGACCACGGTGCTGCTGATGGTGGGGTTATTCCTGGCCCTCGAGAAATACATCGAGGCCGGCCTCGGGCTGGGCGCCGTCAAGGGCTAGCTGGCCAGACGAGCGCAGGCCTACTCTATTCTGTTCCCCGATCTGGCGTCGAAGATGTTGAGCTTCCCTTGCTTCACCCGGATCATCCCCTTCGTACCCAAGTCAGGAGCGAAACTGGGGGGCATGACCACCTTAACCTGGCCCACCGACTCGCCTACCTTCAAGGTGAGGAGCATGTGGGTCCCAGACGGCTCCTCGACGCTGACCTCGGTTGGAATGCCCTCCTGGCCGCCAATCTCGAATTCTGCGTCCTCGGGCCTGAACCCTATCCTGATCTCGCCGACGCCGCTCAGTGACGCCAACTTCGACGCCTCAGGCCGCCTTATCGCTATATCGACCCCGTCCTTGATCATTATCGTGTCTGGCTTGGTGTACCTCGCGTCGAGCACGTTCATCGTGGGCGAACCGAGGAACTGAGCGACCATCACGTTGGCGGGCTTCCCGTAGGTCTCGGCTGGAGTGCCGATCTGCTGCAGGCTGCCTAGGTTCATGACCGCTATCCTGTCCGCGAGCGCCATGGCTTCCGCCTGGTCGTGGGTGACGAATATCGTGGTTATCCCGAGCTCCTTCTGAAGCTTCTTGATCTCCGACCTGGTCTCTATCCTTAGCTTCGCGTCGAGGTTGGAAAACGGTTCGTCCAGGAGGAAGAGCTTTGGGTCGCGGACGAGAGCTCTCCCGACTGCCACCCTCTGCTGCTCGCCGCCGCTCAGCTCCTTGGGTTTCCTGGGGAGGAGATGGGTGATGTGAAGCATCTCGGACACTTCCTGCAGCTTTCTTTCCACCTGGTCCTTGGGGACTTTATGGAGCCGAAGGGGGAACGTGATGTTGTTCCTGACAGTCATGAAAGGGTAGAGCGCGTAATTCTGGAAGACCATGGCCATGTCCCTATCCTGCGGCGGCTTGTCGTTCACGACCTGGTCGTCCACCACGATCTTCCCCGAATCCAACGTTTCGAGCCCGGCGATGCACCTGAGGGTGGTCGTCTTGCCGCACCCCGAGGGGCCCAGAAGGGTGACGAACTCTTTGTCGTTGATCTTGAGGTTCAGGTCGTCTACGACCTTGCTCGACCCAAAGCTCTTCGAAACATCTTCCAGGACGACCTTGGCCATACTGACGACAGTTGGGTCATGGCAAAAAACTATAAGGATTTTGTCAGAGACCGGGGGAGAGCCATCTGAGGCGTCGGCAGCGGCCCCGCCGCGCGCTGAGGGGAGCTTATCCTGTGAATACCACGCTTATGTCTGACGGGTGGAGGAGGACGTAGAGGCTCGCGTTGCCGTCCTGGATCACGGCGTACGAGATTAGTGTATAGCTGCCGGAAGGAACCACGTGGCTCGTCCCATTGGTCGAGAATACTGTCCCGTTCCATCTGAGGGTCGTCTTCCAGACCTCGCCAGGTCGGAGTTGGACGTACTGCGGACCGTTGGGGGTGCTGAAGTTGATGTGCGACCTGAAAGCCACTACCTGCTCCCCGGCGGTGTTGTTGAAGACCATGCTGAACTGGCCGCCGAAGAAGAATGAGGGGGTGGTGAGGGAGTAGGAATTGTCTGTAAGCACGTACTGTGCGGTGAAGTTCTGGCCCAACGGCACAGTCGTAGGGCCGTAGTTCACCGCGAAGGTGAACCCCTGACCTGAGTCCTGTATTGTAGCGACCGCCGGCGCTGTCGACGCGATAGAAAGGACCGAACCGAGGAGCAAGCCCACCAATGCAGCGGAGGCCACGACCGACATAGACGGCGCATGCCTGTCCCTTCGCTCCTTCGGCCACGAAGCCAAGCCGAGTAACACCACCAGCACGATCGAGAGATAACCCAAGGAGACAGGGCCCAGCGGGACCCCGTACGGAGAGGGGCCAACAGAAGCCACCAGCGAAATCGGGCTCGGAAGCCTGCCATATGCGAGCACCGCAAGATAGACCAACAGGGAGACGACGTAGGCCAGAAGCAAGAACAAAGCCACGCCGCTGGACGTGATCCTGACCTGAGACCCGCTCTTCATTCGACGCCTCATGGCGGAACGGTACATGCTTGCCTCTGGACTCCTGGATGGCTTCTAAACATTTGTTGGTGGCGCAGGCCATGGCATGCTGTCATCGCGGCGGTCACCCCCGGACCTTTCCGCCCTCTGTCCCAGCCTGGAAGGCTGCCCCTGACCATCGCAGTCGGGAACCCCGTGGGGTTCGAGCTGTGCTGAAGGCGCCTCCGCGTCCCCCCCGCCAGGGCTAGTCGCTGAGTTGTCTGACGGGGTTGCTGAGGACTCCCACCCTCTCTATCTCGATGTCCACCACGTCGCCGCCTTGGAGGGTGAAGTCGTCAGGCGGGACCAGGGAGGTCCCGGTCATGAGCACCGTGAAGGTCCTTATCGCGTTGCTCCGCCGTAGGTACCCCACGAGCTCCTCGACGGTCCGTTTCAGCTGCGACGTGTTGACCTCCCCCTCGAAGACGACCCCCGACTTCCTCTTCACGCGCATCCTGATCCCAAGGGAACGCGGCTCTGGTATCTCGTCTGCGGTCGTGACCACCGGGCCCAGGGAGGCTGACCCCCGGTAGACTTTCGCCTGGGGGAGGTAGAGGGGGTTCTCTCCCTCTATGTCCCTTGAGGAGACGTCGTTCCCCGCGGTGTACCCTACGACCCTGAACGAAGAGTCGAGGACCACGCAGAGCTCCGGCTCGGGGACCGACCATTTGCTGTCGGCCCTCACGCAGACTTCCTCTCCCGGCCCCACGCATCTGAAGCCGCTGTCCTTGAGGAAGAGCTCAGGACGAACGGCCGAGTATACGTGGTCGTAAATCCCCTTCGTCTTAGTCTCTGTCTCTCTCGCCTCCCTGCTCCGAAAGTAGGTGACACCAGCGGCCCAGATCTCAGGCTGGACCAGTGGGGCCCTGAGGAGGTTGTAGTCGTAGGGGACCCTTTTCGCCTGTTTTTTCGCTCTCCCCAAGGAGGCTACAAGCTCCTCCACCGAGCCTGCGGCCTCGTAGGCAGAAGCCCAGTCGCGGTACTGGGGGCCCGCCGAACGGAAGTCGAGGAGCGTCGCCCCGTCGAGGATCCCTATGCTCGTCCCTTCACCTGAGGCGAACCTGGCTAGCTTCAATGACCTCGCATAGGGTAAGGGGCGAGGGCCGATTTATCCCCTGTGCCTCATCCTTCTGGACCCGTCGCACGAAGCGTCCGAGCGGGGGGCCGTGGAACCCGTGAAGAAGGAGACGGGCGCGAAACACCGAAGGCTTCGGTGGAAGCGGACCGGGATGACGGGCGACTGGTGTAATCTCGATAAGCTGGCCGTTAAGATAGTTCGGCCTGTGATGCTATCCGTCCTAGGCGGCTAACTTAACGGCAGGAATGTCGAAGCCAGGCCTCCAGGGCGCAGCCAACCCCTTCGGCCCCCTCGCAATCCTCAGCGAGTGGGCACTTTCCGTCCGCGCCTTCCAGCGGAACAAAGTCTCGGTCCCCAAGAAGGTCCTCGCAGCGGCGCTCTGCAATTCAGGCTACTCCTACAGGGACGTGGCGAGGATGGTGGGGGGCATGTCGTACATAGCAGCCCGTGACGCCTACATTTCGCTGATGTCCAGCCTCCCCCAGGAGGAGAAGATGCACAGGCGCGCGGTCGCCATCGACGGCTCCGATGTCACCGTTGGAGGCGAGAGCTACCACGTTTGGCTCGCCCGGGATGTAGACACGGGGAAAATAATGTGCTTCCAGGCCTCGCCTGACGCCTCCGCCGACGACGGGGTGAGGTTCCTTGCCAACGTCGCGGGCCAGTGCGCCAACAGGCCCATGCTCAGGCTCGGCTCAGGCCCCACCGCTCCGCGTGGCCTCGTGAACCTCGACCTCTACTTCGCGCTGGACCAGGGGCAGGACCCTTCGCCTTCTTTCATCAGCAGGCTGGGGCGCCTCTTCAGAGGGAGCGCGGCCTAGCCGCGAAACGGCAGGTCCCCATCAGCAACCTGTAAAAGGCGGGGCCGCGTCAAAGGACCCATGGAGTACACCCTCGTCTACGACGCCGGCTGCGGTCCCTGCACGACGTTCAGGAACGCCGTCTACTTCCTCGACGCGAGGCACAGGATGGCATACGCGGGGCTCGACGCAGCCGAGGAACGGGGGCTCCTCTCCACCGTCCCCGAGGGCCAGCGCCGCAGGTCCTTCCACCTCGTCCCGGGATCGGGCCCTGCGCTGAGCGGCAGCGCCGCCTTCGCCGACCTCGCTGCGCAGCTCCCCGGCGGCCTGCTCACTTCCGCGGCGATCAGGTCGTGCCCGCCCCTCTCCGGCGCCCTTGGGTCAGCCTACGCGACCCTCTCCCGGCTGCACGGCTCCGGGTCCTGCGCGACGAGATAGCAATCAGGATAAGAACCCGGTACGCGGCACGCGCCGACAGTAGTCGACGTCGATATCAAGGTTGATGGTAGCAGGGTGCCCGCATCTTGTCATCTAATTTGACCTATTTGCGCCCAGAAGTTCACCCTTTCCACTATATCCGGAGCGCGCGCCTTTCATCATCATGCGAGCTGAAGCTTTGGAAAAGCTGGTCGATAGGCCAGTGAAGGACAGCTACGGGAGGTACGTCGGTTTTGTTGTCGGGTTCTCCGTCGACACCTCCGGTGAGCTGAAGTCGATAGGCGTGGACCAGGGGAACGGAGAGTTCACAGAGTATCCCAGCCAGAGGGTCGTGTCGACGTCGGACGGTTTCGTCGTGATCCCTGCCTGGAGGGTCGAAAGCGACGCCCTCGGAAAGGAGATCGAAGGGGTGAAGAGGAGGGCGAAGGCGCTCCAGGACCTGGCCCGCGAAGGCGAGATACCCAGGACCATCTACGACGACATGATGGCGAAGTACTCGACCGAGGCGTCGAAGATCCAGGGCTCCTACAAGTCGCTGGCCGAAGGGATGGTGGTCAGAGTCGGCGAGCTCGAGGGGCAAAGGGAGTCGCTGCAGAGGTTCCTGGTGGACATCAAGGTCCAGTTCAGGGCGGGGGAAATAGACGAGGCCGCCTTCAAGGTCGCGTCCGAGTCCTGCGAGTCGATGCAGACGAGGAACGCCCAGGAGATGGACGACCTTTCGAAGATGCTGAAGTCGGTCACCGAGCCCATATCTCAGCAGGCACAGCAGCCCCAGCAGCAGAGGAAGGTAGAGGAACCCCCGGTCCAGAAGGCAGTCCAGGCAACCGCAGAGTAGCCGGGGCTGGTTCTCGAGGGGGGAGAGACTACCCATGCCGTCCTTCGCGGAGGCACGCAGCCGATGAAGGCGGGGGCTCTGCTCGAACGCGGCGGGCCGGTGGCTCGCTCGCTTAGGATCTCCGGCTCGACCCACGTCATGGCCGCGGCCATCTCCGCCGCCGTGTCGCTCAACGGGACCATAGCGCTGCAGACGCTGGGGGTCCTGGGACAGGCCGCAGTCGTCGCCGTGGTCTTCTTGTCCGTGGCAGCCTGCACGGCTGCGATATCGGTCGACATCCTCGGGAGGTCGACGAAGGCTGTGTCAGACCTCCGCTCCATAGGGGCGTCCCGATGGAGCATCTCCTCTGCCCTGTTCGGGTCGATGCTGGTCTACGGGGCCGCCGGGTCCTTCCTCGGAGGGGTCGTCGGGGCTACGGCCGGCTCGGCGCTGTTCGGAGGCGCCCTCGGGGCCCAGACCCTGGCAGAAGTGCTCGCAGTCCTGGCCGCCTCGGTCGGCGCGGTCGCTGCGGGAGCCTACGCAGGAGGGAGGATAACCTGGCGCAGCTAGCGACGCTGAGGCCGCCGCAGGCGCAGGCCCTGGACCGCTACTCGGTGGTCCTGAGGCACGTGCGCAAGTCCTACGGCGCATCGGAGGTCTACACCGACCTTCACTTCCAGCTCCTGAAGGGGACCTTCGTCGCCCTCGCAGGGCCGATAGGGAGCGGCAAGACGACGCTCGTGAACATGTTCGCAGGGATAGAGAGGCCGACGGAGGGTACGATCATCGTGATGGGCCAGGACATAACGGCGATGGACGACGACGCACTGGCGGCGTTCAGGGCGAAGACCATCGGCCTCGTCCCCCAGGTCCAGACACTCATCCCCGAGCTGACGGTCTACGAGAACGTGGAGCTGCCGCTCTATTTCCTCAAGGTCGACAGGGACGCCAGGAAGAAGAAGGTGGACGCAGCCATGTCGAGGGTCGGCGTAAGCGGAGAAGCCAAGCGCGCAGCCGGGACTTTGAGCGTGGGCGAGCGCCAGATGGTCTCGTTCGCGCGAGCCCTGGTCAACGACCCACCGATCCTGCTCCTGGATGAGCCAACCGAGGCCCTGGACCCCCTGATGTCAGAGGTCGTTTTGGGGCTCCTCAGAGGAGACAACATGACCGAGGGGAGGACGATATTCGTCACGACCCACGACAGGAAGGTCTCTGACCTGGCCAGGCGGACCCTGCGGGTCAGCAAGAAGATACCGTAGCGGATCCACCCTGCGCTGTCTCCCAAGAGCTCGGCTCAGCCGTCCTTCCTCCACGCGCGTCCGCAGCCAGTCGGGGCCGACCATCCCGGGACTTTGCGAACGGCTGCTCTCGCATCGGCCCGCCGGCCGGCTTAGACTAGGGGGACCGAGGCCTCTCTTTAGAACCAGAAGTGTCCGGCTCCGATTTTACGGAGCGTCTCCGTCGTTTCAGGCGGCGGGCTGTTCTGATTGCCCCACTGGACAGGCAGAGGTTGTAGGGGGCGGGATAAAAACCCTGCCCATATAGAATAGAGAGGACTCCAGAGGCCACATCGATATTGATATCGACGTCGACTGGACTCGGTCCACTCCACCCCTGTTCCGGGAGGGTAATCAGCGGCACCGCCCGGTTCGAAAGGCTATCCTAAACGCGTGGCAGGGTCGGACGTTCGCCAGGCGGCCAGGCGGACATCCGGGGTGGATCCAGCCGCGGGCCCGTTGACCAAGGAGGGCGAGCCTGACGCACCCCCGCTGTCTTCGTGGCCGGCTCCTGGTCCCGGTCGGAGCCCTCCCATAGGTCGAGCAGGACAGAAGGGGAGGACAGGGGAGCCGCGTCGGGCTTGCTAGCCTGGCTGCCCAGCCGGGTCACTGACGCCGTCTCTGAGCATCTTTTCTATCAGGCTGCTCCTGGTCGAAAGCGACCTGCGGGCCTTCAGCTCCTTCTCCTGGACGTTCCTGAGCAGATCGTCGACGTCCCGGAGCACGTCCCTGTCTATGGTGACGGAGATGGCGACTTTCTTTGCCATGACGCTCAAACATATGATGATGTGATTTAGTTTGGAGGGTGACAAGGCATGGTGTCACGGGTCAACAATTGCTCTCCCCGGACAGAATCTGTTCGGGGAGCCGGGGAGCCCCCGCCGCCCGCAGGCGCAGCCGTCAGGACCCCTGTCCTGTCCCCCTGTAGGGTCACCAGCTGCGGACCAAAATCCTGCTGCCACGACATGGGGATTCTTTGGTCCTAGGGGGTGGTTTGTGACCCTCTAGGATACACTATACATTTCGCTGGGACCCTGGTTTGTGTTCCTCTCCAGGGGGACAAATGGGAACGGGGATTTTCCCCCTGTCCGCGGCGCTTCCGACCCTTTGGGAAGATCGCTTTCCGCTTCGGACCATGGCCGGCTGTCTCCTTTTTGACCGCGTAGTCCGTCAAAACATACCCGGCAACTAATCTGGACCCCGCAGGGGAACTGGCCATATGTCGACCAAGAGTCTGAAGCTTTGGTGGTCCACCGAGTCCATCGGAAGGGGGAACGTGCTCGGCTTCCTCTTCGGGGAAAGGGACGAGACGATCAGGGCGGCCAAGCTTACCATAGACAAGATGAAGCAGGTCAGCACCCTTTCGATGACCAAGCGGGAGCTGAGGTTCTTCGCCAAGGACCTCGAGTCGGGGAAGTTCGGGGTGAAGTACAGCTACCACAACTTCTACACGAAGCTGATCCGGAAGTTGCTCGACATGGGGTTCATGGAGAAGGACGTGGCGGTCTGGGACCCGAAGCGCCAGAAGACCCCAAGGGTCTACCAGCTGAAGCTCCAGCCCATATCAGAGCGCCCTCCTCAGTCGGGGTTCGTCAAGCAGGCCTGGCAGGTGGCCAAGGCCTGGAACGACCTCATCCAGAGCCCGGCCTAGCTGCGCTGCCTCCGCTCGGTCCAGCGGCGGCGCTGCCGCTGGGTGCAAGGCACGCCAATCGGGAGGCGAGGCCAGGGCCGTGGAGTGGGTAACGACGTCGATATCAACCTTGACACGCGTCTAGACCGTGTTCGCCCGCTCGGGTATCCTCCTCCCCACCCACTCGTAGAGCAGGATCGCCGGTATGCAGGGGAGGGCCAGCACCAGCCAGACCGCCAGCGGGTTGGCGAACGCAGCGAGTGCGAGCCCTCCCACCAGGGGAGACAGGCTGTTCCCTATGCCGTTGAACAGGCCGAAGACCCCGTTGTAGTTCCCGATCTCCGCGGCCGGGGCGACGTTGGACGCCAGGGTCATCGACGGGATGGCCCCCAGGTTCTCCCCGATGGTCAGGAGCACCACGAAGGAGAAGACGGCGACCAGGGCGGCGCCGCTCACGAGGCTGACCCCGCCGAGGACGATGAACGCGACCCCCATCAACACGACGGCCAGGACGGCGGAAAACGTGTGTTTTCTCCCCGTCATCAACTTCGTCATCGGGAGCTGACCGAAGATGACTATGAGCCCGTTGAGCGCGAGGGCGACCCCGAGCACCGCGTAGGGGACGAGGAGCTTCGTGTTGATGAACAGGACGAAGGTCGTCCCCCAGTGCCCGTACACGAGCCCGGAGAAGAGCGAGGCGGCGCAGAGCACAAGGAAGGTCCTGTCCCTGACCAGCCCCCTGATGCTGTCCTTCATGGAACCCGGCCTGACGGCGGGGGCCGGCTCAGCGGGGGACTCCCCTCTCGCGAGCCTGAGGTCGTAGGGGGACGGCTCGAGCATGAGGAACATGAAGACGACCCCGGAGGCGAGTATCGCCGTGGTCACGAACGCCGTGTCGGCGTAGCCGAGGAACCCCACCAGGAGGCCACCGATGGTCACCCCCGCGGTGAACCCCGCGTTGAACCCGACCCTGATCCATGTGTATGCCATGGTCCTCTGAGAGATGTCTGTCATGTCGGCGACGTACGCCTGTATCGCCGGCTGGGCTACCGACCCGGCCACCCCGGTGAGGGCCCCGAAGATCAGGACCCCGGGGACGAAGCCGAAGTACATGCTCAGTGCGAGGAAGAAGATTGCCCCCGCCTCCCCCGCGAGGCAGGCGAGGAAGATCCGCCGCCTGCCGTGCCTGTCTGTGATCAGGCCCCCGAATGGTGAGACGGCAAGGGGGAGGACCGAGACGAGGAGTATCAGGGCCCCGATGACGGCGTAGCCGAGCCCCGCTATGTGGTAGAAGTAGAGGGAGAGGAACGGGTACACCATGGCGGCCCCGAAGAGCCTGAGCCCCATGGCGACGCCGAGGAGACGGACGTTCCGATTCAACTCGGCGGCCGCGGACTACGGGCTGTTTAATCTTCGCCCGTTTTCGGGGCAGGGCCGGGCGGAAGTCGTTTATCCCCCCACCGTCGCGTGCGCCCGTTGATCGAGATAGACTGCACGGAGATGGACCTGGACGACCAGCTTGGGCTCGCATCGGCCGTCTCCGACGCCCTCGGGGGCAGGGGGGTCGCCCTCGTCAAAGACGCGAAGCTGGTGATAGACGCGGTGTCAGCGCTTGCCGCCGGCGACGTGGCTGCGGCCGTGAGGGCATACGTCGCGAAGCGGGCCGACGCCAGCCACTACTCAGTCGAGACCGAGGGGGACGTCATCAAAGTCCACACCCCCGACCCGCTGGCGAGGTCCAGGGGGAGGAG
Source organism: archaeon (assembly GCA_021819105.1). GTDB lineage: Archaea > Thermoproteota > Nitrososphaeria > Nitrososphaerales > Gagatemarchaeaceae > UBA183. The sequence continues at coordinate 83,578 of JAKASK010000001.1, forward strand.
GGACACCGGTGAGCTCCTCCCGCCCAACCTGATGAAGTGCCCTTTCTGCGGCTTCGTGACGCCGTACAAGGAGCTCTACGACATCCACTTCAGGTCGCACGGGTTCATGATGTAGGGGGACCTACTTCCCGAAGTGCCCCTTGACGGCTGGCCTGTCGAGGTAGGCAACGGCGCCGATCGAAGTGAGCATAGGGAGGAACATCGCCTCGGTCTCGGTGAAGTCGCCGTAGGTCGCGAGGAAGTAGGCACCCATCCCCACCGCGAACACAAGGACGGCCACCCCGAGATACACCGCCAGGCTCCACCCCCACCCCCTCTGGGTCCAGAGGCCGTACCCTGCCGGGATCGCCAGGACCCCCAGGACGATCTCCCCGGCGAAGAAACTGTAGAAGTCGGGGATGTTCGCCGCCCCCAGCCCCACCGAGGAGGCGATGGAGTTCACCGCGTTGAGGAAGTAAGCGCCGATGACTATCGTCCCGGCTCCGCCGAGGACCTCTATCAGCGAAAGCGCAGAGACCCCGTCCGGCCTCGCACCAGTCACGACCGACCTCCCGGCGGAGAACCGGATAAGGGTGACCTGGCGCCCTCTGCCTGCGCCAGGGTGACGTGCTCGGCAGAAAACAGTCGACCAGTCGGACTCTGAGCCGAGGTCCCTCGGCTCCTCGACGCTGGGCGCCAATGGGGGGCGCTGCCTCGTGACCGCAAAGTCAAAGGGATGCGCGTATCCTCGGAGGACTCCTGCCGCGTCTTCTTTGGTCGCCTTGCGCGCCGATCCCTAGTAGGTCTGGAAGTTCCTCGTCCTGAAGGCCCCGATCACGAGGGCGACCCCGACTATTATCAGGAGCTCGGGGAGGAACGGCACGGCGTTGCCGAAGATCAGCACGAAGGCGTTGGCGACGGCCAGGACCGCCCCCAGGGCGATGGTGAGTATGCTGAGCCTCAGCCTGAGGGCCGACCTCGTGACGTTGAGGAGCAGGAGCAGGGCGCCGGTCCCGACGGCGAACACGGGGGAGTTGACCGTGGAGCCGAAGTCGCCCTTCAGCCAGACGGCAACGACCCCGAACCAGATGAGGAAGAGCCCCCAGAAAACGTTCGTGACTGTGCCGTTCTGCACCGATTCTCTTGGGGCGCCCGGCCTATCGTGGCTTTAAGGATACCAGGCGGTCAGACCCGGAGGGGCCCGTTTCTGAAGACCTTCACGAGGAGGTCGGCCAGGTACTCCGCGGCCCCCTTCAGGTACCTCCTCCCCAGGAATATCCCACCCAGTGCGACGGCGCTCCCCAGGGCGACGCCGGCGACGACGTCGGTGGGGAAGTGCTCGAAGAGGAAGACCCGGGAGAAGCAGACCACCGCGGCTTCGAGGGAAAGCGCGCCGGCGACCCACCTCCTACGGAACGTCGCTGCGGCGTAGACGGCGCCTATGGACACGATGAGGGCGTGGCCCGAAGGGAAGGAGTAGTCGGTGTCGAGCGGGATGCGCACCACTGGGGTCCCGCCCCCGACGGCTGCGAGGAGCTCGTCGGGCCTCCCCCTAGCGACCGCGTACTTCGCCGCTTCGCCGACCACTATCCCTCCGAGGAAGACCCCGCAGAGCCCCACCGCCACCAGCTTCGTGCGCCTGTCGCCGAAGACGAGAAGGACGGCCGTGATCGGGATCCAGAAGTACTCCCTGCCGTAGAGGCTGGCGGCGACCATCAGGGAGCTGAAGGCCTCTCCTAGCCGCAGGTTGTTGAGCCAGAGGGCGGCCTGCAGGTCGACACGGTCCAGACTGGGAGACGCTTTGACCGCGACCGCGAGGGCGACGAAGACGACTAGCCCGACCGCTGTGATGTAAGCCAGCCGCCTGTCGTTCACGACACCGAGCCGGGAGAGCTGCGTATATCTTCCCTTCGCCGGCGAGCAGGTCAGGCGTGGCGTTAGGATAAGCTCGGCAGGAGCTGCGCGTATCATCGCCGTTAACTTAACGGCACGGCCATGCCAAATGCGTGCACAACACATATAATCATTAGACTGGCGCGCCTCCTCAGGCGCCAATGCCCATCAGGATGCTGACCCTGGAGGACCTGGACCTCGACGGGAAGCGCGTATTCATGCGGGTCGACATCAACACCCCGATCCACCCTGAGACCGGCCAGCTGATGGAGCAGGAGCGGCTGAAGGAGGCTGCCATGACGATACAGGACCTGCCGAAGTCAAGGGTGATCGTCGCGTCTCACCAGGGGAGGGTCGGGAGGTCGGACTACACGTCGCTGGAAGCTCACTCCAGGGCGCTCGGGGAGATACTTGGGAGGAAGGTCGGATTCGTCCCTGACGTATTCGGCCCGGCGGCGCTGTCAGAGATGGACTCGCTCGGAGACGGCGAGGTGCTCATGCTCGACAACCTCAGGTTCACGGCCGAAGAGAACCAGGAGTACAAGCCCGCCGACGCGGAGAAGACGTTCCTGGTGAAGAGGCTGAAGGAGCACGTCGACGCCTGCGTCCTGGACGCGTTCTCCACGGCACACCGGTCGTCTCCCACCATCGTGGGGTTCGCCGGGCTGGTCCCCACCTGCGCGGGGAGGACGGTCGGGAGGGAGCTCAGGATGCTGGACAGGATCGCATCCGTCGAGAAGGGACCTTACGTGACAGTCCTCGGGGGGGCCAAGGTCAACGACCGGCTTGAGGCCATAGACGCGCTGATAGCCAACAACAGGGCGGACAAGGTCCTCCTCTGCGGGCTGGTGGGGCTCGTCTTCCTGAAGGCGGCGGGGAAGCTCAGGGGAGACGTGGGGATCGAAGGGGAGCAGAAGTACGTCCTGAAGGCGAGGCAGCTCATGGACGAAGACCCCGACAGGTTCGCCCTCCCGACGGACGTCGCCGTGAGGGGAGACGGGGGGCGGAAGGAGGTGGATGCTTCAGCGCTGACTGCCCAGGCCCAGGTGCTGGACATCGGGTCGAAGACCATCGACCGATATTCGAGATACATCAAAGGGGCGGGGACGGTGTTCATGAGCGGCCCCCCTGGCGCCTTCGAGTGGGACGAGTTCAGCCGGGGGACGGAGGGGCTGCTGAGGGCCATGGCGTCGTCGCTTGGGACCACCATAATCAGCGGCGGGCACCTCTCGACCGCCCTTCACAAGTACGGCATCCGCGAGGAGATAGACCACATAAGCACCGCCGGAGGAGCCCTCGTCCAGTTCCTCGCAGGCAAGCGGCTCCCCCTCATCGACGCCCTCGAGAGGGCTGCAGACAAGTGGGGGAAGAAGGCGGAGTGAGTCTCTTAAGAGGGGCCCCGGGGCGTCAAAGCCGATGATCAGGGTAGGGGTCAACGGCTACGGCACCATAGGGAGGAGGGTGGCGGACGCGGTCAGGAAGCAGAAGGACATGGAGCTGGTCGGGGTCACGGCGGCCCACCCCCACTACAAGTACTCCCTGGCACAAGAGAAGGGGATCCCGCTCTACGCCCTCGACATGAAGAGCCTCGAAGCGTTCAACTCCGCGGGGTACGCCCTTAGGGGGACCCTCAACGACCTGCTGCAGAGGGTGGACGTGGTGGTGGACGGCGCCCCCGAAGACAGCGGGCCGACGAACAAGGCCGCCTACCAGGCAGCCGGGGTGAAGGCAGTCTTCCAGGGGGGCGAGGAGCACGGGCTGACCGGGACGTCCTTCGTAGCCCAGTGCAACTTCGAAGAGGCGGTAGGGAAGGGGATGGTGAGGGTCGTGTCCTGCAACACAACCGGGCTCTGCAGGACCATAGGGGCTGTAAACAGGGCGGTGGGGGTGTCGAAGGCGAGGGCGGTGCTCGCGAGGAGGGCGACCGACCCCGACGACGTGAAGAAGGGGCCCATCGACGCCGTCGTGCTCGACCCCACCACGGTCCCGTCGCATCACGGGCCCGACGTCCAGACGGTGCTGCACGGGCTCCCCATAGTCACCATGGCGTTCAAGGTACCCACGACGCACATGCACCTGCACAGCCTGATACTGAGCCTGAAGAGCCCCGCGGCCAAGGAAGACGTGGTCAGGGCCCTGCAGTCGGCACCGAGGACCACCCTCGTGGACGGGAAGTCAGGGTTCAAGTCGACGGCGAGCATCATGGACTGGGCGAGGGAGAAGGGGCGGGACAGGAACGACGTCTACGAGGGGTCGGTCTGGAAGGACTCCGTCACCGTGGTCGACGGCGAGGCGTACATGTTCCTGGGGGTCCACCAGGAAGCCATAGTCGTGCCGGAGAACGTGGACGCCATCAGGGCCCTCAAAGGGGGATACGCCCGAGAAGAGTCGATGAAGCTCACCGACGAGTCCCTGGGGATAGCGCACCGCCCTGGCTAGAGCCGCGGAGATGCGCCGGCGCCGCCGACGAGCAGGGAGGCCTGGCTGGAGCCACAGGCCGTCGGAGCGAAACGTTGCAGCTCGCCTCCTCTAGGTCCTCGTCGGGTGCTGGGCCGCGTTGGGTCAGGCTGCTACCCTACTCCGGCAGCTTCGGGAAGGACGTCAGCACGAACCTGGGCTGCTGGAACTGTTTGACCAGGGACTTCACCTTCTTCTGGACAAAGTCCGGCGGCTTCTTGCCGAGGACGATCTGTGACAGCAGCTCGGCCACCGTCTCCATGTCACCGGGGCCGTAGCCCAGCCGGGTAAGCTCTGACGTACCGATTCTCCCACCCTCGTCCACTATGATGTTCGCCTGCTCCAGCCGCACGGAGAGCGCTTTGAGCCTCGCCGGGTCGTAGTCGAGGAGGACCTGATGCGACTCGCTGTACCCCCGCGACGCCCCTTTCACCTTGACCCCCTCTGCGGCGAGCGCCTTGGCAAGGGCCTTCGAGTTCTTGACCACCGCCTGTGCGTATGCCTTCCCGAACTGCAGCATCTCGATCAGCGCCACCGCCAGCGCGGCCACCCTGTCCAGATGGATGTTGTCGACTATCCCCGGGTGTATCTTCCCGGCCACCCTGTTGAACACCTCTTCGTCGTTGGACAGGATGATCCCCCCCTGGGGCCCCGGGAAGCTCTTGTGGGTGGACCCTATCATCAGGGAGCACCCCTCCCTCAGCGGGTCCTGGAACTCCCCTCCTGCGATAAGTCCGAGGACGTGCGAGGCGTCGTAGACGCAGACCCCTTCGGCCTCCGACGACAGCTGCCTCGTGGGGTGCGGGAAGGGGATGAAGCTCGAGCCGAAGAAGACCACCTTGGGGGCGCGCATCATTGGAGTGGCCCCCCTGACGTCTATGTTCACGGCGTGGTCGTCGTAGGGGAAGTAGCGGTTCTCCAGCCTTAGGATCTTCCCCAGCCCCAGGTGGGTGATGCCGGGGTATCCCCCGTTGGCCGGGTCGACGGAGAGGACCTGGTCTCCCGGCTCGGTGAGGGACAGCAGCACCGCCATGTCAGCGGTGTGCCCAGACAGGGCCCTGACGTCGGCGTAGCGGGCGTTGAAGACCTTCCGCGCGAGCTCCTCGGCAAGGGACTGCAGCTCGTCGGAGAACTTCGTCCCCCTGTAGAACCGGTCGGGGGCGTTGTACCTGTTCCCGAGGTCGGACAGGAACATGGACTTCATCTGCGCGCTCCCCCTGTTCTCCGACGGGATCAGGTTGAGGCACTCCTTGGTCCTCCACTCCTGATGCTGCCTCAGCGTCCTGTCGAGCCGTTCGACGTAACCTGACATTTCTGGGACCCCCTATTTTCCTGCGGGTTTAAGCGATGCGACGCAGAGAGAGCTCCCCGCCCTGGTCCTGGTGGTCCCCTCCCTGAAGCCGAAGGACCTGCCCTGGGTCAACGGGACTGACCCTTGCCTGTTATGTAATTAGGCTTGGCGCCGCGGCCTAGCCGAACCTGTACCTGACGCCGTGCCCGTCCCTCTCGTGGCCGAACTTCACCATCTCCGGCGGCCCGATGGCGCCGCAGGTCCCGCAGGCGACGCATGCGACGTGGTCGAAGCGCAGCTGGGCGGAGCCGATGTCGTCGAGGGTGCGGGACATCGCCTTTGCCCTGTTCCCTCCCTCCTGGGAGAGGTTCTGCTCGTAGACGTCCTTGAACGAGGCGAAGACCCCCTTGGGGGTGAGGATGGTGTAGCAGTTGGTGGGGCAAGCCGGGACCCAGGGCTTGGTGACGGACTTGGACGCCAGCTCTGCGTCCACCTTGATGTGCGAGTAGCCCTCGTCCTCGTCGTAGTTGAGGAGCCCTGTCCCGTCCTGGATTCTGGCGGTCGCGTCTCTGGGGGGCCGGGGGTCGATGCCTGGCGCGAACTTGTAGACGCTCGAAACCAGCCTGGTCGCGAACATTATCTTGGGGAGCGTGTGGTAGGTGAACGAGCTCTCGGAGACGAAGCTGTCCCTCCCGGACCTCCCGACGTCCTCGTAGATCGGAGTCAGCAGGTCCTTGTACCTCGACAGGTTCTTGGTCCTGTAGGACCCAGAAGTGCTGGCAGAGATGTAGGCTGACGCCGCCATCATCCCCGACGTGATGGCGCGGCGCATCCCGTCGATCATGGGGCCGATCTTCACGAAGGAGCCAAGCGCGTCCCCTGCGACCATGAACCCGTCGGCGTAGGGCTGCTTGAGCATTGCCTTGTGCCCCTTCGGTATGTTGTGCGCCGAGTACTCCACCGCCTCCGCCCCTTCGAGCAGCTCGGCCACCATCGGGTGCGCCTCGAAGGCGTCGAGGACGTCGAGCAGCTTCCCGACCCGGTCGAAGTGCTCTGTGGTCCGCCTGATCAGCGAGTCCATGGACACCACCAGCCCGACGGAGAGCGTGTCCCTGTTGGTGTAGATGAAGGCGCCCCCGCCTATCTCCTGCATGAACTCTCCGAGGAAGAAGAGCGCCCTCCCCTCCCCGGCGTGCACCCTGAACCGCTTCTCCAGTTCACCAGGGTCCATCTTGTACACGCGCTTGATCCCGTGGTACAGCTGCCTCGGCGTCAGCCTGTCCCTGAGCCCCGCCTCGGTCACCAGGTTGGAGGTGACCCCGGACGCGTCTATCACCAGCTTCGCCCTGAGCTCCTCGCTTGGGGTCCTGACCCCCACCACCGCCCCCCCTTCCTTGATCAGCCCCTCGGCCGTCGTCCCGGTGGAGAGCATGGCCCCTGCCTTGACGGCGAGGGCTGCGAACCATCTGTCGAAGGGGCGCCTCAGGACCGAGTAGTCGTGGCCCGTCTCGAAGGTGAGGGGGAAGAGCCCCACCTTGGTGGCAAGAGAGGTCTTGGACAGCCGGTAGTACCTGCTTGTCCGGCTCTTGTAGTCGGGGGCGCCGAGCACCACCACTTCGTGGGAGATGATCCGTCTCTCCAGGGGCGCCGTCGACTCGAAGTCAGGGACGAGGCTGATGAGGCCCCACTCCCCGGGGAAGTCGCCGTAGATGACCCCGCCAGTCATGTTCCTTTCCCCTGGGACGCGGGCCTTCTCCAACATGAGGACGTTGGCCCCCTTCCGGGCCAGGGAGAGCGCCGCGGCCGAGCCTGCTGGGCCCGCGCCGACCACTATGACGTCGAAGTCAGCCAGATGCAGGACCTCCGATGGCGGCGATCAGCTTAGGCAGCTCCTCGTAGACGTCCCCGACCATAGGGTAGTGGGCTATCTTGAATATAGGTGCCTCCGGGTCGGTGTTTATCGCCACTATCTTGGCGGAGTTCTGCATCCCCACCCTGTGCTGGAGGGCGCCGCTGATCCCGACGGCGATGTACACCTTGGGTTTGACAGTCGCCCCCGTCTGGCCCACCTGGTTGGACCTGCCTATCATCCCGTCCAGCTCCTTGACCTCTGCGTAGACCAGGGCCCTCGACGCGCCGATCTCTGCCTTCAGGTGGTAGCGGGCCTCGAAGATGTCTTTCAACTGCTTGGCGTAGCCGTAGGCCTCGCGGGGGTCCTTGGGGTTCCCATGGCCGTCCTTCAGTATGCCCATCCCCAGGCTGATCACTACGTCTGCCGAGCCCAGGTCAGGGAAAGGCGGAGGGAGCTCGGTGACCTTGGTGACCTTGGCGGGATAGATCCCGGGCTTGAAGTCGACCTTCTCCAGCTTCCCCTTGCGCTTCGGGTCTGGTTCGAGGGGGGCGAAGCTCCCGGGCCTCACCGTGGCCATCTGCGGCCTGTGCTTGGGGGTGTAGATGCGGGCGAGCCGGGTGCCGAAGTCGGGGCGGATCTGAATCAGCAGGTCCTTGAACTGGCCCAGGGCGGGGTTGTTGTAGTCCTCCACGGCGAGCTGGACGTTGTCCGTGGCCAGCCCGGTAGGGACCCTGTAGGCGACCCTGGCCGCTATGTCCTTCCCGATCTCGTTGGCTGAAAATAGGAAGACGTAGGGCCTCTTCTCGACCACCATCGAATAGATGGCATCGGCGTAGGCCAGGTTGAAGTACACCTCGAGGGCCGGGTCGTCCACCACCAGGACGGAGTCGGCCCCGTACTCGAACGCGCGCTTCTCCATCGACTCGAGCCCGCTCCCGATGAGGACCCCCACCACCTTCTGCTTGAGCTTCTCCGCCACGCTCTTCCCTGCCGCTATGAGCTCCAGCGAGTCCTTGGTGAGGTCCCCCTTGGTGTGCTGGAGGTAGACCCATACCCCGGTCGGCTGTTCGCTCATGACACCAGCTCCTTGGCGAGCATCGCGACGTCGAAGAGCGCCAGCGAGCCGTCGGCCTTCAGCCTGTCGAGGAGCTGCGGGGGGAGGGCGTTGGGCAGGTCTCCCGGGGAGTAGGGGCCGTACTTCTTCGTCTCGAACTCGAACTGCCCGACCTGCTTTGCGAAGACCAGGGACTCTCCCACCTTCTTCTGCACCGGGGGCTTCCCGATGTCTATGCCCGTGCCCACGATGGTGGGGGAGCCGGCCAGCCCGAGCCTCTTCGGGTCCGCGCCGAGGTCCTCGGCGGTCCACTTCATGGCCTGAGGCAACTTCCCGCGGTAGCTGGAGGCCCTGACGCGCGCCTGGTCCCCGGCCGGGGCGCTGCTGGGCCTGTACTCGTGCGAGACGGTCAGGAGGGCAGGGAGCTGCATCACAAGCTTCTGGGAGAGGTAGCCTATCCTCCGCTCGGAGGTCACGGTCCCGGTCTCCGGGTCCGCTTCGAAGGCCTCGACGTAGGTCGCGTGGGGGATGGTCTTCCCCAGGAGCTCGGACACCCCTTCTGCCACCTGGGGGCCGACGCTGCCGGTCTCGCCGTCAGTGGTCTTGACCCCTGCTACGACTATGAACTTCGAGAGCCTCTCCTTCTCGGCGGCGAGCTCTGCGACGGCAGTGTCGGCGGTGATCTTCCCCTCGAGGAACCGCTGCACGATGCTGTCCCTGACCGAAGGGAGGTCGCTGTAGACCCCGTTGGGGATGAGGTTGGCCCGGTAGAGCTCCTCGGCCTTCGCTTTGACCGCCTCGGAGTACCCCGCCTTCCTGATCGCCTCGGCCAGCTCGTCGATGGGGGCGAGGTGCCTCTCCACGAGCTTCTTGACACCCAGCGCCACGGCGTATGAAGTGGCGAGGGTGTCTGAGCCGGCCATCTTACGGTCGCTCAGGACGTACTCTTCGTCGACGCCGCTGACTTCCGCGTCGAAGAGGGGCTTCATCAGAGGGATGAGCTTCATGTCGGGGCCCATGGTCAGGGCGACGATCTTCCCGCCTGCCCTGCGCTTCAGGTAGTCTGCCGCCTCGACGGCCTTGGCGTCGTGGGGGTTGAGCACGAGGTCCATTGCCTCGCGGTTGAGGACCCCGCCTATCTGCACGGCCTGCGTCGTCCTCGCTGGGACCCCCTTGAGCAGGACAACGATCAGCATGGCTGAATCGACGGCGAAATGAGACAGTTCTTAGGCTTTCTGATTTCGCCCAGCCTTGGCCCGGGAGCACGGGGAACGACGGGCGAAGGGACGGACGACGCCCTATGACGCGATGTCGCCAAGCCAGACAGCGGGGGGCTGGTTTCTCAGAACTTGAGGTTCGCCAGCGCTTCCCTCAGCGTGTCGGCGCCCTTGTTGAACCAGTCCCTTTCCTTGTCGGAGAGCTTCAGCTCGTAGATCTTCTCGATGCCCCCGCTTCCGAGCTTGAGGGGGACCCCTATGCAGAGCCCGCTGAGCCCGTACTCCCCTTCGAGGTACGCAGAGGCCGGGACCACTTCCTTCGTGTCGTCCACCACAGCCTTCGCCATCCGGGCCACCACCCTGCCGGGAGCGAAGACGGTCGCCCCTTTCTTCGCTATGACGTCGGCCGCGACCTTCCTGGTGTCGTCGATGGCCTGCTGCACCTCGGCTTCGCTGAGGAGCGAGGACAGCGGGACGCCGCTCACATAGGTGTGGCTGGCGACGGGTATCATGTTCTCGCCGTGCTCGCCGAGGACCAGGGACGTGATGGAGCCCCTGGACACCCCCAGCTTCTTCGCCAGGACGTACTTGAACCGCGAATTGTCCAGCAGCCCTCCCTGGCCAACCACCCTCTGCTTGGGGAACCCAGACGTCTTCAGGGCCACGTAGGTCAGGACGTCCATGGGGTTCGTCATCATGAGCAGCACCGCGTCTGGGGCGTGCTTCGCGACCTCTTTGGTCACCGGGGCGACGATGCCCGCGTTCTTGGCGAGGAGGTCCATCCTCGTCATGCCGGGCTTCCGCCCCATGCCGGCTGCGATCACGACCAGGCTCGCGCCGTCCAGCACCGAGTAGTCCGTCGAACCGGTCACGTCGACGTCGACCCCGGCGTCAGACAGCCTGTGGCTTATGTCGAGGGCTTCCCCCTCGGCCAGCCCCGGGACTATGTCCACCAGGGCCACGTCGTCCAGCCCCATCGACGCAATCTCCAGCGCCGACTGGGCACCTATCTTGCCTGCCCCCGCTACACCGATCATCGCGACCAGCCCCTCAGACGCACTATAAACTGATTTCTCTCACGCGGCGACCCGGGCGCAAGACGGCTGCGGCGGACCCGCAGCGGGCCTGCTCGCCGTCAGCTCGCGTCCGTCCCTTCGGGGTCAGACCGGCCAAGAAGATTCCCGACCCCTGCACGGACAGAGGTCTGCCTAGAGCCTGAGCCCGAAAGACTGGGCGAAGTCCTCGAAGGAGTGGTAGGCTGTCAGGAACTGGACCCCCTTGTCGGATATCATGTACTTCGATATCTTGTCGCCGCTTAGCTCAGTCAGCAACCCGGAGCCGACCAGCTCTGAGAGGAGCTTCGTCATCCTGCCGTAGGACATGTTCCCCCTTCGAAGGAGGGCTGTAATCCCCACCCCGTTCCCCTCGACGTTCATGTCTCGGGCTGTGCTGAGCACGTCAGCGATTATCTTTACCTGAGTCCTATATTGTGTCATCTAGCTTCACTCCTCTCCTTGCGAACCCCAACACGGGCGTGAACAATATCAGTAGACCCATCTCCTGGAGTATAATCTGCAGTAGTGAAAGAACTCCCACATATTGGTACAATAGTGATAACCATTGGAAGAAGATTCCAGAGCTGATCAGCCCCAGCCCGAGGGCGATGAGCAAGGTATCCGGCCTCTTATTCTTGGAATAGGAGTGCACCGTCTCGACCACCCCGTAGAGCACGAAGTAGAATGCGAAGAAGCTGAGGACGTTCTGCAGCTGGGTCAGGCTGAGGGTGAGCACCGGGAAGAGCATCAGCACGGGGCCCAGCCTCTTCGAGAGCATGACGTCGACCGCATGGGAGAACGCGAGGAAGAAGTACCCGGTCGTCTCGAGCAGCAGCCCCCCGATGACTATCACGGTGGCCGTGATGGGCAGGAAGGACACGAACTGGTCGAGGCCCACCAGCGCCTCCACCAGGAACCCGAAGCCGAGGAACACGAACGCCGTGGCCAGCCGGAGGAGGCTGGAGCTTTCGATCTGCCTCACCCCCCTGTAGGCGACGTAGGCGATGGAAAACGAAACGAACACCCCGATGAACTGCAGCATGTCCGCTATCAGCACCATATCGGACTGCATGGGCAATTTCTGTCGGATGTAACCCGGATTCTGGTATAAAAGTGTGACGAGCGGTTGCACGATGTGGGAACAGGCGCCGCCTGTCGCAGCCGCTCAGCGCCTGCGCCGCAGCGCCCTGACGGCCGCGAACGCGAGAAGGCCGGTCCCCACAGCCATGACGAACAGCTTGAGCACGGCGCCGCCGTAGGGGAAGACCAGCACCCCCCCGAGGACGATGAGGGTCACGACGACCATGGTGTTAGTCTCAGGCATCTACTTCGTCACTATGGTGAGCACGTCCTGGTCCATCAGCCTGTGGGTCATCCCGACCCTCTGGCCCCCGAACTTCACGCTCTTCCCCCACACCAGGGCGTACCTGAAGCCGTCCTTCATGTTCCTGTGGACCATGTCGCAGACGTCGCCGATGGTCGCCCCGCCGCGCACCACCATGGGCTCTTCGAAGTCTGTCTCCCCGGTCCTGCGGCGCATGTAGATCCTGAGGAAGTCGAGTCTCTTGTAGATCTCCTCCTTCAGTGCAAGTATGTTGACGTCCGACTCGGCCGATATCGGCACGAACCTGTAGGTGAGCTTCCGGGTGAGCTCCTCCGTGAACCCTGCGTTGACCAGGTCTATCTTGTTCATCACCGTAAGCGAGGGGACGTAGACCCGGTTCCCCGCGAGAACGTCCACCAGCTGCTGGTCGTCGATGTCCTGGCGTATCACCACCCTGGCGCCGTTCACGTCGTAGACCCTGAGGATGTCCTTGACGAGGGACTCGCTCATCTTCGTCAGCTTCACCAGCGACGCTACGCTGATCCCCCCGGAGTCCACCTTCTCGATGACCACGTTCGGTGGGGACTCGTCGGCCCTTATCCCGGTGGACCTGAGCTCCCTTTCCAGGACGTCCCTGGCCTCCGGCTGGAAGACGTCGACGATGAAGAGGATCAGGTCGGCGCTCCGGGCGACCGCGAGGACCCTCTTGCCGAGCCCCTTCCCCGACGAAGCTCCCTTGATTATCCCCGGGAGGTCGAGGACCTGGATCCTAGCTCCCCCGAACTCCATCACCCCCGGGACCACGTCGAGGGTGGTGAACTGGTAGGCGGCCACCTTGGACTTCGCGTTCGTCAGCCTGTTCAGGAGGGTGGACTTGCCGACGCTCGGCAGCCCGATGAGCACCACGGTGGCGTCCCCCGATTTCTTGACGTCGTAGCCGGTCCTGGAGCCGCTCTTCCTGGACTGCTGCTCCTCCATCTCCGCCTTGAGCTTCGCGATCTTAGCGCGCAGGAGCCCGATGTGGTGCTCGGTCTTCTTGTTGACCTGGGTCTTGTGGATGTCGTCCTCCAGTTTCTTGATCTTCTCCGGAAGCCCCATCAATGGCGTCGCGGAGCTCCTCGGGTTAAGAAGTTTCAGACGTGCGCCGCCGGGGGGTCAGGGCCCCTGAGGCCGGGTCAGCCGCCACCCCGGGGAGGACGCAGCACCCTCCCTCCCAGACCCGGCGCGACAGCCGAGCCACCCGGCTTCCCCTGCGTCTGCTTCTCGAGCCTCAGGTGGACGAGCCTCAGGTTCTACGCCGCAGCACGGCGCATCGGGACCAGCGCGACGGCTGGCTTGGCAGGCTCGCTACGCCGGATTCAGCTCCCCAAGGGAGTAGAGTTGGAAGGTGCAGGGGAATAGGAGTTCCCCTGGAACGCAGTCCCCCATGCTGTACGTGGCTGCGAAGGCTGCGTATCCGTGGGCCTGGGCGTCTCCCATCCCTGTTTCGATGACGAACTCTGGCATGCCCGGGCCACCCAGGGTGCAGCCCGAAGTGATGTTCTGCTGGATCAGCTGATTCTGAATCCAGAACGTGATGCCGGAGAGCGTTGTAGAATTTGCAGCGTAGACAGCGACCAACTCGATGTACGACTCGTTCTTCGGCTCTGTCCTCTGACATGTCGGTGGAGCGTTGGGCGCGCTGGCTGCGGCCACAGATATGTTGTATCGGACGCTGAACCGGACCGGTCCTGCCGGCGGGGCCCCGCACGCCCCTATCCCCTCGCAGATCGTTTCGTTCGCGGGGAGCTGCTGAGTGACCAGCGACGTGGTGGTAAACACAGAAGTCGTGACCGAAGTGACTGTGGTAGTCCTGCGACCGGTCACCCCGCCGACGTAACCTACGCCTGCACCCGCCACCAGCACAAGGACGACGACCACCGCGACGATAGTCTGTCGCAATGCGCAGAATCTGTCCGGCTCCCTGCTATTGAGCCTTCTCGCACCTATCGGGTATCCGCCATCGACGAGGAGCCAATGAGAGCGGTCTGGACTATTGGGGCCTTCAGGTCGCGTCAGCTCCCGGCCCTGGGCTGCTCCCCCCGCCCCTGCGTGTCTGCCTTATATCTGCCGGGGGAGCCGGAACGCTGGTTTGAAGTCGGTGGTCCTCGCAGCCGCCGAGGGCGGCCGCGGCTACGTCCCCAGGCTGGTGGAGTCCCCGGAGCCCCGCCCCGTAGGAGGAGAGATAGTGGTCGAGATGAAGGCCTGCGGCCTCTGCGGCACCGACATCGAGAAGATCCGCGGAGAGTACACGGCGTCCATGCCCGTGGTCGGCCACGAGGCCGTAGGAGTGGTCAAAGAGGCGGGGAGGGACACGAGCGGGCTGGACCCGGGCGACAGGGTCTTCCCGCACCATCACGTCCCGGACTACGACTGCTACCTCTGCAAGGCGGGGAACGAGACGATGTGCGACCGCTACAGGTCGAGCAACCTGGTCCCCGGAGGGTTCGCGGAGGCGTTCACCGTCCCCGGGTGGAACGTGGCAAAGGGGGGCGTGTTGAAGCTCCCTGACAAAATGAGCTTCGAGGTCGCCTCCCTCATCGAGCCCCTCGCCTGCTGCATCCGCGCTGTCAGGAAGTGCGGCGCAGGGGTGGGAGAGTCGGTGCTGATCGCCGGGGCCGGGCCGGTCGGGATGATGCACGCCCTGCTCCTGAAGCCCCTGGGCGCGAAGGTCATCGTCAGCGACGTGAGCCAGGACAGGCTCAGGTTCGCGGAGAAGTCGGGCGCAGGGAGGGTCCTGGACGCGAAGGGGGACGTCCCGGCCGCTGCGAGGTCCGAGACCGAGGGGAGGGGAGTCGACCTGGCGATCGTCGCTTCGGGGAGCAAGGCGGCCATACTCCAGGGGCTCAGGTCTGTCAGGAAGGGAGGGAGGGTCTGCCTGTTCGGGGTCCCGGCCAAAGGCTCGGTGCTCGACTACGACATCGGGGACCTCTACAACTCCGAGCAGGGTGTCGTCACCAGCTACGGCGCCACCGAGACCGACACCAAGGCGGCGTTGAAGGTCCTCGCGTCCCGGGGGGCTGAGTTCGGGAGCCTCATCACCCACAGGTTCACCCTGTCCAGGTTCGATGAGGCCCTGGCCGCCGCCAGCGGAGGCGCGGCCATGAAGGTGGTGCTGACCCCGTGACTTCAGGCAGGCTTAAAACGGGATTGGGGAGCTCGGGGCCGGTAAGGCGACAGTATTGACCTGGGGTCTTCAGAACAGGGTCTCGAGGCTGATGAAGGACGGCCGCACCGTCATGCTGGCCGTCGACCACGGCTACTTCCAGGGGCCTACGACGGGGCTTGAGAACCCGAGGCGGACGGTGACCCCGCTCCTCCCCTACGCCGACTCGCTCATGCTCACCAGGGGGGTCCTCCGCACCTCGGTGGACCCGTCGCAGCCCCTCCCGATCGTCCTAAGGGTATCCGGGGGGACGAGCGTCCTCAAGGAGCTGTCCGACGAGGTGGTGACCACCTCGATGGAGGAGGCCATCAGGCTGAACGCCTCGGCGGTGGCGGTGTCGATCTTCGTGGGGTCGGAGCACGAGAAGGAGACCCTCGCCAACCTTTCGGAGACGGTGAACGCGGGCGAGCGCTACGGCATGCCCGTCCTCGCGGTGACCGCCGTCGGGCGGGAGATGGCCAGGGACGCGAGGTACCTGGGGCTCGCCTGCAGGATCGCGGCCGAGCTGGGGGCGAGCATCGTCAAGACCTACTACTGCGAAGGATTCCGCAAGGTGGTCGAAGGGTGCCCGGTCCCGGTGATAATCGCAGGAGGCAAGAAGGTCCCCGAGAGGGACGCCCTCCAGCTGGCCGCCAGCGCGGTCAAGGACGGGGCCGTGGGAGTGGACATGGGGAGGAACGTCTTCCAGTCGTCGAACCCGGTGGGGATGATCAGGGCGGTGCGGGCTGTGGTCCACGAGGGGAAGGGCCCAGACGCCGCCATGCAGATCTTCGAGAAGGCGCCGACCCCCAAGCTGGTCCGCTGACCCTATCTCGGGAGCCCCGAGACGTCTTCGCAGTCGAGATCACAGAGGGAGGGAAGGTGATTCCATATCCCTAGATTATACCATCCATTTGGTAATGGGAAACCGTCTTACCATACTGACAGAGGAAGCAGAGATGTAACAAGGCCCACTATCTAGGAAGACCGGAAACATCGGCGCAGTCCAGGAGCGCTCCGCAGTTAGGACATCGAAATTTACAAGCCTGGATTCCGATCATATCCGCGCCGCAGGCGTAGCACTCCTCTGACGGCACTTTCACGGCTGATGGAAAGAACGGTTTTAAGCCCACCGGGACGGCAGTGAATTTGTGGAGCGGGAGGGCGCTGACGAGCGCGAGCCGAAGCTGGCAAGGAGGAGCCCCTTCGCCGCCGAAGTCAAGCTCTGCCCGAAGTGCCTCTCGCCCGTGCGGAGCATGAACAAGGACCTGATGGGGTTCGTCCCCGCGGAGTACTTCTGTCCGAAGTGCGGCTACTCGGGGATGGTCTACGTGGTCAAGGACAGTGACGGCTCGCAGGGGGAGGGTGGGCGCGGAAGCGGGTGAAGGCAGGGTAACCGCCAGGGTGCTCCCCCTGGGGGTGTTCCTCGCCCTGCTCGCGTTCACCGTCGTCCTGGTGGCGGCCTCGGTCCCGGCGGGCATCTACGCCATGTTCTCCGGCAAGCTTTCTGCCACCGCGTCGGCCGCGACCCTGGTGCGCCCATACCTCTGGCTGGGCCCGGTCCCCATAGTCTTCGGGTACTACGTCCCCGCAGGCGTCCTCTTTGGCGCCGTCATGGCGGTCTACGTCGCGATGCTTGTCTACGGGGTACTCCAGCAGGCCAGGCCGTGGAGGGCGGTCGCCGCCTCGGTCCGCGAGGGGTTCGGGGCCCTGGGGTCCAGCCCCTTCGTGGTGATGATGGTCTCCATCGGGTTCCTCACCTTCACCGCGTCCATGATCGACAACGTCACTTCGGCCGCCGGGGTTCCCATCGGGGCCCCGGCCGGAGACCCCCTGGAGCTCTTCCTCGGGTTCACCGTCGCCCCGGTCGTGGAGGAGCTGGGGTTCAGGGTCGTCCTGATCGGCCTCGTGGCGCTTGTGCTCTCCCTGGGCAAGTCATGGAAGGAAGCGCTGGGTGCGCTCTGGAGGCCGTCCATGGCCATGGACGGGCTGGCCGTGGGAGGCGGCACCGCGATCATCATCTGGGCTGCGACGGGGCTGAGCTCCGTCGCCTTCGGGGCGTGCCATGTGGCCTGCGGCGGGTCGGGGTGGCAGATCGGCAAGTTCCCCGAGGCGGCCTTCGGGGGGCTGGTGCTCGGGTACGTCTACGTGAAGTACGGGTTCCACGTCGCCGTCATCACCCACTGGGGGATAGACTACTTCGGAAGCGCGTTCTCGTTCTACGGCCAGGCCGCCTATGGGATCCCCTGGAACTCGGGGACCACAGAGTACGTCGGCCAGTACCTGGTCGACTACGACCTCCTATTGCTCTTCGGGCTGGCGAGCTTCCTCCTCGTGGCCTACCTGGGGCTCAGCCGGATAGCGAGGAGGAGGAGGCCGGCCGAGGCCGAGCCATTTATCCCCCCGCCGCCGGGGGGAGGACCGGGACCATGACGGTGATGGGAGCGCCGCTGCTGCGGGACCTGGTCGCGAAGTACAGGTGCATCTACCCCTCGGAGGACTCTGCGTTCGACGGGGACGGGTACGTGCTCACTGTGAGGGAGGACAGGACCCTCAATTACCTGGAGCACAGGAACATGGTGTCGAGGGAGATAGTGTTCACACCCCCGGACTGCGTGGCCCACCTGACGTCGAAGAGCAAGTTCGGGAGGCTGGGGCTTTCGTTCCTCAACTCGGTGAAGGTCCACAGCGGGTTCGTGGGGAGGCTCGCACTGGAGCTGGTCAACCTCAGCAACGAGAGGACCCCCATAACGATCAGGCAGGGCGACCCGCTCATCCACATCGAGTTCATGAGGAGGGAGGGGCCCCCCGAGCCCTACTCCGGGAGGTACATGTTCCAGTTCATGGACGACGGCGAGTCGTCGATGTACGTCGACACGCTTTCGAAGGGGTTCCCGGAGCTCTTCCGCAGGGAAGACCTCGAGCGAAGGGCGAGAGAGAGGGTCGTCGTCGAAGGCTGAAGCCGGGCCCGCCCGGGAAGGCGCGCGGCCCACTATCACCTGGCCACTGGAGCCGCAGATTAGAGGTCATGGTTATATAACGCAGTTTGGGATTCGCCATTGTTGGACGTTTTTCGCCGTAGAGGGATAGCCACCGTAGCTATCGTCGTCGTGATTGTAGTGGTCATAGCAGCCGCAGGGGTCGGCGCATACCTCGTGATCAGCTCCGGCGGGGGCAACGGGAGCACCACCTCCCACTCGACCAGCACAGGGCTTACGACAACGAGGAGCACCAGCACCCAGACCCAGAGCCAGGGCCAGTCCACTACCCAGACAACCACTCAGACAACCACGCAGTCGACCCTCACGACCAGCTATAACACGCAGTCCTGCACCGTGACAGGAACCGCGACAACGACGCAAAGCACAACTGACAGCATACGCCTTGACGTTATACCGCTCTTCGAGCAGTTTACGAACATGACCATGACTTACGCCGGTTCGACCAGCAGCGGGAATTTCAGCATGACAGAATCATACCGGGTGACGTCGACCAGCACCTCGGGCGGCGTGACCGTCTACACGGTTGACCTGGCCTACAGGGTCGGCGGTTCGGTGCTGAACTCGTCGGCCGCCGTCGACTCGAACGGCAATGTCCTGTGGGTGGACGAGTACGGTCAGAACTTCACGACCAACGCCCAGCAGTACTTCTTGGGCGGGATCTCCGCGTTCCTGATCGAGGGAACCTATCAGGGTCAGCTGCAGGCCTACACCGGAAGTTCCTTCACTTCCACCAGCAAGGGCTCACAGACCATCGGTTCGGTGAGCGTACAGGTCACCGAGTACACTCTGTCGTCGACGCCTCAGACCTTCACCGAGTGCGGGGTCTCTGGGTCCCTAAGCACCTACCTGCTGGACGTCGGGCAGACAACGAGCTCCTTCTCGTTCATCACGTACATGCACATGGTCGGAACCATCAACGGGCAGAGCATAGACATGACGATTCAGGTCACCTCGCTCACTTAGCAACAACAGCGCCCAGCCCCGTCCGTTCTACATGCAGGCGAACAGCCTAATCCGAGTGAGGTCTGGCCGGCTGAGAGTCCCGCAAAGTCTGGCGGCTCCGACCGCCAATGGATGGGTTCCCCCTTTGGGCCGTGGGCCTTTATGAAATCGGACAGCCTAGATGCCTAGCGCGGACCTGAGCCCCTTGTACCTGTTCCGAATGGTGACCTCGGTCACCCCGGCCGCCTCGGCGACGTCCTTCTGGGTCTTGTCCTCCCCCTCGAGGGTGCAGGCCACGTAGAGCGCGGCCGCCGCCAGCCCCATGGGGTCCTTCCCGGCCGAAATCCTGGTCTCCTCGGCGCGCTTCAGTATCTCGAGGGCCCTCCTCTTCGTCTTCTCCGTCAGCTGCGCCTTCGAAGCGATGCGCGAGATGCACTTCGTCGGGTCGACGACGGGCATCTTGATGTCCATCTCCTTGAGCAGCAGCCTGTAGCACCTGGCGATGTCCTTCTTCTTGACGTTGCTCACCGCCGCGAGGTCCTTCAGCGTCCTGGGGGTCTGCGTGTCCCTGCAGGCGGCGTAGAGCGAAGCGGCGATAATCGCAGAAATCGACCTGCCCCTCACCAGGCCCCTCTCGAGGGCCTTCCTGTAGATGTAGGCGGCCTTCTCCACCACCGCGTCGGAGACGGAGAGCTTGTCGGACAGCCTGTCGAGCTCGCTGAACGCCTGCCTTAGGTTCCTGTCGACGGGCTCGTGCACCTGGCTCCTCGAGTCCCAGGTCCTCAGCCTTTCGACCGTGGCCTTCATCGACGCCGAGAGCGACTTCCCCGACGCATCCTTGTTGACCCCCCCGATGACCGTGGCCAGCCCCATGTCGTGCATGGCTATGGACGTGGGTATCCCTCCCCTGCTCCTGTCGTCCTTCTCCTCCTTCGAGAAGGCCCTCCACTCGGGGCCGACCTCCTCGATCTTCTCCTTCACCACAAAGCCGCAGGCGCCGCAGAAGAGCTCGCCCCCGGCGGAATCTACGATCATCGGCCCCTTCCCGCACCTGGGGCACTTGTCCATCGCCTTCTGCAGGCGCATCAACCTCGACATGTCTTTGTTATCTGAGAACATATTCACCACTGGCGAAATGCTTACAAGGAACTCCCTCCCTCTCACATATTTATGTCTTACTGCTGATTTGCAGATATTGCATGTCCACCCCGCATACTTAGCAATATTGGATGCAGATATTGTATGTTTCTTGGCTCCCGCCCTGGCACGTTTTCATATGCCGTTTTCAGAGGCACAGGCGCGTAAAGCCAGTGAAAGGTAAGACCCCGGCTGCCGCCTATCTGAGGCCGATCCTCGACACCTACATGGGCTCGGCCGTCGCCCTCGTCGGGTGCACTTCCCGGGGGATCGAAAGGTACTCCTGCGAGTTCGACGTCCTCGTCGTGTCGAACGAGAAGCACTCCCCGGCTACCCTGAAGATGGGGGACGTGTACGCTGACGTCGCGTTCGCCACCGAGAAGGAGTTCCTGTCTCCCGCGGACCCCGAGAGGTCCCTGGCCATCGCCGCGGCCAAGCCGGTCAGGGACACTGCCCTGGTCCTCTCCACCGGGAGCGCCGCCAGCGCGGCCACCTACTCCGCCTCGGCCAAGGTCGCCTGCAGGACCCGGCTCACCTCCGCCCTGAAGACGACGGTCAGGGCCGAAGAATCGCTCACAAAGGGCGCGGCCATCGACGCAGACTTCTGGCTCCTCGCGGCTTCCTACGAGCTCGCCTACGCCCTGCTCCTCTCAAGGGAGGCTATCCCGTCCCCCAGCCACCTCCTCCACCAGCTCAGGACGGAGACGAAGTGGGCGAAGGGGTTCGAGGGGGTGTCGATAGGGGCAGGACTGGAGGCAGCCACCAGGGCGGCCTGCGGGACCCGGCTGGACGGGCTCGCGGTGCTCCACGACCTGATCAGGGAAGGTTCAGACTCGGGGGCGGACTCCGAGTGGTCCACCGTGCGCACAGAGATCCTGGGGGCGAAGGCCCGGGAGCTCGTGACGCGGGCAGAGCTCGCGGAGTGCTATTCTTTCCTCGGCCAGGAGCTCGTGGACGACCTGCTCGCGGTCATGCGGGCACACCCAAAGCAGAGCGTCGGGACCCTGGCCGAGGGGGGGAACAGGCTGCTCGGCGAGAGGCTCATGAAGCAGCTCGGCCTGGCCAGGGGCGAGAAGTCTCTGCGGGCAGGGCTGGACGTGGTCAGGAGGCAGGTCACCCTCCTCATGAAGAAGACCTGACCGCGGCAGGGTTCGCTCAACCCTTAATTGCACTTCGACAGGAGCCAAAGATGCTTGGAAGGGTCAAGCAGCGACGCTGTCGCAAAGATAGCAGGCAATGTTGTGTCCAGCCCCGACGCAGGCAGGGCGATGAAGGCCTGGAGGGAGAAGCTCGGGATCAAGCAGAAGTCCCTGGCAGACTCACTTCACATCTCGGCGTCGGTCCTGAGCGACTACGAGTCGGGGCGCCGGCCGTCCCCCGGGGTGAAGTTCGTCAGGAAATACATAGAGGCGCTCGTCACCCTCGACGAAGGGAAGGGGAGGGTGGTCTCGACTCTGCTCTCGAGCGAGAAGGACGAAGCGATATTGTCCATCGGGGAGTTCAGCTCCCCCATCGAGGCTTCGAGGGTCCTGAAGCTCCTCGACGCGACCGTCCTTACTGGGAGCCCGTCCGACATCAAGCTCTACGGCTACACGGTGGTGGACAGCATCAAGACGATCTACGCCCTTTCGGGCTACGACTTCTACCGGATCTTCGGCGCCACCACCGAGAGAGCCCTCGTCTTCACCAAGGTAGGGATGGGACGCAGCCCCCTCGTCGCCATCAGGGTCTCGCAGCTGAAGCCAAGGGTGGTGATAATCCACGGCCCCCGGGAGGTTGACCCCCTGGCGGTCGACCTCGCCCGCAGGGAGGGGCTGGTGCTCGCCCTTTCCGGAGCAACGAGCGAGGAGGCAATGATAGCCGCCCTCAGGGGGCTGCTCCAGCGCTCGGCCCAGCCCTGAACGGCGGCTGCCTCGGCGCCTGGGCCACGGCCATGATATGCCTGGCAGCGGCTTCTTCTCCCCTGTACTCCCTGGGCGCGCTCCTCCTTCCGATCTTCTGCTCGACCAGCTCCCCCAGCCTTGCCATGTCCTCCCAGTCGTAGCCGAGGTCCGCCGCGTTCCTCTCCTGCTCCGCGTGATGGCGTATGGGGATGACCACGATGGGGGTCCCCGACGAGGCGGCCTCGTCGATGGTGCTCTTGCCTGCGGTGGAGACGACGAGGTCGGCGCAGGCGACAAGGTCTTGGTTGTCCCCGACTACCCCGAGGTCGCGGACCCTGGGGCCCTCGAACCTCTTCCCCCGGTTCCCGGTCACGACGAGGGTCGCGTCCCGGAGGGGGTCGGCGTCCAGCGCCGAGAGGAGCCGGGACCCCAGTTCCCTCCCTATGCCGCTCCCGCTCATGCTGAACAGGACAAGCCGCCCCTCAGGGAAGCCGAACCGCTTCCTGACTTCTTCCGCCGGCATGGTGGGCCTTCGGACTATGGGGCCTACGTACCTCCTGTTCGCCCCGTCCTCCCCCTCCTCGGGGACGATCACCAGGTCCGCCGAGGCCAGCAGGCCGGCGTACCACCTCTCCACCCTCCCCTCTATCTTCCGCGCGAGCCACCCTCTGGCGAACCCCAGCAAGAGCTCGTCAGCTATGAAAGCCCGCTTGAGCCCAGCCTCACCTGCCGCCGCCATCCCCGAGAATTCTTCGTCGCAGACCAGGATGTCTGGACGGAACCTGCCGACGAGCTCCTTCACCCGCGGCACGTTCCTCCGTTGTGCGAGCCAGGACCTGGCGTACCAGAGCGAGACCCCGTACATCTCCAGCCCGTCCACCCGGGGGACCGCCTCGTCCACCACGTCGTCCGGCCCCAGGCCCCGCTCCCTCAGGAACTCGGCCGCCCTGCCGCCTGAAAAGACCCTCACCTCCGCCCCATTCCTCCTGAGCTCCTCCACGATCACGGACGACCTCGTGGCGTGGCCCAGGCCGATGGGGCTGATGCCGTAGAGTATCCTCGGCACGGTCGCCGAACCCCGGAGGTGCGTATTTAACGCCACGAAGGAGGGGCGGTGGAGAAGCCTTGCTCCTGGTCCTCGCGGTGGCCGAGTTCTTCGTGGTCCTCGCCGTCACCCTGGCCGCGGTGCTCCTCAAGACCATCGACGCCAGGGGGTTCCTGTCCAGCGCCGCCGTCGGGTTCGCGGTGATGTACGGGGGAGGCATCCAGTGGTTCGTCATAGTGGCGGTGTTCTTCGTCCTCGGGGTGGCGTTCACGCTCTACAAGTACGGGTACAAGCGGAAGCTGGGGGGCGCCCAAGGGAAGGGGGGCGCGCGCAACTGGCCCCACATACTGGCCAACGGGGGGGTCGCCTCCCTGGCGGCCGTCTGGAACTTCTTCTATCCCGGGCCCCTGGCCACCGCCGTCTTCCTGGGGGCCATATCCGCCGCCGGCTCGGACACGGCGGCCACCGAGCTGGGGCTGCTGAGCCGCAGCCAGCCGAGGCTGATCACTAACCCGTCGAAGGCGGTCCCTCCGGGGACGTCGGGCGGGGTCTCGACCCTCGGGTTCCTGGGGGCGGTGCTCGCCTCCCTCGTCATCGGCATCATCGCCCTCCTCCTCGGCGTCGGCGCCTTCGCGCCCTTCGTGCTCCCCGCCTGCGTCATAGGCGGGGTGGTCGGTGCGGTGGCCGACAGCGTCGTCGGCGCCGCCGTCCAGCGGAAGGGGTACTGCGTCGTCTGCCTGAAGCCCACCGAGGCGTTGAAGCACTGCGGGGAGAAGACCAGGACCACCAGGGGCTCCCCCTACGTGGAGAACAACGTGGTCAACGTCCTGTCCACCGTCGTGGGGGCGGCGGCCGCTACGGCTCTGCTGCTCGCTGTCTCCGCTGTATAGCAGGGTAGGCGGTGACCGAGGCGAGCCGCGCCCTGAGGTCTGAGACCCCCACCCTCTCCTGCTGGCGGGTGTCCCTGTCCCTGAGCGTGACCGTCCCGTCCTTCAGGGTGTCGTAGTCGAGGGTGACGCAGGCCGGGACCCCTGCCTCGTCGGCCCGGGCGTACCTGCGCCCGATGGCGCCGGAGTCGTCGTAGAAGGCGTCGAAAGACTCCCTGAGGTCGACGAACAGTTCCTTCGCCTTCTCCTGGAGCCCGTCCTTGTTGACCAAGGGGAAGACGCAGACCTGGGTCGGGGACAGGTAGGGCTTGAGGGCCATCACCCTCCGCTCCCCCTCGCCTCTCATGGAGGACTCTATCACCGCGAAGATGCTCCTGTCGATCCCAAGAGACAGCTCGAAGACGTGAGGGAGTACCTTCTCGCCGTCGTCGTCGACTGTGAAGTTGGTCCCGCTGACCCGGGCGTGCCCTCCGAGGTCGTAGTCGCCCCTGTAGTTGCACGCCACCAGCTCCACCCACCCCCAGGAGAGCCTCACCTCGAGGTCGAAGGCCGCCCTCGAGTAGAAGGCCTTGTCCTCCTCCGAGAGCACCCTGAGCCTGATGTCGGCCGACGGGATCCCCGCGGCCTCGTAGAACTCGGTGATGAGCGCGAGGTAGTGGCCGGCGAGCTTGCTCGGGACGACCCCCTTCCGCAGCGCTTCGGCGACGGAGACCTTCTCGTCTGACCCGTCGGGGAGCCTGAAGCTCAGCTCCTTCTGAAGGGCCCAGTCGAACCTTGCGTCGTCCGCCTTCTTCGGGTTGAAGAACACCTCCACCTCCGCCTGGTTGAGCTCCCTCAGCCTGATGAGCGCCTGCCGCGGGGCTATCTCGTTCCTGAAGCTCCGGCCCACCTGGGCTATGCCGATGGGGAGCTTGACCCTCTGGGTCTTGAAGAGCAGAGGGAAGTCCACGAAGATGCTCTGGCAGGTCTCTGGCCTCAGGTACGCCTCCTCCTGCGAGGGCCCTATGCCGACCCTGAACATCATGTTGAAGCGTGACGTCCCTGTCAGCCTGCTCCCGCACTTCAGGCACTTCACCCCGGACTCGGCCATCAGGCCGTCGTAGTCGGAGTCGCCCAGCTTCTCGGGGACCGGCTTCCTGGTCTTCTCTTCGATCAGCTTGTCAGGCCGAAACACCGACCCGCACTTCGAGCAGCGGACGAATGGGTCTGTGAAGCTGGCGAGGTGCCCGGAGGCTTCGAACACCGCCTTCGGGAGTATCTGGGAGCCGTCGATCTCGAGCATCCCGTCCCTCCTGACCACGACCCTCCTCCAGAGCTCGACCAGCCTGTTCTTGAGCCCGACCCCCAGGGGGCCGTAGTCCAGGAACCCGGCTGGCGCGTTGGGGTAGCTCTCGGCGGTCTTGAAGAAGAAGCCCCGCTGCTGTCCCAGCCTCACCACTTCATCGAAGCTCATCGGTCTCCCGGCCTCCGGGTTCGGGAGTTAAAGCCTCTGCACCCCTGGGCTTCCCTTCAAGGTCATAGATCGCCTCGTACCCTGTGTACTGCTGCAGGGTCTCCTGGCGGCCGAAGGTCTGCCTGGCGTAGCTCGAAAGCAGGGGCCCTTGCACGAGGATGCTCAGCATCACGACCCCGAACGTGAGGGTAGCCACCTGTGCCCGGATCCCCGGCGGGACTGCCGACACCAGGACTATGGCGAGGGCTCCCCTCATCCCTCCGAGGGCCGAGGTGTTCATCCACGACGACGGGATCGTGGACCCCCCCACCTTTGTCACGCTGAGTATCGGGTAGACTGACGTTATCCTGGCCATCACGACCACTCCGTAGGCGACCAGGAAAGCTCCGAAGCTCGTGGCGAGCAGGTAGATGTTGGTGCTCACGCCGATGAAGAGGAACGCCGCGGCGTTGGCCACGAAGGCGAGCACCTCCCAGAACTCCCTCGTCGTCTCCGCCACCTGCTTGCTCTCGACCCTGAAAAGGGCCGAGTTGCCGTAGAAGAGCCCGGTCACAGCCACGGCGATGAGCCCCGACGTCCCAAGGGCGGTCGCCAGCGCGTATGCGCCGTATACTGCGACGAGGGTGAGCACCACCTGGGTTACGGAGTCCTCTATCAGAGCCTGCACGCGCCGCGCGGCCCAGGCGACGCCCAGCCCCACCAGTATCCCCCCGGAGAGTATGTAGCTGAAGTCGGCGACCGCTTCGACCGGCTGCAGGGTGGCCGCAGCCGAGGTCGTGAGCACCACCGTGAAGATGGCGATCCCTGTCGCGTCGTTGAACACAGACTCCATCTCGACGAGGGTGGCTAGCCTCGTGGGGACCTTGACGCGGCTGAAGACGTCAAGGACCGTGGCGACGTCGGTGGGAGATATCATGGCGGCGAAGAGGAACGAGACGAGTATCGAGAGCCCGACGACCTTCCAGAGCACCACTCCGACCACCAGGGCCGAGATGAGCACCCCGACGGTGGCCATGAGGAGCGCCGGCCTGTAGACCGCTCGGAAGTCCGCCAGCCTGACCTCGACAACGCTCTCGAAGAGCAGCGGCGGGAGGATCAGCCCGATGAAGAGCTGGTCGTTGACCAGCCCGCTGAAGAAGCCCCCGAGCCCGGTGAACGTCGAGATCGGCAGTGCGGTCATGGCAAGCCCCACCAGCACGAGCAGGATTGTGTACGGCGCCCGGATCTTGCGCGCCGAGAGCACCGAGGCCAGCGCGATGAAGAAGAACACCGCCAGTACTTCGACTGAGATGGCCACGGCCGCACTCCTTGCGACGCATTCGACTTAACTCTCGTGCCCCGCGAGGGGTGGGACCCCGGGCCCTGCCCCCCGAAGCTTTAGGTAACTCCCCTCCAGGCTGACCGCGGCGTTGCCCGGCGCCCCGCTGACCACGAAGGAGATGTCCAAGGGGACCTGGGAGGATTTCCAGAGGCTCTTCGAGAAGCCTGGGGAGTGGGGGGCGTGCTGGTGCGTCTACTACCAGAGGGCCTCGCCTCCGCCGAGCGCCGGGATGTCACTCCAGCAGAGGGCCGACAGGAACCGGAAGGACAAGAAGAGCCTGGTCGACTCGGGGGACGCCCACGGAATCATCGTCTATGCGGGGAAGGAGCCCGTCGGGTGGTGCCAGTACGGCGTCAGCCACGAGATCCCCAGGATAGACGCGACCAGGAGGTATCGGCGCCTTTCTCCCGACTACGGGGGGGAGAGGGTCTGGAGGATAAGCTGCTTCTGCACGGACAGGAAACATCGGGGGAAGGGGGTCGCGGGCGTGGCCCTCGAAGGCGCGCTGCGGTCCATCAAGAAGAAGGGAGGCGGGGTCGTCGAGGCCTATCCGGCGACCCGGAGGGGCGCCCTGGCGGCCTGGTTCGGCACCGTCTCCATGTTCGAGAAGCAGGGGTTCAGGGTGGCCGCCCCCTTCGGGAGGAGCAACGTGCTGATGACGAAGACTGTCTGACGCCCTCAGCACGAAGCGTCCAGGGTCTGCGACCATCCGAGGGTGTTGAGGATCAGGGTCCCTGCAGAGCAGTTGGCCCCGGCCGCGTTCCCTGCCGTCGAGTAGCCGACGTAGACGAGGTAGGTGTGGCCGTTCTGGAGGGAGATGGAGTAGGTCCCCGACGCCCCCACCGCCGCGGGGTAAGGGATCCCGTTCTCGTCGACGAAGGTCACGTTGGTCGCCGTGGCCCCGGCCCTCGACGCGGTGCCGCTCACGGTGACGTTGAAGAAGAGTATCGGCGGGGTCGCCACGACGGCGCCGACTGAAAAGAAGACGGCTGCGAAGACGATGATGGCGTTCCTCAGGAGGTGGCTCTTCTTGGGCTTGGACATCCGGGGACCCCTATACGACGGTGAACTTGTATCCGTATACTATCTGGCCCGAGTCGCCGTCCACCCTGGCCCTTCTGACCGTCGCCCTGACCTTGGCCCCGGTCTTCACCGACCCGTCCGGCGAGTCGACTATCTGGGTGAGTATCTTGGCCCCGTTCCCGAGCTTCACGACCGCGATGTAGAACGGCGCCTGGGCCTCGAACCCGGGGAGCGGCTCGTGCAGATGGGTGTAGGTCACTATGGTCCCGGTCTGGGGCATCTCCCTGTCCTCGATCTCCTCCGACCCGCACTTCCTGCACCTGTAGACTGGAGGGAAGAACTCCGCCCCGCAGCTCTTGCAGCGGCTCCCGATGAGCCTGTAGTACCTGTCCCTCTGCCTCCAGTACCTGATGGTCAGCCTAGGCCGCCTCCCCGAAGACGTGCACGGCGCTCGTGGAGTCCACCCCTCCGATGTTCTGGGTGGCCGCGTAGCGGGCCCCGGGCACCTGGTTCTTTCCCGCCATCCCTGTCAGCTGGAGGTAGGCCTCGGCTATCTGGTACATCCCGGTGGCCCCAACGGGGTGCCCCCTGGCCTTCAGGCCCCCGAAGGTGTTGATGGGGAGCTCCCCGCCTGGGCTGTACTTCCCTGCCTTCGCGTCGCTGGGACCGCGGCCGCGCTTCGAGTACCCCATTGCCTCCAGCGAAAGCGCGCCGACGACCGAGAAGGCGTCGTGAACCTCGACGAGGCTGAGCTTCTTGGGCGCCAGCCCTGCCTGGGCGATGGCCCCCTTGAACGCCTCCCTGGTGGCCTTGAAGTCGAGCATGTCTTCTCTCTCGTAGATGCTGAACTGGCTCGTGGCGATCTTCCCCCCGAGTATCTCGACGAGCTTCTTCGACCTCGGCGTCGCGCTGTCGTTGACCACCAGGGCCGCTGCCGCGCCGTCACCCACCGGGGCGCAGTCGAAGAGCCTGAGGGGGTCTGCGATCATCGTCGACCTCCCGACCACCTCTGGGGTGATCGGCTTGCGGAACTGGGCGTGGGCGGCGGTGACCGCGTTGGCGTGGTCGAGGACGGGGATCGAGCTCAGGTCGTCTCTCGTCACGTTCAACTGCTCCATATAGTACCTGGCGAGGAGGCCGTTGAGGGCCGCGAAGGTCGCGCCGACGAACTGGGTGTACTCGGCCGACTCGGCCATGGCCAGCGCCTGGGACACTTCCTCCGGCTCGAGGTCCCTCATCTTCTCGACCCCGACGACCAGGGCGGAGTCGATGGCGCCGGACTTCACCAGGTTGTAGGCGACGTTGAAGGCCGACCCCCCCGACGAGCAGGCAGCCTCGACCTTGTAGGCAGGGGTCCCGGCCATCCCCAGGGCGCTCGCAAGGTACGCCCCCAGGTGCTCCTGGCTCGCCCCCACGGCGCTGAACATGTTGCCTACGATGATCTGGTCGGGGGCCTTCTTCCCGAAGGGCTTCAGCGCCCCCCGGGCCGCGTCCACGGCCAGGTCGATGAGCGACTTCTCCCAGTGGTCCCCGACAGGGGTGAACCCGACGGAAGCGACGTATGCCCTGGATCTTGCCAAGCGATCGCCTACCTATGGAGCTTGTCGCGGAACTTCGAGTAGGTGGAGTAGTCGATCTTGGTGCTCCTCTCCAACAGCGACTTCACCGTGGGGTTGACCCCCCTCGACCGGGTTATCCCGTCAAGCACTTCGATGCAGAACGCGTCGGAGCCGGCGCCGGACCCGAAGCTCGCCATGAGCACCTTGTCCCCGGGGCGCGCTTCGTCCAGGACCGCCGCCAGCCCGATGGGGGAGCTGCCTGCATAGGTGTTGCCTATGAACGGGTTGAGAAGCCCCGTCTTGATCTGGTCCATGGTGAAGCCGAGCCTGGCCGCCACCTCGACCGGGAACCTGGGGTTCGGCTGGTGGAAGACGGCGTACTTGAAGTCCGAGGCCTTGTGGCCGGTCTCCTTGAAGAGGGTCTTCACCGAGTTCTCGATGTGGTAGAAGTACGCGGGCTCGCCGGTGAACCTCGACAGGTGCCGCGGGTACCTTTCGTGGGCCCGCCTCCAAAAGTCACCGGTGTCTGACACGAAAGAAGTGCTGCAGTCGATCACCGCCAGGGCGTCGCTGCTCTTCCTGCCGATCACGAAGGCGGCCCCCCCGCTGGCGGCCGTGTACTCCAGTTCGTCCCCGGGCCTCCCCTGTGCCGTGTCCATGCCGATTGCTAGGCCAGCCTCTATCATCCCCGACCCCACCAGCCCCGTGACGACCTGCATGGCCTCGGTCCCCGCCTTGCAAGCGAATTCGAGGTCTGCGGCGAGGGTATGGTGCTGCCCCAGCGCCTGGGCGACCATGGTGCTGGTCGGCTTCACGGCGTAGGGCTTCGACTCGGTGCCCACGAAGACCGCCCCGAGCCTCTCCACCTTCGACATCTTCATCGCGTACCTCCCCGCCTCGATGGCCATGGTGGCCGTGTCCTCGTCGATGGACGCGACCGCCTTCTCCACATTGGGGCCCGACCCGCCGCCCTTCCAGACCCTCGCTATCTCTGTGGTGGGGAGCCGGTAGTGTGGGACGTAGGCGCCGTAGCCCAATATCGCCGCCCTCCGTTTGCTCTGCATGAGATACAAGTAGCTGCGACGGGCCGAATGAGGCGCCTAAATAAATTGTGTATGGCAGATATGCAATCGCCGAACGGGCCCCCGCTGAGCTCAGATGGCTTTGATCTGCTTCACTACCGCCGGCCGGGCCTTCCTGAACACCCGGTAGCCGCAGATGCACTTCACTTCAGGGAGCTTCGCGAGCTCCTCCTGGGTGGTCCGGGTCCCGCACCTGACGCACTCGTAGACCGCTCCTGTGAAGACCTTCGCTGGCTGCTCCTTCGGAGCCGCCGGGGCCCCCGGCGCAGGCGCCTGTGTTCCTTCGCTCAATTCAGAGGGCGCCCAGCTCCGCCCCGTATTTCTGCATATCGTAGACCGGTGGGGCCGACGGGGGCCGGGGCCAAGCTGGTCCGGGGCGGCTCCCCCAGGCGGCGGGCCTAGACTCCCAGCGCCCTGATCTTCAGGATGTTGCCGAAGAACCTGGCCATCTCCCCGAGCCCCATCTTCGACCTCCCTGCCTTCCTTGGCTCGAAGACGAAGGGGACCTCGGTCATCTTCATGCCGCGCTTCTGCAGGTAGAAGAGGGAAGCGACCTGGAAGGAGTAGCTCGAAGTGGGGAGGCGCGCCTCCACCAGCGCCCCGGCTGCCCCCCCGCTGAGCGCCCTGAACCCCGAAGTCGAGTCCTTCACCTTCAGCCCGAGGACCCCCCTGGCCAGCAGGTTCGCGCCCCGGCTCACCGCCCTCCTCCACAGGGACCAGTTGGTCGTCCCGCCCCCCTCCACCTTCCTTGACGCCACGGCCACGTCGTACCCTCTGCCGAGGGCCGAGACCAGTTCCGGGACCTTGGCGGGGGGGTGCTGGAGGTCCGAGTCCATCTCGACCAGGACCTGGGCGCCGAGCTCGTCCATGGCGTGACGGAACCCGTCCATGTGGGCGCTCCCGATCCCCATCTTACCTTCCCTTACGAGGAGGTGCACGTTGGCGTGGCTGGCCGCCATCCTCCTGACTTCGTCCGCCGTGCCGTCCGGGCTCGAGTCGTCCACGAATAGCATCTGGAAGGCCGGGTCGACCGCAGACACGGCCAGGACAACGGCCTCGACGTTCTCCTTTTCGTTGTAGGTGGGGATCACTATGCAGGTCCGTGCCGGAGCTTCCAAGCCCCAGGGGCACCTACAGGTATTCGCGGGCGGCCCTGACGAACCCGTCAGCCACCCTTTCGAGGTCGGACTGGCTCAGGCCAGGATAGACGGGGAGCGAAAGCACGTGGCCCGCCGCCGCGTCCGTCTTCTTCAGCTTCTTCTTCGCATAGCCGAGCTTCGCGTAGAGCGGGGCCCTGTGGACGGGGACGTGCCAGTAGACTGCGGCGCCGACCCCCGCGGAGTTGAGGGCCCTGAGCACTTTCTCCCTGTTCTTCCTGAGGAAGAGGGTGTAGAGGTAGAACACGTGGGACCGATCGGGTGCGTCCTGGGTGAACTTCGCCCCGTCGACCGCAGCGAGCCTTTCGCCGAGGTACCTGGCGTTCCTTTCGCGGGCCCGGAGGAACCCTTCGAGCCTGTCCATCTGGACCGACGCCAGGGCAGCGCTCATCTCCGGGAGCCTGTAGTTGAACCCCAGGTGGCGCGAGTCGTAGCCGCGGACCTGGCCGTGGTTCCTGACCAGCCTCAGGAGGTCGGCGAGCTCGTCGTCGTCGGTGGACACGGCGCCCCCTTCGCCCGAAGTCACTACCTTGGTCGCGTAGAGGCTGAAGCACCCTGCATCCGAGAGCCTTCCGGTCTGGGTCCCCTTGTAGGTGGCCCCCAGGGACTCGGCCGCGTCTTCGACCACCTTTATCGACCTGGCGGCCGCGGTCTCCCTGATCTCGTCCATGTCCGCCGGATAGCCGTAGATGTGCACCGGGATGACAGCCTTGGTCTTCTTGGTGACGGCCCTCCTGAAGGCCACCGGGTCCATGTTGTAGTCGTCCTTGATGTCGACGAACACGGGCTTGGCCCCGCAGGCGAGCACGACGTTCGCCGTGGCAAGGAACGTGAAGGACGGGACTATCACCTCGTCCCCGGGCCCGACCCCGAGGGCCAGCAGCGCCGTGTGGAGGGCGGCCGTCCCCGAGTTCACCGCGACGACGTGCTTCGCGCCGAGGAGCCTCTTCACCTTCCCTTCGAAGGCCCTGACCTGTGGCCCCCCCTCGTAGGAGGAGTTGACGAGCACCCCCGACGAAACGACGTCAAGCACGGCCCGTTTCTCCTCCTCGCCGATAATCGGCCTGTTCACCGGGATGAAGTCCAAGCGCGAGCGTTCTCCCCCTTCGGGTGTTTTTAAGCTCGGCACCGGCCGGCGGCTCCGGTCACTTCTGACATGGGGGAGGCGCATTCAGGGAGGGGGTGGAGGCTGCCGGCTCCCGGCCTGGTCCTGGCCGCCCTGGCGGCGGGGATCGCCATCAGGGCGCTGCTCCTCGCCCTCCCTCCGCTCTTCGTGACGGACGTCGCATACTACAACGTCCAGGCGGTGGGCTACATCCTCCGGGGGGTCGACCCCTACGGGGCGAGCTACTCGGTCCCTGCGGCCCTGCAGACGCCGGGGGCCGCGAACGTCTTCGCCTACCTCCCGGGGGTCTTCGTCTTCCTCGTGCCGGGGGGCGCGGACGCGAGGGTCGGCCTCGTCGCCTGCGACGTCGTCGCGGCGGTGTCGCTCCTGCTCTTCCGGCCGGGGCGCGGCGGGCAGTTGGGGGCGCTCTTCCTCCTCTTCCCTCCCGCGGTCCTCTTCTCGACCTCCTTCCTCAACGACTCCCTCCCGTCCATCGCATTCGTGGCTGTGGCTCTCCTCCTCGAGTCGCGGGGGAGGCGGCTCTTCGCCGCCGGGGCGCTGGGGCTGGCCCTCGCCTCCAGCCAGGAGGCGTGGTTCATCCTCCCGGTCTATCTGGCCTACTCCTTCAGGAACAGGAGCTACGCTCCGCCTCTGGTCACCCTCGCGGTCGGAGGAGCGACGTTGGCCCCCTTCGCCGCCTGGGGCCCGGCCGCTTTCGTGTCGAACACCCTGCTGTTCCAGTTCCAGAGGCCGGTCGCGCCGCTCTTCTCCGCCGGTCCCTTCGGGCTCAGCGTCAACCCCAGCCTCCAGGGGATGCTGCTGGGGGTCGGGGCAGCCCTCCCTCTGGCGGCGAGGGGGGCGGTGGCCGCCGCGTTCCTGGCGTACCTCCTGTGGAGGTCGAAGGGAGCCATGTCCTACCTCGCCTGGGGGTCGGCGGCCTCGGTGGCAGTCTCGCTCTTCGTCCTGGCTGGGAACTTCTACTGGAGCTACCTCGAGCTCCCCTTCGTCCTCCTCCTCTTCTGGGTGGCCCTGAGGCCCGAAGGAGCGGCCGACCCTTCAACGCTTAAAGATGCAGCGCGCTAGCTCGGCGGCGTTCCCAGATGGACGCAGTCACCAGGCGGATGTACAAGGTGATCGCTTGGGCATCCCTCATCATAATAGTCATCGTCTCGCTCTACGGCATCGCGGAGTCCCTCTACGTGACGGGCGAGGCCATAGGGAAGGTGTGGGTCGACGTGTACTTCCCCTTCCCACCCTACTTCGCGCAGCCCGTGACTTACTTCAGCGTCGCCTGCGTCGCCCTCTTCTACTGCGGGCTGAGGCTCTGGGAGGAGAGGATCTCGAAGTGGCCCGGGTGGCTGGTCGCATTCCTCCAGTTGGTGGGGTTCGTGGTGGCGTTCTCAGCGGCCTACGAGGTCATGTACAACTTCATGGTGTGGGGGTCCCTATTCGTGATCGCCTGCCAGCAGGGGGTCGCCAGCGTCACCTGCAACCCTGACACCCTTTCCACGGTCTACCCGTCGCAGTGGAGCCTCGTCTTCGCGACCAGGGCGTTCAGCGCTCTCTTCGTGATAAGCGGGTACTCGGTCTACTTCCTGAGGAAGTACTCTAGCTCGTCCCTGGTCTGACCGACCTCTGAGACCAGGCGCCTGTGAAGAACAGCAGCACGTGCACCAGGGCGAAGACTGCGAACCCCGCTGTCGCCTCGTCGGCCAGCGTCGAGAAGGCCCCTCCCACCAGCGGCGACCAGGCGTAGACCTGGTATACGGAAACCAAGAACCCCATGGCCGCCGTGGCGACCAGCCAGGGCCAGGTGAGCCTGTGGCTCGGCACGAGCAGCAACAGCGCGCCCCCGGCGATGCAGGCGACCGCCGGCCAGGCGACCAGCGCCAGGTCCGAGAGGAGTCCGACCACCGCCCAGACCACACCGACGGCGATGAAAAAGTAGGCCGCCCTCCCCCTCAGCATGCCGTAGACGCTGGCCATCTGCCCCTGGCGGCCCGGACTCGCGTTATAAATTGTCCGAATGCCGCGGAGGCGAGGGAGGTCATGCTTATTTGCCGACGGACGGGAACGGCCCTGCTTCTCAGATGTCGCTTCAGTCTCAGGCGCAGGCACGGGGTCTCAGGGCCAAGCTCGCCGAGCTCACGAAGCCCGCCAGCGAGGTGGGGGAGTCCCTGCTGGCGTCTGCCTCCTACGACGGCGGCACCAGGAAGGCGATACTGAAGTTCTACGACCAGAAGGCAGGGAGGTTCTGGCTCTGGGAGGACAACACCGGGCACAGGCCCTACTGCCTCACGAGGCTCCCGATGGAGGAGCTGGCGAGAATCAGGGCGAGGAAGGACGTGATAGAGATCAAAGAAGAAGAGAGGTTGGACCTCCTCAACGACACGGTCGCCAAGGTCCGCAAGATCGTGACGACCGACCCGCTCGCGGTGGGGGGCGGGAACGACAGCATCCGCGACGCCATACGCGCCTGGGAGGCGGACATCAAGTACTACGAGAACTACGCCTACGACCTCGGGCTGAGGATGGGGACCTACTACACGGTCACCGGTGGGAGGATCGTCCCGGTCAAGCACGAGCCCCCGGAGAGGGTCAGCCGCTCGCTGGAGGAGGTGACCCGGAGGAACCCCAAGGAGTTCCAGCCCTACCTCAGGGAGTGGGCGGAGCTGCTGAGCGAGCCCCTCGCCGACTTCCGGAGGGTGGCCCTGGACATAGAGGTGGCCAACGAGACAGGGAGGCTCCCAGACACCGACGACCCGAAGCAGCCTGTCATAGCCGTGTCGTTCGTCAGCGCCGAGGAGCGGGCGGTATACCTCCTCAGGTCAGGGAAGGACCCCTCGGGGCTGGAGGGGAGCCCCTTCGCCTACGAGCTCTTCGAAAGCGAGGACGACCTGCTCAGGGCGGTCATGTCGAAGGTGATGGACTACCCGGTGGTCGTCACCTTCAACGGAGACGACTTCGACCTCCGCTACCTCCAGCACAGGGCGGAGCGCCTGGGGATAGCCGAGGAGGAGGACCCGATACAGCTCGAGCGGGTGGCCGCGTCCCTCAAGCACGGCATCCACGTCGACCTCTACCAGTTCTTCCGCAACCGCTCGGTCCAGGTCTACGCCTTCGGCAACAGGTACACCGAGCACACCCTCGACGCCATATCGGAGTCCCTCCTCAAGAAGAACAAGATCCCCTTCGACGGCGAGATTGGGGAGCTCCCCCTGAACGAGCTCGCCCGGTACTGCCTCAACGACTCCCAGCTGACCTACGAGCTGACGACCATGAGCGACTCGCTGGTGATGAAGCTCCTCCTGATGATCTCCAGGATCGGGAAGATGCCCATGAACGACGTGTCGAGGCTCGGGATCTCCAACTGGATCAGGAGCATGCTCTTCTTCGAGCACCGCAGGATCGGGGCCCTGATCCCCCGGCCGGACGAGCTCGCCGAGAAGGGCGGGGCGTCTTCAAAGTCCGTCATCAAGGGGAAGAAGTACAAGGGGGGCCTGGTCATCGAGCCGAAGCCCGGGGTCTACTTCGACGTGTCAGTCCTCGACTTCGCGAGCCTCTACCCGTCGCTCATGAAGGTCCACAACCTGTCCTATGAGACGGTCAACTGCCCACACCCCGAGTGCAGGCCCAACAAGATCCCCGACACCGACTCCTGGGAGTGCACGCGCAGGAAGGGGGTCACCAGCCTCGTCATCGGCTCCCTCCGGGACCTCAGGGTGGGCCACTACAAGCAGCTCGCGAAGGACCCGACCCTCACCAAGGAGGACAGGGAGCTCTACAGCGTGGTCTCGCAGAGCCTGAAGGTCTACCTCAACGGGGCCTACGGGAGCTTCGGGTTCGAGTCGTTCGCCTTCTACTGCCTCCCGGTCGCCGAGGCCACCGCTGCCCTGGGGCGCGACGCCATAACGAGGACCATCGCGAAGTGCAAGGAGATCGGGGTCGACGTCCTCTACTCCGACACTGACAGCCTGTTCTTGCGCGCGCCGTCGAAGGACCAGGTGTCCACGGTGATCCGCTGGGCGGACTCCGACCTGGGCGTCGAGCTGGACCTCGACAAGCTGTACAGGTACGTCGCCTTCAGCAGCAGGAAGAAGAACTACTTCGGGGTCTTCCCGGACGGGACGGTGGACATCAAGGGGTTGACAGGGAAGAAATCTGTGCACGGGAAGACACCCATGATCGCACGTCTTGATGACAAGGTTCAGCTGACGGATGTAGCAAGCGTGTTCGACGCCTTCAAGGCAGGCAAGGACGTTGAAGTCCTCACTGTGGTCGACGAACTGAACACAGCCTGGGTCAACATCGCGGATGCGACGAAACACAGAGTTGACGACGCTTACAGGGTAACCACTGGCAAAGGAAGAGAGCTGGTTCTGTCAGGAGACCATAGTGTCTACCTTATTGATTCACTGGGCCGGCTCTACCACAAGGAGACCCAATTATTGAAGCCAGGGGACGTCGTCGTTGGGGCCCAATACGTTCCGCCGCGCCGGCCATCTTCAGACCTTCTAGTCCTCCATCACCTGGTCAGCCCTGTGCGACTTCAGCAGGGTCTTGCCTATTCGGCTAGGCCGCATGCAACCGGTGGCGTTCCGATTCCGACCAGATTGCCGCTGAGCCCCGAACTTGCGTCCATCCTGGGTCTTTACGCTACCGAAGGAAACGCGTCGAAAGACAGAGCGTCCCGCAACAATTTCATCACCCAGAACAGAATCGTCAATCCCGAGGTATGCGCCGAAGTCGAGCGGGCGTGGCCGATTCTCTTTCAGAGACCCGCGAAGGTCTACCTCCGCAAGAGGGGGGTCAATTCTTACTATCTTCCGAAGCTTCACGCGGAGCTATTCGAGCAGCTCTGCGGTGGGTCAAGTGAAAGCAAGCGAGTTCCACAGATTGTGTTCGATGGCAACGATCACTTCGTGGCCGCCTTTCTGAGAGCGGTGTTTTCGGGAGACGGCTACGGCAGCGGGAAGAGGGTGAGCATGGCATCAAAGAGCAGAATGTTCGTGATAGGGATCGCGTACCTTCTTGCCCGGTTTGACATCGGCGTATCTTTGCGGAGATTCCGAGTTAATGGAAAGCTGTACTACCAACTGAGCGTAGTCGGCGCTTTCAGCCGAGAACGGTTTTACCGCATCGTAGGATTCATGCAACCCAGGTTCAACAGGCCTGTCGGAACCAGCCCGAGAAACAAGGAACTGATTCCCATAACCACGAAGGGTCTCATCGCGGTGAAGGACGAAATCTTGCGCCGAAGAGGTCAGAGCGACCTAAGGAGGGTGAACATGCACGACCTAAGATATTACAATCTTTCAATGCTGAATCATTACAACACAGTCCTGGGTACGCTGATGCAAGTTGCAAATGCCGACGAGAAGAAGAAGCTAGTCAGCATCGCCAGGATGCTAAACGTCAGAGACGTGAATTATGACGAGATTACATCAGTTAAGAGGCTTCGCCGAGGCGCGATCATGTATGACTTCACGATTCCCTACTTCCAGCGTTTTGTCGCTGGCAACATCCCCACCCTCTTGCACAACAGCCAGACGCCGGAGTACCTCAAGAAGTCGTTCTACGAGACCCTGGACATACTGAGCTCTGTGAAGAACCCCGAGGACTTCGAGCGGGCCCGGGCCAGCACCAAGGAGCTCCTCACCAAGATGATATCGGCCATCAAGGGGAAGGCGGTCCCGGTCCAGGAACTGGCGTTCACAGTGATGATGGGGAAGCCGGCGGACAAGTACAACGGGACCACCCCCCAGCACGTCAGGGCGGCGATGCAGCTCCAGGAGAAGGGGGAGGAGGTCAAGGCAGGGGAGATCATAGCATATGTGAAGACCAAGAACCCCCCCTACGTCAAGCCGGCCAAGATGGCGAGGCCCGACGAAATAGACGCCGACAAGTACATCGAATACGCCCACTCCATGTTCGACCAGCTCCTCGACGCCCTGGACTTCTCCTTCGACGAGATAATGGGGGCGACGACGCTGGACCTGTTCTGGGGAAACTAGACGCTCAGCTTCTTCTCGAGCCTCGGCCGGGCTGAGTAGTTCAATATCGGGCCGGCGGAGAGGTTTCCGTTGCCGATCACCGTTATCACCCCGTCCTGGGTCCTCAGCCAGGTGGTCCTCAGGGACAGCTTGACCACCTCCCCGCGGACCCCTCCGGGTCCGCCGTACTGTATGTCGTCGCCCAGGCGGATGACCCCGTCGTTGAGGAGCAGGACCCCCGCGATGATGTTCGAGAGGGTGTTCTGGAGGGCGAGCGAGACAGCCAGCCCCGCTATCCCGGATATCGTGAGCGTCGTGATGTCCGTCGACAGCCCAGTCAGGTAGGCCACCCCCGCCAGGGTCCCGATTATGATGAGCACGCTCAGCCACTGCCTGGTGGTGTGGACCACCCCCTTGTGCGCCCCCGCCCTTGCGGCGATGGAGGTGACCAGCCTGGTGAACAGCGTGCCGACGATGGCCGCCCCGGCGAC
Source organism: archaeon (assembly GCA_021819105.1). Lineage (GTDB taxonomy): Archaea > Thermoproteota > Nitrososphaeria > Nitrososphaerales > Gagatemarchaeaceae > UBA183. Next base: position 122,964 of record JAKASK010000001.1, read on the forward strand.
GAAGGCCACGACCTCCACGGCCATGAGCCAGAGGGGCTTGCCTGAGGCGCCGAAGCTCGAAATGGTGGTGACGGCCTGGAGCGCACCGCCCGGAGACAGCATCTCCTGACCGCCCCGACCCTGCACCGGAAAAAACGTTTGCAGGAACCGTCGGCGGGTTAAATACGGGAGGCGCCCCGGATGTCAGGGTTGGCCTCTCCAGAGGTGACTTTCACGAGGGCCCCGAAGATGCAGGTCGCCTACGTCGAGTGGAGGGGGCCCTACGAAAAGATCGGAGAGCAGATGAGGCGGCTCAAGGAATGGATGGACCAGAAGGGGGTGGAGCAGCGCGGCTACCCTTTCTGCATGTTCTACGACAACCCCGGGGAGACCCCGGCGGCGGACCTCCGGAGCGTCGCATGCATCCCGGTGGCGCGGACGACCGAGCCCCAGGGGGAGTTCGGGTTCAAGGACCTACCGGAAGCGGACGTCGCAGAGACGAGGCACGAAGGGCCGCCGGAAGAGTTCGCCAGGACCTACGGCCCCTTCCTCGAGGGGCTCCTCCGTGGAGGCTATCGGCTCGAGGGGCCCGCAAGGGAGTACTTCATGAGCGTGGCCGACGTCAGGGGGCCCGGGACCGGCTTCGTGATACGGCAGCCAATCTCGAAGAAGTAGCGCGCTGTTTGTATAGGGTGGACGGAGGTGGCTGACATGTTGGCGAGGAGGAAGGTCAGGGTGGGCCTGGTCCAGATGGCCATGGGGGAGGAACCCAAGGCGAACCTCGAGAAGTCGCTCGCCTTCGTCCGCGATGCGTCAGAAAGGGGGGCCGATGTCGTCTGCCTGCCGGAGCTCTTCACACAGACCTACTTCCCGACGGCGAGGAGGTCGAAGGCCCTCCCCGAGCCCATCCCGGGGCCGACCAGCAGGGCCCTGGCGGCCGCGGCGAAGAAAGACGGGGTGATACTCGTCGGGGGCTCGATCTACGAGGCAGACGGCAAAGGGAGGTACAACACGTGCATGGTGTTCGACGAAGGCGGGAGGACCATCTCGAAATACAGGAAGGTCCACATCCCCCAGGACGAGCACTACTACGAGCAGGACTACTTCGGGGCTGGAAACAGCTACTCCGTGGCGAAGAGCCGCCTGGGCGGCCTCGGGACGCTCATCTGCTTCGACCAGTGGTACCCGGAGGCGGCCCGGGTGGACCGGCTGCTGGGGGCGGACATCATCTTCTACCCCACGGCCATCGGATGGGTGAAGGGCATCGAGCAGGTGGAAGGCGACTGGAAGAGGGCCTGGGAGGGGGTACAGGTGGGTCACGCCATAGCCAACAGCGTGGTGGTCTGCGCGGTGAACCGCGTCGGGACCGAGGGGGCGACGACCTTCTGGGGAGGCTCGTTCGTCTGCGACCAGTTCGGCAAGGTGCTCTTCAGGGCGGGGGATCGGGAGGGGGCCTACACCGTCGACTGCGACCTCGCGTTGGCGGGGGTGGTGGAGGGGGGGTGGGGGTTCATGAGGAACAGGCGGAAGTCGACCTACGGGCGGCTGACAGAGTAGTCGCGATGAAGGAGACACCGTCCGAGCTCGGGTACCGGATGCCTGCCGAGTGGGAGAAGCACGACGCGACGTGGCTGTCGTGGCCCAAGGACCCCGACACCTTCCCGCCTGAGACCCTCCCGAAGGTGGAAGCCGCCTACGCGAAGATGGTCGCCGCGCTCAGCCGGGAGGAAGAGGTGAGGATCCTGGTCGACGACGACAGGACGAAGGCCAGGGTCGCGTCGATGCTCGGGAGGGCGGGGAGGGTCAGGTTCATCGTCCTGAAGACCGCGGACGTCTGGACCAGGGACTACGCCCCCACCTGCGTCAGAGGGAGGGACGTCGCCCTCGTCAAATGGAGGTTCAACGCCTGGGGGGGCAAGTACGACGACCTGCTCCCCGACGACGACGCCGGCGCCAAGCTGGCTGAGCTGACCGGGCTGCGGACCTTCACCCCAGGGGTCGTCCTGGAAGGAGGGTCCATCGACGTCAACGGGACCGGGAGCGTGCTGACGACGGAGCAGTGCCTCCTGAACCCCAACAGGAACCCATCGCTCTCGAGGGCAGACATAGAGGCGGTGCTCAGGGAGAACCTGGGGGTGACCAACGTGGTCTGGCTGCGGGAAGGCATCGAAGGAGACGACACGGACGGCCACGTGGACGACGTGGCCAGGTTCGTGGGTGAGAGGACCGTGCTGGCGGCGTCGGAACCGGACAGGGGCGACCCCAACCACCGGCCGCTGGAGGAAGACATGGCGCTCCTGAGAGGCGCCGCAGACGAGCGCGGGAGGGACCTGGAGGTGGTCGGGGTCCCGATGCCGCCGCGGGTCGACGGGCCGGACGGGAGGCTCCCGGCGAGCCATCTCAACTTCTACATCGGGAACGGCTCCGTGGTCGTCCCGACCTTCGGGGGAGACACTGACAGGGTCGCCCTGAGGGCCCTCGAGAGGGCGTTTCCCAGGAGAGACGTGGTGGGGATAGACTGCAGAGCGCTCGTCTACGGGCTGGGGACGCTCCACTGCGTTACGCAGCAGGTGCCGGCGCCCTAGGTCCGCTCACCTGTGGGCAGCGACCTCGCCCTCCACCCTGGCGACGAAGTCGTCCACCTTCACCCCGAAGGTCTGCTCCCCGGACCTGGTCCTCAGTGCGACGGTGCCCGAGTCCTCCTCCTTCTTGCCGACGACGAGCATGTATGGTATCTTCTGGAGCTGGGCTCCCCTGATCTTGCCTCCCATGGTGCCGCTGGCGAAGTCCCCCTCGGCCCTCACTCCCCCCGCCCTGAGGGCGTCGAGGACCACTTTGGCGTAGGCCAGGTGCTCGTCGGACAGCGGTATCACCATGGCCTGGACCGGCGAGAGCCAGACCGGGAGGGCTCCCCTGTAGTGCTCGAGCATTATCCCCATGAACCTCTCCAGAGAGCCGAGTATGGTGCGGTGGAGCACCACCGGGGTGTGCTCCTTGCCGTCAGAGCCGGTGTAGGCCAGGCCGAACCTCTTGGGCATCTGCAGGTCCAGCTGGAAGGTGCCGCACTGCCACTCCCTCCCGAGGGAGTCCTTGATGTCGACGTCGATCTTCGGCGAGTAGAAGTTCCCCTCCTTCTCCTTGATCTCGTAGGCCCACCCCCTCGACTTCACGGCGCTGACCAGGGTGTCCGTGGCCCTTTCCCACTCCTCGTCGCTCCCCATCGAGTCGTCTGGTCTGGTGGAGATCTTGACCTTGTACTGCAGCCCGAAGACGCCGTAGACCCTCTCCATGAGGTCGAGGAGCTTGGAGAGCTCCTCTCCCGCCTGTTCCTCCATCGCTATGACGTGGGCGTCGTCCTGGGTGAGCGCCTTGACCCTGAAGAGCCCGCTGGCGACCCCGCTCAGCTCGTTGCGGAAGAGGGAGTCGAAGGTGGCGTACCTCACCGGGAGCTCTCTGAAACTCCATTTTCTTGTCTTGTAAATCAGGAAGTGCGAGGGGCAGTTCATGGGCTTCATCCCCATCTCCTCGTCCCCGAGGGCGGTCAGGAACATGTTCTCTTTGTAGTGCGCCGAGTGGCCGCTCACCTGCCAGAGCGCCGTGTTGGCCAGGCTCGGGGTGGTGACCTCCTTGTACCCCATCCTGGCGAGCTCCCCCCTGAGGTAGTCGACCAGCAGGTTCCTCAGCACGAGCCCCTTCTCGTGGAGATAGACCATGCCTGGGGACACCTCCTGGAAGCTGAAGAGGTCCAGCTTCTCGCCTATTACCCTGTGGTCGGTCTCAGGGAGGTTGACGAAGTCGCTCCTCTTTATCCGCGCCATGGCCTCGGACTCGGTCAGCTCCCGCCTCGGCTTCGGCCGCTGGGCCTGCGGCGCCGACTTCGAGTAGCTCCTGGACATCTCGGCCAGGGGGTGCCCCTTCACCTTGATCTGGAGGGCCTTGGTCCATCCGAAGGGCGCCCTGTAGACCTCGAGCCCGGCCGCCTTCGCTTCCTTCTCCATGGCCAGCAGGAGGGCCAGCGCCTCGGCAGGCGGGGCCAGGTCCTGACTGAGATGCGCGAAAGGGTAGATCATGACACGCCTGGTGCCGAGCTTGGCGAGGAAGTCCTTCGACTCGCCCACCGCCGTCGCAGTGAGCCCCGCGTCGTCCCCCCTCTCGAAGGCGGTGAACAGGACGACGATGTCCTGCTCCTTCACCGTCTTGGGGGAAATGTCTTCGGCCGCCCGGATCTCCTTCTTGACGGGGGTGTACTCGATGAAGTCGGCGTGCAGCTGCAGTATCTTCAACCTGGCCCCCTACCATCTCGACCGTTCGAGCGTCCTAGATTTCTTGGTCGCCTTCTTCCAGGCCTTGTAGTGGTCTTTGCAGAGGTAGACGCGCCTCCCCTCCCCCCCGACGCTGAGGCCGCTCCCGCCCATGTCCTCCCTGCTCAGGGAGCGCTCCGCGGGGTTCTTGCACCCCACCACCCCGCACCCGACCCCCTTGTCGACCCTGCCCAACTATACCGACTCCGGCTCCCCTTAGTATATTAAAAAGGAAGATGGAGGCGGCCCCAATGCTAGACAGGCTCAGGTCCAGGCTGGGCTCGTCACTTTCGTCCGTCGGCTCGTTCTTCGCGCGGCTGGACCTTTCTCCCACCGCCTGGACCGTGGTGGGGCTCGTGGTGTCCCTGCTGGCGGCCTGGGCTTACTCCTCGGGGGGGTACTCGGGGGAGCTACTGGGCGGGGTGCTCATCCTCGTCTCGGGGTGGTTCGACATAGTCGACGGCGCCGTCGCCCGGGTCACCGGGAGGACGTCAGCGAGGGGCGCGTTCCTCGACTCCACCCTCGACCGCGTCGCCGAGGTCGCCCTGTTCACCGGGATACTTCTGGGGGGGTACGCGAGCCCAGTCTACGTCCTGGTCGCGCTTTCGTTCAGCCTCCTGGTGAGCTACACCAGGGCCAAGGGGGACGCCCTCGGGGTGAAGCTCGCGGGGGTCGGCATAGGGGAGAGGAGCGAGAGGCTGCTGATACTCGCCCTGTCATCGCTCGTCGGGCTCCTGGGGTGGGGGATACTGCTGGTGGCCCTGGTCGCCGCCTTCACTTTCGTGGAGAGGAGCTACACGGCGGTCCGCGCCCTAGGCAGGAGCCAGAAACCGAAGGATATTTCTACGGAACCACAGCCGGCTTCGCTCTAGTTTGGTCGACAAGCCTGGAAGGAGAAAGAAGCAGACCTTCCCCTGGGTGAAGGTCGCTGCGGTGGCGATAGCGGCCCTCGTCGTGGTCGGAGCGGGCTGGCAGGTCTACTGGACCTACTTCTACAAGGCGCCCCCTGTCTATGCGATGTTCAACACCACCGACGGGTCCTTCGAGGTCGAGCTCTTTCCCGCCTGCGCGCCGCAGACTGTGGCCAACTTCGTGAACCTCGCCAACTCGGGGTTCTACAACGGCCTCGTGTGGCACAGGATAGTGTCAGGGTTCGTGATACAGAGCGGAGACAACTACACGAAGGGGGGGCTGAACAGCACCCGGTCCAAGTGGGGGGCCGGAGGGACTGCGGCCACCGTCCCCCTCGAGTGGTGCGGCTGGCTCCACAACTACCAGGGGTACATCGCGATGGCGCACACCCAGCTGTCCACGAAGGCAGGGTCGCAGTTCTTCATCAACCTGTCCAACAGCTCGGCCAACCTCGCCCTTGACGGCAACTACACGGTGTTCGGGAAGGTGATCAGCAACTGGAACGTCGTGCAGGCCATCGCAAAGTCCCCTCTCTGCCTCCCCCCTACCTGCCCCCAGGGGTGGCAGCCCGACGAGCCCCTGCCCCCAGTCTTCATCGACAGCGTGGTCATCCTCGGCCAGGCGAACGGCACCACGAGCTCCACGGCCTAGGCGGAGGATGAACTTTACATGGCGCGACGGGGGCCGAGAGGGGGGTTGAGCGCGCCGTCGATGTTCCCTACCACCGTGGTCGGGAGCCTCCCTAGGCCGGAGTGGCTCCTGGAAGGCATCTCCGCCTTCGAAGAAGGCTCGATGACAGGGGCCCAGCTGAAGGAGTACTACGACGAGGCCGTGGTCCTCGCGATAAAGCAGCAGGAGCTGGCGGGGCTGGACGAGGTCTCCGACGGGGAGCAGAGGCGGTTCTCGTTCCTTGCGTTCGTGGCCGAAAGGATCCCTTCATTCAAGCTCGTCCCCACGGCGGAGCTGATGACCAGGGACGCGGAGCGGTACGCGAGGTCCATGAACCTCCACGTTGGGGTCATCAGCAACCCCATCATCGTGGGGAAGATCGAGAGGACGGCGCCGCTGGTCGCCGACGAGGTCAGGTTCGCCATGGAGCGCACCCAGAAACCGGTGATGGCCCCCCTGATAGGGCCGCTCACCCTGCTCATCAACTCCTGGAACAGCAGGCTGTCCAGCGGCTACTACAGGGCCCCGGAGGACGCCTTCGGCGACCTCACCAGGCTGCTGAGGGAGGAGATCCTGGCGCTCAGGGACGCGGGGGCTAGCTTCGTCCAGCTCGACGAGCCGGCCGTGGGAAACTTCGTGGACTTCCGCTACACAAAGTGGCTCCTGGCCCTCAACGGCTGGAAGCTTGGAGACCTCGGCGAGCTGCACAGGGTGGCATCGGAGCTGGTCAACAGGACTGTGAAGGGGGTCACGGGGATAAAGGTGGGAGTGCACATCTGCAGGGGGAACTGGCGCTCCGACGAGCTGCACTACTCCCACGGCGGCTACGAGAAGATGATCGGCGAGATACTCGAGATGAAGGTGAAGAGGCTGGTCCTGGAGTACGCCACGAAGAGGGCGGGGACCTACCGGGTGTTCAAGGACAATCCCTGGCACGGCGAGATAGGGCTGGGAGTGATCGACGTGAAGGACCCCAGGGTGGAGGCCCCCAGGGAGATAGTTCGCCGGGTCGAAGAGGCGTCCAAGGTCTTCGGCGCCGAGAACATCGTGCTGAACCCCGACTGCGGCTTCGCCTCGGGGAGGCCCTGGCCGGTGGTGACGAGGCAGATAGCCTACGCGAAGCTCGCCGCCCAGACGGAAGCCGCGAAGCTGCTGAGGAAGAAGTACGCCTAGCCACACCGTCTGCGGCCCGGGGGCCGGCTCGCCGGACCTGCAGGTTTCAGGACGTAGCAGGGCGTGCTTGCCCGGGTCGACGGAAAGCGAGACTGAACCAGTGACTCGGAAGGTTGTGCTGCCGCTTACCAGCTGCGCCTTTCTTTCTTCGCTCTTACCTTTACGATCCCGTAGTGTACGCTGCAGCTGATGCAGTAGTACCTCACGGTGGTGGGCGAAGCGATGTAGGCGCCTGCCGCCCTGAGCTCCCTGGCGAGGGTCGGTTCGACGAGGCTGGTCCTCGTGGTGACCTTCTTCGCCTTGTCCCTCGGGACCGCGGCCCCGCAGTTGCTGCAGTAGATGATGTCGCTCCGTCCCTTCCCTCCCTTCGACCGGCCGCGACTCTTCCTCTTCTTAGACAACTTTGGCTTTTGGCCTCGAATGCTGACTGTTCTTAAACATATGCGGAGCCTGGGCTACTCCTTCTTGTAGGGCAGGGCCAGGGCCGCCGGAGGACGGAGGCGCTTGGATGCGATCCCGAGCACTATCACCGTCACGATGTACGGGAGGGTGGTGAAGAGGTACCCCTGGGCCGATGAGACAGCGAGGACCGGGCGGAGGGCCTCGGTGACCCCGAACAGTATGCTCACAGCCAGGACGTAGCCCGGCTTCCACCCGCCTGCGATGACCGCGGCCAGGGCGATGAAGGCTGGGAAGATCGCCTGGGCGTAGTCAGGGACGAAGTTGGGGTTGAAGTCCACGGTGAGGTAGGCGCCCCCGAGGCCCAGGAGCATCCCGCCGATGGCGGTGGCGGCTATCCGCACCCATGCCACGTCCACCCCCGCGGCTTCCGCCGCCTTCGGGTTCTCCCCCACGGCCCTGATGTGCAGCCCCAGCTTCGTCCTCCCTAGGAACAGGTAGACCAGGATGGGGAGCAGGAACATGGCGGCCATGAGCGGGCTTATGCTGATGCGGAGGTTCTGCGCCAGCCCCGTTATCGAGAAGAGGGGGGCTACGGTGTTCCCGTTGGGCGTCCCGTCGACGGTGTAGTAGCGCTGGAGGAAGACGGCCGTTATCCCCACCGCGAATATGTTGATCCCGATCCCTGCGATCACCTGGTCGATGTGTATCTTCGTCGAAAGGTAGGCGAAGACGAAGTTCAGTCCCGCTCCCGTGGCCATGGCCGCCAGGAGCCCCATGTACGCCGACCCACCCCCGAGGACGGGCCCGAAGGCGAGGTCCGCCGCCGCAGCCGCGAAGGCAGGTATCGCCATCCCCCCGTAGATCCCGATGTTGAGTATCCCGGACTTCTCAGTGATCAGCTCCCCCTGGGCGGCGAGGCCGATGGGGACGGCGTTCTCGAGCCCGAAGGCGGCCAGGAGTATCAGCCAGGTCAGGTCCATTTCCTCTTCCCCCTTTGAGTCAGTATCATCCTGCTGAGCTCCGGCGCCGCCATGAAGATGATTATGATCCCCTGCATCGCCCAGACGATGTAGATGTTCTGGTAGGCGAAGGGCATCCCCGCGGCGAGGATGGAAAAGAAGACGGCCGAGAAGATCGACGCCAGAGGGTCGTTGACGGCGACGAGGGCGACCGCGATCCCCGCGAACCCGAACCCGCCGAACCAGCCGCTGGCGAACCCGTCCTGGTAGCAGGCCACGGTGCCGCAACCGTGGCCGACGCTCATGACGGCCCCGGCCCCGGCGAGGCCGGCTATTCCCCCGCCGATGATCATTGCGATGACCTTGGTGGTCCTTGGGTTGATCCCCTTGGACTCGGCGGGCCTAGAGCCCAGGCCCGTCGCCCTGATCTTGTACCCAAGGGTCGTCCTGCTGAGGAAGAAGGCGGTGCCGACGGCCACCAGCACGGCCACGATTATCATAATCGACGTCGTGAAGTACGGAAGGGTGAGCAGGGTCGCCCCTGCCGGGAAGTCGACCTCGTTGTAGAAGCTGGGGACGTGCGCCTTCGGGATGAGCACGTAGTAGAGTATGAAGGTGGCGAGGTTGGCGGCGATGAAGTTGGTCATGATGGTCGTGACTATCGCCGACGCGTTCCTGTAGGCCTCCAACAGCCCGCAGATGGCCGCCCAGGCCGCCCCCGTAAGGATGGCGACGACGATGGCCGCCAGGGGCCACACAACCGGCGGCAGGGCCACGAACTCCACCAGCAGCGCCGCAGCCACCCCGCCGAGGATGGCCTGGCCCTGGCCCCCGATGTTCCAGATGCCGGCCTTGCCCGGGAGGAGGAAGGCGAGCGCGAGGAGGATGTACGAGTACATGTAGTTGAGGACCGACGACTGCCCGAACTGGGTCGTGAGGGCCCCCCTGAAGAGGGCGCTGAAGATGCCCACCGGGTCTTCGCCGAAGGCGAGCATCACGGCTGAGGCGACAAGGAGCCCCAGGGCGAGGGCCACCAGGGAGGGGACCGCTGACTTCAGGACCCCCGTCAGCATCGGCCGCTTTGCGTCGCTCACTTGGCCGCTATCCCTCCGAGCAGCCTTCCGAGCTCCCCTATGCCCGCGCCCCTGTTGAGCTCCCCGATGATCTTCCCTTCGTAGAGCACGAGGATCCTGTCGCTGAGGTCGAGAATCTCGTCGAAGTCAGCGCTCACCAGCAGCACCCCCCTCCCCGCGTTCCTGGAGTCGACCAGGAGGGACTGGATGTACTCGGTGCTGGCGACGTCCAGCCCGCGGGTGGGCTGGTGGGCGATGAGCAGGTGCGGCTGGCCTGCGAGCTCCCTGCCGACGATGATCTTCTGCTGGTTCCCCCCCGAAAGGTTCCTTGCCTTGACGTCGATCCCTGCGGCGGAGACGTTGAACAGCTTTACGATCTTCCTGGCGAAGTCGCGGATTTTCCTGGGGGCCATTACCCCCCGCCTGGAGAAGTCGGTGCTCTCCGTGGCCCCGAGGACCACGTTCTCCGCGACGGAGAAGTCCAGTATTAGCCCGTTCAGGGCCCTGTCTTCGGGGACGTGCCCCACCGAGAGCTTGAGCACTTCTGAGGTGGGGAGCTTGTTGATCAGCTTGGTGCCGAGGCGGATGGCCCCCCCGGTGGGCTTCATCAGCCCCATGATGCACTCGACAAGCTCGGTCTGCCCGTTCCCCTCGACCCCGGCCACGCCGACGATCTCGCCGGCGTTCACGCTGAACGAAAGCCCGTCCAGGGCCTCCGTCTTGTGCTTTGAGGCGGCCCTGAGGCCCTCGACCTGGAGCAGGAGCTCCCCTGGCTTGTAGGGGCCGAAGTTGAACTTCCTCTGGACCTGCCTCCCGACCATGGCGTTTGCAAGCACGTCGAAGTTGGCGTCTTTCGTGTCGAGGGTGGTCACCACCTTCCCCCTCCGCATGATGGTTATCCTGTTTGTGATGGCCATCACCTCCTTCAGCTTGTGGGTGATGAATATGACGGTGGAACCCCCCTGGGTCAACCTCCTCACGGACTTGAACAGCTCCTCCGCCTCGATGGGGGTTAGGACTGCGGTGGGCTCGTCAAGGATGAGCACCTTCGCCCCGCGGTGGAGCGCCTTCAGGATCTCGACCCTCTGCTTGAACCCGGTCGGCAGGTCTTCGGCCATGGTGTCGAGGTCGATGTCGAGGCCCACCTGCTTGACAAGGGCCAGCACCTGCGCCCTGGCGCGCCCCCTGTCGACGACCCCCGCCCTCGAAGGCTCCGACCCCAGGATGATGTTCTCCATCACCGTGAGGTTCGGGACGAGCGTGAACGCCTGGTGGACCATCCCAAGGCCGAGGCCGATGGCGTCGGCCGAGTTGCGGATGTGGACCTTCTTCCCCTGCATCTCGATGGTGCCAGCGTCCATCGTGTAGAGGCCGTACAGGATGTTCATCAGGGTGCTCTTGCCCGCGCCGTTCTCCCCGAGTATCCCCATGACCTCGCCCTGGCCGACCGTAAGGTCTACCCCGTCAAGGGCGACGACTCCAGGGAATGTCTTCCTGATACCGGCCATCCGTAGCATCGTTTCGTTCATGTTTCCCACAAAAAGGTAGGGTAGGTGAGGTGCCCTCACCTATCACTACTGGAAGAGTGGTGTGGTGCCGGTGTCTGTGTATATTTCAGGGATCCTGATGGAACCGTTGATGATTCCGTTCTCGATCTGGGTGAGTACCGCATGGGCGTTCGCTGTGAGGAACTGGCTGGTGTACTGGAAGTCGGTCGGGCCCACGGCGTGCTGCGCGTAGCCGAGGAGGAAGACGCCTCTGACATGGCAGGGCGACGCCCCGTCGGTGCCGCAGAGTTGGGTCTCGCCGTTGTAGAACGATGGAGCGAACTTTGCTGGGTTGTTCCAGACGCCGCTGAAGTTGCCCTCGACCATCCACTTCGCCACGTCATAGACGCCGAGGTCCACCTTCTTGATCTCTGACGTCAGGATGAAGGAGGGCGGAGTGAGGTTGGAGGCTGTCTTGTTCTGCTGTGCGGCCGAGAAGAACTGCTGTGTGCCGTAGTAGTCCTGGTTGGCGTCGACGCCGATTGCCCACACCGGTGGAGCGGTGGAGTTCGACCAGTTCCAGCCCTGCTGCTGGTCGTACTGGCCGATGGCGTTGAACGTGCCGATCCCGGTGCCGCCCGCCGCAGTGAAGATGACCTTGTCGCCTCTGGCGATCATGGCCTGGCCGTTGGTGAAGCCCCCGCTCGGGTCAGCGAACCCGTTGAACCCGCTGGAGTCGTAGACCTCGTCCAGGGGGTTGTTCCAGGTCGTGCCCGTGGTGTTCGTGAGGTAGCTGTCAGCCCATTCGATGCCGTACTTGTAGCCGTTCCAGAACTTGTAGATGATTCCGATGGATACGCCGCCGAGGAAGCCCACCTTGCCGGTCGGGCCTGCCATGGCTGCGGCCAGTGCGCCAACTATGGCGCTACCCACGTGCTCCTGGAACTTGATGGCTATGACGTTGGACGTGTTGTATACGTCGCCGTCAACTTGGGCGAACATCTGGTTGGGGTACTGGGCCGAGTACTGCTGGATCGCCTGGTCGTCGTCGAACCCGACGCCGATGATCAGGTTGAGGTGGTCAGAGATGAGGGTGGCGAAGAGCGCCGGGATGTCGTTGGTCGATGTGGCAATCACGTACTTGTAGTCGACGCCAAGGGTCTGGTTCGCCTGTATCATGCCCGCATGGGCCAGGTCGTTGAACCCGCGGTCCCCGAGGCCTCCGACGTCGAAGACCACACCGATGGACATCCCCTTGCCGGGGAGGCCGACGGTGGTCGTCGTCGTGGTGGTTGTTGTTGTGGAGTTAGAAGGCGTGTAGTAGGCGATGTAGTAGTAGGCTCCCGCCGCGATGACGAGGAGCACGACGACTACAGCAACGCCTGCACCTGTGCTTATTGCCTTTCTATATTGAACATCCAAAATGCTTTCTCGTCCGGCGGCTTTGCCCTTTGGTTATTTAAACGGCAAGACCCCCGCGTCCACGGACTTCGAGAATCCGGCAAAGCGTTCTTAAGACAACCGACCGCCCGCCGACCCGATTGAATATTCTGGTTGCTGGATTCATCACCATCGACTCGATCCAGCTCCCGATGCGCCTCATAACTTCAGTCGGCGGGCCGCCGTCCTACGCGGGCCTGCTCTGCGCGAGGTTCGGGCACTCGGTCACCCCTCTGACCAAGGTGGGGAGCGACTTCCCGGACGAGCAGTCTGTCTGGCTCGCAAGGAACGGGATGGTCCTCAGAGGGTCCGACAGGAGCACCACCAAGCCCACCACCAGGTTCACGATCGCCAACGGGGGCGGAGAGCGGTCCCTCCATCTCGCATCCAGGTGCGAGGACCTGTCCGCCACGCAGATCGTCTCCGAGAGGAGGTACAACGCGGCCCTGGTCAGCCCGGTGGCAGGGGAGGTGTCGCAGTCGCTGCTCGCGGAGATCTCGTCCAGGTCCGACTTCACCTTCCTCGACCCCCAGGGGTTCGTGAGGACCTTCGACGCGGGCGGGAAGGTCTCCTACGCCCCGGTCGAGGACAGGAACATCCTGTCCAGGGTGGACGCGGTCAAGATGGACACGGTGGAGGCCGAGATGCTGACCGGCAGGAGCAACCCCAGAGCTGCCCTGGAGAAGGTCTCTGCCATAGGGATCAGGAAGGCGATAGTGACCCAGGGGGGAGAGGCGTGCCACGTGCTCGACGGAGCGCGGATCTACAAAGTCGAGGTGCCCAAGTCCCAGGTGATCGACGCCACCGGGGCGGGAGACATACTGAGCGGGGCCACAGTCTGCTGGTACCTCAAGACCAGGGACTTCCTGCGGAGCGCCTGCTTCGGCATAGCCGCTGCCGCGCTTTCGCTGCACATGATAGCTCTGGCGAAGGTCGACCTCCCGATGAGCGTGGACGAGGGCGCCCAGAGGCTCTACACTACCGCGAGCCCTGTCGCCGCCCTCTGACTTCCCTGAGAAGGCGCATCTTCTCTTCGAGTGCCCCCCTCGTGGGGCTCCCCCTCGTCTCGGCGCTGGCCGCCTTCAGAGCTCCGGAGAGGTTCCCCCACTCTGCAGCCTCCCGGGGCTGCAGTCCGAAGAGGGAGTAGCAGGCGTAGGCCGCCAGGAAGGCGTCCCCTGACCCGGTGCTGTTGACCGCCGCGAGGCCCAGGTCTGCCAGGTCCACCGGCGCTACCCGCGACACAGAGCCGCCTGCGGCCACGAGGCACCCCTCAGGTCCCAGGGTGGCTACCACCGTGATCCCTTCGTGGCGTTGTAGCAGGGCCTCGACCCCCTCCTCAGGATCGCTGCGCCCGCTCAGCTTCGCCAGCTCGATCCTGTCCAACACGAGGTCGTCGGCCCTGGAGAGGATCGACGCCAGCCGCTCCTCCTGGCCTGCCCCCCTTACCCCCGGGCAGTAGACGACCCTCGACTGCTTGGACGCACCCTCGGCCGCCGCCTCGGCGGCAGCCAGCGGAAGGTCCATGATCACGGTGACGGCGGAAGCCGACAGGATGGCGGCCGAGGCGGGGTTCCGCAGGAACCTGGGCTCGTAGGCCTCGTTTGCCCCAAAATGCGTGTGGATGGTCTTCCTCCCGGCGCCGTCGACGACAATCATCGCCCTGCCCGTGGCTGCCCCCTTGATGACCTCGACCCCGTCGGTCCTGACCCCCTCGGCCGCGAGGCTCTCGAGGAGCTCCCCCTTCACCTGGTCGCTCCCAAGGGCGCCGAGGAAGGCCACGGCTCCCCTCCCAAGGATCCTGGCCGCGGCGACAGCGGTGTTCGCCCCCTTCCCTCCCGGGAACTCCTCGAGCCTGACGACCGGGACCTCCTCCCCGGGGGAGGCGAAGTCATGCTCGAAGACGGTGGTGTCCCAGTTGATGGCGCCGAGCACCGCGACCTCGACGGCCCTGCGCGGAGGCTGCGTTGCCATGGCCGGCCCGCCTAGTATGACCTGCCGTAGAGGGCGAAGGTGGGCGCGTCCCTCCCGCAGGCGAGGCAGACCCCCTTCGTGGGCTTCTGGTCCAGGGGGACGTTGAGGATTTTGCCGCCGGCTGCTTCCTTCATCGTCGACTCGCACTTCACGTCGCCGCACCACCTCACCCGGACCATCCCTCCCTTCGCGGAGAGGGTCTCCTTCAGCTCGGCCAGGGTGCCGGCGTCCCTGGTGTTCTCTGCGAGGAACGCCGAAGCCCTCTGAAGTAGGCTGGCCTGGATCGACTCGAGCTCCTTCGACACTTCAGCGGCCAGGGACGACAGCTTGACGGAGCGCTTCGCCCCGGTGTCCCGCCTGACCATGACCGCCTGGCCCTCCTTCATGTCTCTGGGGCCGAACTCCACCCTCAGTGGCACTCCCTTGAGCTCCCACTCGTTGAACTTCCGCCCAGGGGTGAGGTTGTCCCTGTCGTCGAGGCGGGCCCTGAACCCGGCGAGGGCTCCCATGAGCTTCCTGGCTTCGGCGAGGACCGCCTCCTTGCTTTCGTCGTTCACTATGGGCACCACCACCACCTGGATGGCGGCGAGGCGCGGAGGGACCACCGCCCCTCTGTCGTCGCTGTGGGTGGCCAGCATCACCCCGATCTCCCGGGTCGATATGGCCCAGGTGTTCTGGTATGCGTACTGCTTGTTCCCCTCCCTGTCGATGAACACGATGTTGAACGCCTTCGAGAAGTTCTGGCCGTCCGAGTGCCAGTCCGGCCCCTGTATCGCCTTGCCGTCCGGAAGGAGGTGCTCGATGCTGTAGGTCCCCTCTGCTCCCGCGAACGTCTCGGCCTTGGACTTCTTCCCCAGATAGCCGGGGAGGGCGAGGTACTCTTCCGTGACCTTCCTGTAGATCCCCATGATCCTCTCCCGCTCCGCGTCCGCCTCCTCCCTGGTCGCGAAGATGGAGTGCCCTTCGTTCCAGAGGAACTCCCTGGACCTGAGTATGAAGGTCGGGTTCTTGGTCTCCCAGCGGACGACGTTGTTCCACTGGTTCAGCCTCATGGGCAGGTCCCTCCAGGACCTGATCCAACGGCCGACGACCTCGTACATGAGCGACTCCGACGTGGGCCTTACCGCCAGCCTCTCGTCTAGCTTCGAGCTCCCGGTCTCGGTTACCCAGGCTACCTCGGGCGCGAACCCCTCCACGTGCTCCGCCTCCTTCTTCAGCAGCCTTTCTGGGATGAACAGCGGGAAGTAGGTGTTGCTGACCCCGTCCTGCTTGAGGAGGGCGTCGGTCTCTTTCTGGATGGCCTCCCAGATGGCATACCCCAGGGGCCTGTAGACGACGCACCCGGAGACCGGGCTGTAGTCTGCGACCTCAGACTTCAGTATGACCTGGGTGTACCACTCGTCGAAGTCGTCCGCCTTCCTGGCCGTGATCCCCTCCTGGCTCCCTCCGGACACGCTGGCTGCTGGCACCGTGAGACGCGCTTAATGAAGGTGCCCCCGCATGACGGCGGCCAGGGACCTGAACAGGTCAAGCCTCCCGGGGGTCCTGGCGAACTCGAAGGCGGACAGCAGCAGGTAGGCGGCGGTCACTTCGAGCCTGGCCTCGGGGAGGACGAACTGCACCAGGAACAGAGTCAGGAGGGCGGACGCATCGAACCTGCTCAGCTTCAGGTCGAGCAGGCATGCGAAGCCGTAGAGGGACTGGGCCGCGGTGAGGAGGATTTCGCTGGTCTGAAGCCCCGTCAGGTGGATGCTCGCGAACCCCCCAAGGGCGACGTCGTAGACCGCTGGGATGGTGGCCACGAGGATAGTCCACTGGTTGAGCTTGGAGGAGACGAGGCTGGACAGGGCGAGAGAGGCCTTGCCGCTCTTGGCTGCCCAGTAGAAGACGGTGATTGCCTCGGGGAGCTCGGTCAGGATGGGGGTGAGCCACTGTATCAGGAGATATTGGACCCCGGCGCCGACGTTCAGGAGGGACGCGAGGGCGAGGAAGCTCACCAAGAACGGCTCGGAGCCGAAGGCGACGGCTGCCGCCCCCAGCCCCACGAAGAACAGGATCGCCAGCGCCTTCAGCGGCCCACTGAGGGCTGAGACCGCCCTCGCCGGGCCCTCCAACTCGTCCATCAGGTCCCTCGAGCGGGGTGGGATGCGGCTCCCCGCGTAGACGTAGACCCCGAAGATCGAGAGGAGGACCAGCGCGTCTTCGGGCCCCAGGGTCCCCTTCATGGCGATGACGAAGGAGTAGAGTGTAGCCGCCCCGAGAAACACCACCCCGACCCCCTGGCTCCTTTCGAGCTCCAGGGACTTCGGCTCCCCCGCCCTCCGCGCCGCGAAGAAGTTCAGGGCATAGACCACCGGCCACCCGAGGCCGAGTAGGAGCCTGTTGGCTCCCGTCATGGACGCCGTCGCGTAGTGCAGCAGGGTGGGGTCGGTCGCCCCCCGATAGGCGAGCACCACCTCGACGGAGTACTCGGGGATGACGTTGACAACCGCGAGGACGGTCAGAGCGAGCGCCTGGGACACCACGAACTGGAGGGACTCGGTCCCCCAGGCCAGCGAGAACCCTGCCGAGGCGATGGCCAGCCCGGTGGAGGCCACGACGGCCCAGGGGTCCTTGGCTTCGACCCCGAAGAAGACATTGGCGACGAAGGGGACCAGGCACGCGAGGAGGATCAGGACCTGGGTCCTATCCTTCCGTGTGAAGGCGGAAGGCACTGCTATCTCCGCGCTGGGTGCAGAGGGCCGCTTTTGTCCCTGACGGGCTGTGCCCTGCGGCGCCTACGCGAGGGGCGGGGGAGGCTACTCTGCAGGCTCGTTCTGCTTTGAGGGCGTTCCCCTCATCTGTGGAAGGATGAAGGTCCCGACCCCTATCAGCAGAAATACGAAGGCCACTCCGATGCCGAGCCCCAGCTGGCGCTTGCCGACCTCGTAGATGGACGCGGGGACCAGCAGGAGCGCGACTATCCCGAGCACCTTCGTGCTACGGAGCGAGGAGAAGTCGAACCGGGCGGTTATCAGATAGCTCAGGAGGACAAGGACCGCCGGGAAGATGAGGCCGTACCTTCCCACCATGAAGTCGTCGACGGCCCCGCCCAGGCCCAGAAACCCGTTGGCGTAGAGGGCCGCTATCAGCGTGAGGACGAGGCTTGCGATCGCCAGCGACTGCAAGGTGTTCCCGAGGGGCGCGAGCCTGGCCCGCCTCTGCGACTGGGGGGTGCCGCTCAGCTCCAGGACTATGGCGAGCATGACCGCCAAAGACCCGACCATGAAGACGTAGGGGTCTCTGGTGACCGTGAGGTAGACGGATGATGGGAGAGTGGACGAGAGCCCGGCCTGCACCCAGAGGTAGAGGCCGTAGACGCCGCTCACTGCGAACGGGACCAGATAGAGGATCGCCGAGACGTCTCCATAGCGCTCGCTGCTGCTCATCGATTTCGCTTCGCGACGTTGCCGGGGTTAAAACCGTTACGATGGACGGGGCAGACCCAGGGTGCTCCTGCCGAAGGTGAGGTAGGCGGTGTGCCCGACCATGATGTTGGAAGGTCTCGTCATCCCGACCCTGGCTTCGAGGTGCCGGAGGAGTATCTCCATGGACTCGACGGCGACGAACCCCTCCTCTCTCATCTTCGCCACGAGCTTCTCCGCCTGGTTTGTCGTGGGGGTCACCGCAGCCATGGGCGCCGAGGGCTTCAGGGCTTCCCTCATGCTGTGGACCACCTCCCAGGGGTCGCCCACGTCCAGGACCCCGGCGTCGAAGTCCTTCTCGTCGAAGCCAAGCCGCGAGTCGGCTATCTTGAACGTCACATACTGCGAAAGTCCGAGCCTTTCGATGTTCTTCTTCGCCACCGCCTGGAACTCGGGGTTAAGGTCGTAGGTGCAGACCATCCCGGTCGGACGGACGAGGTGCGCCATCAGCGCGGTGGTGGCGCCGCTCCCTGTCCCCGTCTCGATTATCCTCGACCCGGAGCGTATCCCGAGCTTCACGACCATCAGTCCCAGGTCCTTTGGGTAGATCACCTGGGTCTTCCTCGCCAGCTTCATGACCAGGTCTTCGATGGTAGGCTCCAGGATAGTGAGCTCGTCCCCCATGGTAGTGGTCGCGGTCACACCGTAGTCCTGGCCGACCAGGGCCGAGACGTCCAGGATCCCCAGGTGGGTGTGGAGCTTGGGGGTGTCCCTGGGCCTGACGAGCCACCTGCGCCTGCGGTCCCTGTACACGAGGACAAAGGAGTCGTCGGAGATCTTGGTCACGGAAGGGCGCCCCGGTTGGGAGTTCTATATGCTTGTGCCGGGCTGCCCCTCGGCCGGCCTCCAGCTGCGCCTCCCTCTCGAAAGGGAGATGAACCCCGGCTGCATGTGCCCTGAAAGCACGAGGGCTCCTTCGTTCGAAGCGGTGGAGGCGAACCTCCTCTGGCTCGCGGCTAGCGTCTTCCTGTCCGTCCAGACAGCCGCGAGGCCGGGGTGCTCGACCTCCTGGACGATGTGGAAGAGGTCGCCGATGCAATAGACCCTGCTCCCCCCCGCGGACAAGGCCAGTACCTGGTGCCCGGGGCTCTCCCCCGGGTACGGCTCCACAGCCAGTCCGTGCGCCACCTGGACCCTCCCGTCCACCAGGTCGACCAGCCCCGCCTTCTCGATGACCTCCAGGGTGCCTTCGATGTCCTTGTCCCCCTTCTTCCTCCCTTCAGCGATGTCCGGCATGTCCCAGTCCCTCTTCGGGATGATGTGCCTCGCCTTGGGATAGACGGCCGCCCACCGGCCCCCCTTCCCTGCGGTGACCCCGGCGAAATGGTCGAAGTGCAAGTGGGTGACGACGACGTGGGTCACCTCGCTGGGGGCCACTCCGACTTCCGCCAGCTGCGAGACGAGGGGGACGGGCCTGAACCGTCGGGGGTCTGGCCTCGGGTCCATCGAGGCGGCGAGCTTCGCCGAGTCCCCCGGGTCGACCAGGACCTTCGCCTCTGGGGTGGTTATCAGGATCGAGTTGCTCGGGAACCATGCCTTCAGGGCCCCCTTCGCGAAGCGCTTTGCGGCCACCGCCGGCCCGTAGACCTCAGCCAGGTCTATGGGGAAGTCGCCCACGTTGAAGACGTAGCCCCGGAAGCCGGCCTCGTCGAAGGCTGGCCTCCTTGTCTTCCTATGCGGGATGGGCTACGCCCTCCACCAGTCGTACCTGAGGAAGTCGATGGTCTTCTCGTCCTTGTCAGAGATTGCGATTATGAACTGCTTCCTAACGGTGGTCGCCAGCCTGCCGGACCTGACCATAGAGGTGGCCGTCATCTTCGAGTCGGGAGAGACGACCTGGACGATGTAAGGAGCGTGGTCGATTCCTGGGCCGTGCTCATACACGGCGAAGTCGGAGCCGAACTTGATCCCCGGGGTCACCACGTACCCCTCCTCCCTGAGCTTCTTGTAGACGAGGAACTTCTCCGCGAACTCGGTGTAGGAGGACTCGCACACCTCGTGCAGCTTCTTCTGGGTGATCCCCCTGCCGGACTGGTCCTCCACTTCGATGACCTTCTTCATGGCCAGGTAGTACCCTTCCATCAGGTCGAGGATCAGGGGGGCGTCGAACTCGAAGTCCTTGGGCTTGGGGATCCCAAGCGGCTTGCCGTAGTACCCCTCCTTGAAGAGCCGCCTGGAGTCTTCGATGTCCCACACCACGATCCTGTTCTCGAAGAGCCTGCCCCTCGCCCGCTGCTTGGGCATGGCCTACATTCCCAGAGCCAGGATTGTGCTGGCGTTGGCCGCGTCCAGCATCGCGTCGGCGCAGTTCTCCACCGACTCCATGACTTCCTTTACGGTGATCAGCTCCTTCACGTTGGTGGCCGTCTTCATCACCGTGGCGGCTGCCTCCCTGTATGTGTCGTCGATGGAGCTCTCGATCTTCTGGACCTGGGCCGCCATCAGGATGGACTGGTCGGGGTTGATCGAAAGCGCCCTGATGCTCTCGTTGAGCTTTGAGATCCCGTCTACCAGCAGCCCGAGGAGCTGGACGATGGAGTCCCTGTACTTCTTGTTCCTAGCTGAAGACTTTTGCAGCTGAGACATCTTGAAAGCGACGCCGTTGATGTGGCCGAAGATGTCCTCGACGGCGAATGCCCCTCTGAGTATGTCTTCCCTGTTGACAAGCAACGTACCTACCTGGGACAGCTCCCTGATCAGCGCGGTGCGGAGCGTCATGACGTCGTCCTCAGCCTGCTTGACCCTTTCCAGCGCGGCCGAGACCTGGGCCCTCTCCCCCTTTGCGATGGCGTTGAACTCCTCCAGCAGCACCCTTGTGGCATCCAGCACCCTCCTCATCTCGTCCTGGAGGACGACCACAGTCCGCCGCCTTGCTTGTATCTCTCCTTCTTGTCCCGACAATTGAACCGCTCCCTCCAACCCTTCAGTTGCTTTGGATTTAAAACTGAGGCAATATTTAGAGATGTTGTTGGAAGTTTTTGATTTTAGGTGTCGGTAATCGCCATTTCTCGGGGTGGCTCCCGCGAAGGGAGAACCAGGTCAGCCGAGCTGGCGCCTGGGACGGCCCGTGACCGCTGACCCTCGGCCCGGCGAGTGCGCCCTACGGTGGCGGTGGCAGGGGTGGCGGTAGCAGGGCAGAGTAGGCCCAGTTGACGGTGATGGTGCCTGCCGAGTAGAACGACGCCACTATCTGGACCTTCCACCCAGCGGCGCTGGTGGTGAACATCTGGGTGTCGCCGCCGTATGTGACCAACTGTTGGACATAGAGGCTGGGGTCGCTCGGGTTGGTGTATATCCTGATGGTCACCCCGTCCCGATAGGCCACCCCGGCCGTGTTCAGGGTGACGGTCACGCTGCCTACCTTGTTGGACGGGCTCGTGTAGATGGTCGAGGTTGCCGAGAGTGGGGTCAGGGTGCTCGCGCCGCTGTTGGCGACAAGCTGGGGGGTGCTCCTCAAGTTCGAGAGCTCAGACTGAAGGGTGGTGAGCTGGGTCGAGATCCCGCCCAGGTCGGATTCGACGGTGGCGAAGCCGTCGGTCACAGAGGTGGAAAGGGTGGAGAGCGTTCCGGACAGGGCTGAGTAGTCGGTGGAGAGGTCGCTGGTGAGCGTGCTGATGCTCCCCGATAGGCTCGTGAAGTTCCCCTTGAGGTCGGTCTGCAGGGTCGCGAAGTCAGAGGTGAGGCCGGAGAGCGAGAGCCCCGAGAGGGTGGTCTGAATGCTTGTCAGGGACTGCTCTATTGAGAGGTATACGGGGCCGCAGGCGTAGGTGTAGGTCGTCCCACTCGGGAAGGTGCCGGCGTAGTCGCTTCCGCACTCCTCATAGAAGGCCCCGGTGTTGGCGAATCCGCTTCCGCCGTTGGTGTTGTCGATGTAGCCGTAGTTCGTGACAACGCCGCCGGTCTGTATGTTGATGGAGGTCGTCGTGCTGGAAAGGAAGATGGTACCATAGTTTGTCAGCGTGGAGCCCGCTCCGAATGATTCGACGACGACCCCGTTGCTGAAACCGCAGCCGCTGCAAGAGTTTTGCACGTTCAAGACCGCGCCCACCTCGTTGTACATGTTGCTGACATGCAGGTCGATGCCGTCATACGCCGAGTTCTGCACGAGGACCGTGCCGTAATTGTAGAACTGGGTAAACTCGACGTAGAGCCCGATGGTGGAGCAGGAGCCACAGGCGGCGTTCTGAATTTCGATCGAGCCGTAGTTGGTGAAGGGGACTGCGACGTCAAGACCTCCATAGCTGGCTATCACAAGGGTGGTCCCTGATGTTACCGTGAAGGTACCTATGTCCGCCAGATACCCGACATCACTGCTGAAGGTGCAGGTGCTCACCCCGTCCCAGCTGCCGCCTATGGTCGAGCAGTAGGCGGGCTCGGCTGAAGCATGGGCGACAGGAACGGCGGCGAAGACAGCGGAGAGCGCGAGAAGGGCCAACGCCAAAAGCGCGCCGGTTCTGGTCTGCGTCCCTTGCAATTAGGGTCCCCCGTCGCGAAGGGGTAGATATTGATATTGGAAGGGGGACCCGCCGCGATTAGGGGTTCAACCGGATAGCTTGGACCAGTCCAGCGAAGGCGACTTCCGCGACGCGGCCGACGGGAGCCCCTACTTCTTTTCGCTCTCTTTCGCGTAGTCCCTCAGCGGGGCTATCAGGTTCGTGAACTCGAGCGGGAAGATGTACTTCGTTGCCGGGGACGCTCCCAGCGCCTTCAGGGTGTCCAGGTACTGCAGCACCATCGTCTTCGAGTCGATCCCCTTCGCCGCCCCGAAGATCTGGCTGAGCGCGCCTGCATATCCTTCGGCCCTGAGTATCTGCGCCTGCTTGTCCCCCTCAGCGCGGAGGACGTTGGACTTCTTCTCGCCCTCGGCGACCAGTATCGACGCCTCCCTCTTGCCGTCCGCCTCGGTGACCGTCGCCCTCCTGGTCCTCTCCGCCGACATCTGGCGGACCATCGCCTCCTGGACGTCCTGCGGCGGCCTGATCTCGCGTATCTCGACGTTCGTCACCTTGATCCCCCACCTCTCGGTGACCTCGTCCAGCTTCGTCCTCAGCACCTGGTTGATCTGCTCCCTCTTCGCCAGCAGCTCGTCCAGAGGGATGTCGCCGACCACCGCCCTGAGCGTGGTGGTGGCTATGCCTATCGACGCCCCTTCGAAGTTCTGCACCTGGACTATGCTCTGGGTGGACTCAATGACCTTGTAGTAGATCAGGAAGTCGATGTCAGTCGGCGCGTTGTCTTTGGTGATGCAGGTCTGGTGCGGCACCTCCAGGAACCGCTCCCTGAGGTCGACCTTGTTCACCCTGTTGATGAGGGGGAAGATGAAGACCACCCCTGGCCCCCTTGCCCCGACCAGCCTCCCCAGCCTGAAGACCACCAGCCTCTCGTACTCCCTGATGATCTTGATGGTCGCCCCGATCAGGGCGATGATTATGATGACGACTATGCCGTAGATGGCATAGTTGATGATGTCCCCGACTGTCTGGAGCTGTATCGGTCCCAAGAGGCTCAAGTTTCCTTCTTCTCTACGACCAACGTGTTACCTTGGACTCCTTTAACCCTTACCGCGTCGCCTCGCCTGAGGTCCTGGTCCGACGTGACGGTCCACTCCTCGGATGCTATCTCCGCGACGCCCCTCCCTCCCTTGACGTGATCGGACTCCATGGTGCCTTCTCGCCCGATGAGCGCGGTGGGCTCGTTGACCTTGGGGCGCTTCCTGAGCCCCTCCCTTATCGACCGGAGGTAGAGGCTTCCGATGACTATCGCCGCGCCCAGGGCGACGATGAGCCCGTAGGTGATGTCGGGGATGCCTGAGAAGTTCACGGGCGGGAGCTGCCCCGACCCCTGATTAGAGGGTGACGCCGGAGGCAACTGGTAGACCAGGAGGAACCCGAAGACGAAGATGACCACGCCCAGCAGCGCGCTGATTCCATGCTGGGTCTTCACCTCCAGGAAGATGAAGGCCGCGCCGACTATCATCAGGAGTACCGCCAGGGGAGAGGCGCCGAAGACCCCCAGCCCGAAAAGGGCGATGGCGATGACCACCACCCCGACTACGGATAGGACGATCGTCGGATGGTAGATGTCTGCCATGACCGCGAACACCCCGACGAGGAAGAGGAGGCTCGAGACGTTGGGGTCGCTGAGGATGGAAATCAGCGACGACCTGATGCCAGGGGTGTTGACGGGCGTAGATGCGGGGACCCCCAGGTCGGCCAGGGCGCCCTGAAGGGTCGTCGCGCTGAGCACGGCGTCCACGACGTGATACTTCAGCGCCGAAGGGCACGGGATCGCGGAAGACGCGGGGGTGCTGCAGTAGGAGACCCCCTTGGTGACCATCAGGGCGGTGGCCGTCGCGTTCCGGCCGTGGGCGGAGGTGAGCGTCTGCATGTAGGAAGCGAAGGCGTTGATGTCCTTGGTCATGGTGGTGTTCTCCTCGCCGGTCGGGATCCCTGAGACTATCGGCGTGGCGGAGCCTATGGTGGTCCCGGGCGCCATGAAGATGCTGTTCGAAGCCTCGGCGATGTACGACCCGGCGGAGAATGCGTAGGCCCCTTCGGGGGCGACCAGTGTGGTGAAGTTCCCGCCCCATGCCTGGTAGCTTTCGATCGACGTCACCATGGACTGCATGCTGGCTCCGTCTCCCCCGTCGGTGGTCAGGACGAAGACTATGCTGCACGCGTGCAGAGACTCGGCGTTGGAGACCGTGGTGGACATGAAGTCTGCGGCGCCCGGGTCGATGTTCCCGTTGAGCGATGCGACATAGGGGGACCCTGCCTGGCACGCGTTCGAGCCAGCCTGGGCGTGGATGGGCGCCAGCTGGGCTGCCAGGACGACCAGGAGGGCGGCCGCGAAGACGAGCCTTAGAGCCTTCAATCCCATTCCGCGGCCCCGCTCTCACATAAATACTATCTCAGGGACGCTCGCAGTGGTCTCAGGTGAAGCCAAGGGTCACCGTGGTTGACCACCCCAAGGTCATGGAGCAGCTCACTCTGGCGCGGGACAGGCGGACGAACCAGGTCGCGTTCAGGAAGGCGATCTACAGGCTCGGGAGGTACATGGCCTACGAGTTCCTGAGGACGCTGGAGACCGAAGTGGTCGAGGTGGACTCGCCGCTCGGAGCGGCCGTGGGACGCCGGGTCAAGGGCGACGACAAGATAGTGATCATCCTCGTCCTCAGGGCGGCGATCCCGTTCGTGGAGGGGATGTACAAGAACTTCCCCATGGCCAGGACCGGTGTGATGAGCGCATGGAGGGGGCCCGGCCCCAGGTTCCCCATCGAGGTGAACTACGCCAAGATCCCCCAGATACACAGGGACGACGTGGTCATCATAGCCGACCCGATGCTCGCGACAGGGCACACCCTGATGGAAGTGGCGAAGCGGGTGGCGAGGCAGGGGAAACCCAAACGGCTGGCCTTCTTCTCCGTGATAGCCACCCGACAGGGGATAGGGTACGTGGCGAAGTCCTTCCCGAGTGCGGAGTTCTACACATGCGCCATCGACCCGAAGCTGAACGAGCGGGGGTACATAGTGCCGGGCCTCGGAGACGCAGGCGACCGGTCCTTCGGCGCGCCGCGCTAGGACGCCGAACCGCTTTATACCCTCGACCACGGCGTGGGCAGAGTTTGATCCTCCTGAGAGACGCGGTCTGGAACCTCGTTACGGGGGCGTTCCTCCTCGCTGTGCTGGGGTACGCCTACTGGCTCCACTCTGCGTTCAGGGGCGGGGCGATAAGGCGGGCCTATGGCTATATGCTGGCCGCGCTGGCTGTGATGTGCGCCTCGTTCCTGGGGAAGGTGCCCCTGAACCTCTATGGGGTGTCCGATCCTCTTGCCTACTATGGGATTACATACACCAACTTCGGAGTCCTCATCGGCGCCATCTTCCTCCTGCTGTCGCTGAGGGACCTGGCGAAGATCTGGCGCCCCTCCGGCTGAGCGGCAGCTGGACAGTCAGCCGATCTTCTTCGTCTGGCGGTTGTACATAGCCACTATCTCCTCGACTGACGTGGAGTCCTCCGGGCTCTTGTCGTCCCTGACCTTCCCGGTGAACTTCGGGAACCTTAGCGAGATGCCGGCGCCGGGCCGTATCCTGCCAATGGCCGCGGTGTGGATGGGGGACAGGGTGAGCTCTGCGGCTATTATCTCGATCACGACGTGGGGCCTGAACCAGACGTCGGGGACCATGTTCGACTCGACCCCGGGGGGCCTGACGTGGCTCTCGAAGGGCTTCAGGAGCTTCGGGAGCTTCTCCAGGTCCTCGTCGGAGAACCCGGTTCCGACCTTCGCCACGCTGGTGAAGACCGACCTCCTGCCGTCGAAGGTGCCGAGGAGATACGTCCCGTAGGTCCCCGCCCTCCTGCCGCGCCCGTGGAAGGCGCCGATTATGGCCAGGTCCATGGTGTCGGTCAGCTCGCTCCTGTACTCCCGCTTCAGCTTGATCCAGGCGAACTCCCTCGCTCCCGCCCTGTAGGTCGACGCGGGGTCCTTGACCACCAGCCCTTCGCACCCGTTCTCGATGGCCTCCTCCATGTAGGCCTCGATCTCGGCGGGGGCCGAGGTTGTCTTCGCCGGCACGAGCCTAGTCCTCTCCGTCTCCTCGACGGCCTCTACCAGCTTCTTCCTCCTGAAGGTGTAAGGCTTCCCGGTAAGGTCGGACTTGCCTACAAGGAGCATGTCGAAGAAGTTCAGGGCTACGGGATAGTCGGCTATGGCCTGGTCGACCCCGTGCTTGCGCCTCCTGTGCATCAGCTCCTGGAAGGGGAGGTACTCCCCGGTGTCTTCGTTGATGGCGACGACCTCGGCTTCGAGGATCGCCCGCTTCGCGGACACGTGCTTCTTGACCAGGTCGGCGGCGTCCGGATAGTGCGAGGTGATCACCTCAAGGCGCCTGGAGAAGAGCTCCACGACGTCTCCGTCCCTGTGAATCTGGAGCCTCTCGCCGTCGAGCTTGTACTCGGCCGTCACCGCCTTGTCCCCCATCTTCCTGACGATGTCGGCGGCGGAGCTGAGGCGTTCGGCGAGCATCGGCCGTATGGGGACCCCTACCTCCACGGTTATGGCCTCGATCCCCTTCATGCCCTTCGACGCCACGCTTTCGACGACGAACCCCAGGTCGGGGTGGACGTTGTAGGCGCGCTCGATGTCCGCCCTGGCCCCCTTGCCGCCGAGGAAAGCCTCGGCCGCCGCGTCGAGGACAGTGTAGTCTGCGACCCCCAGCCTGAGCTCTCCGGTCACCGTCCGCATGATGAACCTCGCCTCGAGGGGCGATGCGTCGTTGAGGAGGGAGGCCACCCCCCTGAGCTTCGTCTCGACCGAGCCGGAACCGCTCTGCTTCGCCGTCCTGAGCAGCGTGTCATAGACCCTCCTCAGGGTGAGCCCTTCGTTGAAGAGGGTCCCCTGGCCCCTGTTCCTCAGCAGGTCCTCCGCCGCGGTCCCGAGGTCGCCGTGTTTGACGTAGGCGGCGTAGACCTTGTCCTGAGGGACCCCGGACGCGGAGGAGAGCGCCCGCAGCGCGAGCTTCTCGGCCAGCCCCAGCTCCACCCCTTCGTAGTCGGGCCTCAGCTTCCCCTGGGTCAGGTAGACGAGAAGCGCCAGCTCGTCCCTGGGGGTCTCCCTCAGGAGTTCGGCGAGGACGCTCGTCATCTCGTTCCTCCCCGAGATGGCTTCGAGGGCCGCGTACTTCGATGCAACCTCTGAATATAGCACTGTGAGGGGCTCGACCCCTGCCCGTCTAATCTCCCTATCGGTGACGTCGCGGAGGAGCTCCTGAGGAAAACCTTAACTGCGGACTGGGGCGGTCGTCCCTGACAGCCATGGGCGGAGTCAAGAAGAAGTCACTGGCTTCGATGGAGAAGTCCCAGGACTCGCAGGATACCGCGCAGGAACAGGGGGAGCCTGCGAAGGGGAAGAAGGCTGAGAAGAAGTCAGGGCCGCAGCAGAAGAAGCAGCTGGCTTTCCTTCCTCCGAAGATGAGCGACGCCGAGTTCCTGAAGACGTTGACCCCCCTGAAGGCGATCACGGTTTACACTGCGTCCAGGGCGCTCGGGGTGAACGCCTCGGTCGCATCCGGGGTCATCAAAGACCTCGAGTCGAAGAACTTGCTGGCGCGGGTCGGCGGGTTCAGCGGACACGGGGTATGGTCGACGAAGAGCGGAGTCACTGCTTCGGCGCAGAGACCCTGACGACGTCACCTGGCCTCACGGCGTCGAACGTTTCTATCCCTGACTCGACCTTTCCCAGCGGATTCAACGGCCGGTCGCTCCTGGCGCTCCCGACGAACACGCAGACGAGCCCCCCCGACGGGAGGAAGGCCACGTCCCCTCGGGCGAACTGGACCCTCGGCTTTTCGACCCCCACCCGCAACTGGGTGAAGAGCGAGACCATGGCTGGCTGGACAGTCACCCTGCTGTCGAAGGGGAGGATCCGGACGACCGAGTTGACCGTGACAGGAGCCAGGTGACGGAAGAACGAGACAGTCGCCGTGCCCCTGCCGCCTACGGTCACTTCGCACTCTATCTTCGAGACCGAGCCTGCTGCCTGGGCTTCAGACGGCAAATCAGGACCGCCCCCGCGAACGGGGCTAAAACCGTTTTCGAGGGCACGGGGAAAATACTTATCTTCCGACCACAATGGGCGAAGGCAACTCCTGGGTTCTAGATGTCACCTGCAAAAACAGCCAGAAAGGCGAAGCAACCGTCAATTGCCGAATTCGAGGTCAAGATAGGGCCCCCGAAGCTTACCCGCTTCGAGAGAGCCCGCATCGTGGGAGCCAGGTCTCTCCAGCTGGCCATGGGAGCGCCCGCCTTCGTACCGATCGAGGGAGCCTATCGTGGCCCGATTCAAACCGCGATGCAGGAGCTGGAGGAAGACGCCCTCCCCTTGTCCATCAGAAGGTCCCTCCCGAACGGGATAACCCAGGACATACCTATCAAGGCCCTCGCGAAGTAGCCGGTCGGAACATGCCGGAACGGGTCGCCGTCTTTGTGACCGACACCCTCCCTCAGGAGGCAAGAGCCGTCCTCGGAGATTTCGTGGTCCACGAGTCCCAGGCCGACGACGGGACCCTGGCCGAGTGCGAGGCGCTGATCTGCTGGCCCAGGCAGGCGAGAGGCGGACTTCTCCTGAAGATGAAGAAGCTGAAGATGGTCCAGACGCTGTCGGCGGGGGTCGACACCTTCGACTTCGCGTCGCTTCCCGGGGGCGCACAGGTATACTCGAACGCCGGGGCGTTCACCGAGTCGGTCGCCGAGCACGCCTGGGGGATGCTGCTGGGGGTCGCGAAGGGAATCCATCTCAGGAATCAGAGGACCACTCCGCGGAGGCTCCGGGGGAAGACGCTGCTCGTCCTTGGGGCGGGAGCCATAGGGTCTGAGGTGGCCAGGCTTTCGAAGTCGCTCGGGATGAAGACCGTCGGGGTCTCCAGGTCGTTCAGGGTCCCGGAGGCGTTCGACGAGCGCTATCCGCTGGAATACCTGCGGGATAAAATCCCGGAGGCCGACGCCGTGGTGATGGCGCTCCCCCTGACCAACTCGACGAGGGGGCTGATGAGCCACGAGCTGCTGAGCAGGGCGAAGGAGGCGGCGATAATAGTCAACGTCGGCAGGGCTGAGAGCGTCCCCGAGGACGACCTGGTCGCCTGGCTTGGCGAGAGGCCCGAAAGCAGGTTCGCCACCGACGTCTTCTGGGTCAAA
Organism: archaeon; assembly: GCA_021819105.1. Lineage (GTDB taxonomy): Archaea > Thermoproteota > Nitrososphaeria > Nitrososphaerales > Gagatemarchaeaceae > UBA183. The sequence goes on from JAKASK010000001.1 coordinate 152,485, forward strand.
GACGGGCGAGAGGTGTATTCCACCCCTGCCTGGCAGCTCCCCAACTTCGCCGGGACGCTTCACATCTCGGGGGTCCCCCTGGGGGAAGACCTTGCGGGGATGAAAGTGGCGGCCGCCCTTAACGTGAGAAGGTATTTCGAGACCGGAAGCGCGGCGAACCACGTGGACGTCAGCGAATACATCTAGGGAACCCCCGATTCCCCCCAATGCGGTTATATACGCGGGCGGACGGCCGTGCCGAGCAAGGTCAGTCATATGCCAAAGAAGAGATCCGACACAAACGAGTCAGAGGGACACAAGGCCGATGAACAGGCCACAGCACCAGCACACGAAAGCGCACCAACCCAAAGGTCTGCGCCGCTCAACCACATCTTTGTAGGCCAGAAGCCTGTGATGAACTACGCCATGAGCGCACTCATCCAGCTAGCTTCCGCCGGCGAAGTGACGGTGAAGGCCAGAGGGATGGCGATCAGCAGAGCCGTCGACGTCGCAGAGATCGTCACAAAGAGGCTGGGCAACGGCCAGTTCAAGATCAAGGACATCGGCATCAACACCGAGGTCGTTGGCGAAGGCCCAGAGCAAAGGAACATCTCCTCGATCGAAATAGTCGTCGGAAAGTAAGCGCCAAAACACCAACAAACCAACCGTTGGACAGCGTGAAGCAGCGTAAGCTGCGGATCATATTTTCTGTTCATCCAAACTTACCAGGGCCCCCCGTCCACCTCCCAGGATTCCCATGAGGCAGGCAGGGAGCAGGCGGACCCGCGAAGTCGAAGCAGGACGCCGAAGTGCTGGCCAATCGGAAGAAAGCCGAGCGCGCTGGGGTGGTCGAGCCGGTTCTTTCTGAAGCCGACAAAGCGGCGAACACCGAAGAGGTGGACGCATTCTTCCAATCCCGGTTTGAAGAGGGGTTCAGGGACGGGATAGGAGGGAACACAGACGACGCCCTCGCGACGGCGATGCCCCGGGGTTTCGAGCCTTCTTCAATCAGGGTCCGGCTCCAGATCTGGCATGGGAAGCACGACAGGTTCGTCCACTTTTCGCACGGCCGGTGGCTGGCCGCCGGCATCCCCAAGGCCGAAGCGCATCTGGAGGGGGATGAAGGCCACATTTCGATGTTCGTGAACAGGGTTTCCGAAGTCTAAGGATGGCCCGCCTCGCGATTCTGAAGGCCGCCTACCCCCCAAGATGTGATTGAAACAAGCGGAACCGGCCGCCGTCGCGTCCATCCCTCGTAGCCTGGGGAGCAAACTGCGCCACAGCTAGCCGAACCCCTTGAGAATTGCCATGTCGATGCCGGCAAACACGAACACCACGAGGAAAAGCAGGGCCAGCCCGAGGTACAGGTTGACAGACCTGGACGGTGTCGTCTGCCTCCCGCTCAGATAGGCGAGGTAGATTCCCGCGCCTCCGACAGCGACGATGAAGGAGTTCACTATCGCTTCCGGGATCGTCTCGGCTGCGGTGCCCGGGTATGGTATGTAGGTCTGGTTCGGGACCGGGTACACCAGCGCATTGACGAAACCCGCCATCACCGCGACCATGATCGTCACGTAGAGGGCCTGCATCCACCCCCCTCTCCGCGCTACCGACGAACCAAGGCTGGCGGCGGCGCCCCCCAGCGCGCCGATGGTCCTCGAGTACGCAGACTCCAGAGCTTCCCTGAGCACGAAGTCACCCCGCAAAGGAAGAAGACCGTACGCGAGATGCCGGCGGTCTCTTCAAAGCAGGCAGATTTAGTGTCCCCATCGACTCTTGTCACCCGAGGGCGCCTGCCGAGGCCGTGCTTGTGGAAGCGCTCCCCTCTTCGGCTGGCTTGATGTACGTCTCGTAGGTGTCGTAGTACCTGCCGTAGCCCACCACGCCGTTGTGGTTCACGTCAAACGTCGGGACTTCGATGTAGAGGTCGCCGCCGCTGTCTGAGGAAAGCGTGAGCATCGGGATCGCGTTGGTAGGCGGAGATTGGAGGGACGCCGGACCGGCGATGGACAGCCCGTCCGGGATCCGATAGATGCTCCCGTGGCAGGGGCACTGATAGGTCTCGTTTGTGGGGTTGGAGGACTTCTCTGGGTCGTAGTTCGGGCTGCACCAGAGGTGGACGCAGACTTTGCTGAAGGCAACGAAGGCATCCACGGCGGGCTTGTCCCCTCCCAGCTCGGCGGGCAGCCTGATGAGCTGCCATTTGACGAAGGTATCGGGGTTCTGGGAGTCGACGGTGAGGTCGCCGGACGATGGATAAGTGACGAGCCAAGAAGAGTTGGGAGGATACGTGGCGAGGTCGTTGATGTTGACCGCCTTGCCCGAGCCGGCGCCGTTCACCGGGTTGATGTCGGTCACGACCTTCTGGCGCTTGTAAGATCCGGTCCCAGAGACGGAGGATGAGAGGTACTGGCCCCACGGAACGTAGGGGATTATTGCGAGCGCGGCGCCCAGAACCAGCATCCCCTTGAGGAAGCTCCTTCTCCCCGAACCGCTTGGCGCCTGAGGACGGGAGGGCGGAGTCACTGGAGGCCTGGGAGGCGGAGACGCGACCTGCGGTTCCGACGCTGAGATCGGAGCGACCGGCGTGACTGGAACCGGGTCGCGCTCCGCGGTCGCTGGACCACGGACTGATTGAGCCCGCGCTGAACGGCCCCGTCCCGCGCCCCACGCAGCTCCATTGTTCGCCCCTCCGGCTTGCACCGCTCTTCGATGGCCGCCTTCTTTTCGCCGAGTCTGCTGTGCGGGACGCTCCACATGGGCGCCCTCACCGGCCTCTTTCGCTGACCTGTTGTAGGCTGTCAAACCAACTTCATCCGCTTCTAGGCGAGGCCCTCCTTTCCCTCGGTCAGTCAGCCTCTCCCCAGATACGAATCCACGGTTCCGGCAGATCAGTTCGCCGGCACCGGCGTAGGGAATAAGCGAGCGGATACCATGTCTGGAGGGCCTCGTGCGCGAGCATCGGAGCCCCTCCGTTCTTGAGAGAGTCAACCTATCCGTGCGAAAAGCGGATGCGATTCTATAATTGCCATTTGGTGCGGATGTCTAATCATCCGCTCGACATCATGCCTTGGCGCTCTTGCGTACGGGGAGCCACAGGACGCTAGCTGCGGGGCAGGCGGTCCCAACCGGCTAGCTTCTGACCACAGCCAAGAAGAAGAACAGGAGCGTCACAAAGTCGAGGCCCCCTCTGAGCAGGTCTACTACGTCCAGAGAAAGGGAGGGGAACAGTAGCGAAAGATTCTCGACCACGAGGACCCTCGCAAGAAACACGACGAACGCGCCCGAAACGAACAGCAGTCTCGTCGACTTGTTCCTCCCGTACGCCGTCAGTGAGATGACGAGCAGTATGAGAGCGAACCCCGCGACTACCAGCCTCACTCCTACCAGGAGGCTGATAGAACCGAGCAGCCCGAGAGTCTGGAGGACCAAAGGAAGAAGGGCGGGCATGTCACTCCTCCGATGCCGCTTTCTGAGCTTTGAGGTCGAGCATCAGCGTCACGTCGTGCATCCTGCTGGCCCACTTCTCCCAAATTGTCGGGTGGTAACGAACGATGAAGTTGATCAGGTCTTCACGTCTTGTGATCACTTCGTACGAAACGGACTTCCCCTCCTTCTTTCGCCCCACCACCCCTAGGCGAAGAAGCCTGTCCATGTGCCACCATATGGTCGGCGCCGAAAGCTTCAGTTCATCCGCAAGTTCCTTCTGTGTGATTCCGGGGCTCCTCGTTATGCACAACAGGATCTCGCGTGGAGTCTCCTGAGTGAGCAACCCTATGAGAACTTCCTGCTTCTCTCCGAAGATGTTCGAAGGGAAGATGAACCTGGTGCCGCTTCCCCAGGCCGATATCAGGTCGGCCCTCGTAAGCTTGTTCAGGTGGTATCGCAAGTCTCCAGTTGCGATGCCCAGCTCCTTCTCTATTTCGCGCTCGTGGGTGCCAGGGTGAGACTTGATGTAATCGTAGATCTTTCGTCGTACTCCGTCCAAGCTGATCTCTTCGACTCTACCATCCAGGAATGACAACGCCTTCTCCTTCTGATGCTGGCCCGTGAAGCCGTATTTTGATATATTGATATTGGTGCAGCAGTCTAAACGTGCCCCCACTGGCGGCCCCCGCCCGTCATCGACTGACGTCAGGGAAGGAGGCTGCCCCTGGTCCGCGGGTTGAGTGATGAATCTGAAAAAAGGAGGGTGGGGCCTATCGCCAGGTGGGCTGGTAGGCCAGCAGTGTCTCGCTTGTCCGCACCCCGTCCATCTCGGCCACCTTCGAAACCTGGGAAAGGACCTCGTCGTGGTTCTTGCCGCTTATGGTCGCGATGATGTCGAATTCGCCGGGTACGGCGAATGCGTTACGGACTTGGGGCTGCTGCTCCAGCAACTGCAGGATCTTCTCGGACCTTCCCTTGACCTGCAGCATTGCGAGCGCAAGGGAATCGGTGGCCTGGGTGCCCCTGCCTTCTCTTGCGAAGCCCCCGCGGGGGATGTATGTTCTTGTCGCTGTGATGCCCTCTATGGCCCGGATCTTGTCAACGAGCTCGTGGACCTGTTCTCGTTCCGCCGCCTTCAATTCGATGGCCAGGTTGAACCTGCCCACGAGCGGGGAGAAGTAGGTTATCCCCTCGATGGTCTCGAGCTGTTCTGTCACTTTGCTGAGCGACTTTGGTTGGATTGTTGCGATGATGGTCGTCGGATGCATTTCGGTTTGTGCTTCGATCTGTGTCATTTTTCTTCGAGCCGAAGCGGGCCGGCATTCTATAATTCACTTGTGGTGCGGATGTCTAATGATGGGACGCCGAGTCGCCCAATTCAACACGATAGGCACGGTGGTGAACGGACCTCCCCATCTTACGGTGCGTCGCGCTCCGACGGACGGAGTGTTGGGGCGCGGCCCAGTGAAACGGCGTGCAGGTTCGCACCGCACAGAAGGAGCTTCGCCTTCCTGCTGAGCTTCTTTATCTCGGCCTCCCTTTTCAGAGCCCCGCCCAGGGAAGACGCTGGCTCCGAGTAGACGACGCTCACCGGGAGCCTCGACCTGGTGTACTTCGAGGCGCGCCCCCTCCTGTGAGCCGCCAGCCTTTCGTCCAGGTCGACCGTGTATCCGGTGTACAGGCTTCCGTCGGAGCACCTGAGCATGTACACCCAGTAGCGACGCACCGCCCGCCGGGGTGGGGTTTGCGTTAGAAACTTTGCCCGTGCCCCCTCTGTGGACCGGCGCCGGAAAAGGTTCCGCGCAGAACCGCGACCGGCGGCTGTGCGCTATGGCTCGGCGTCCGCGACTTTTCCGTTCTCGCGGAGATATCTTTTTAAGAGAAAATTCGGCGGCGGTCGCCTAACAAAAAGTTGGTCGACACTCGCACGCAGCCCGTATCGCGGACGGGTGTTGCGGCGCCGAGATTTTCTGACGCGGATCTATACAGCCTAGCAGAGAGATACGGCACGCCCTACTTCCTCATCGACGAAGCGACCCTGAGGAGGAAGGTCTCCGAGATGGAGCAGGGATTCAGCGAATACAAGGGGGTGTTCAGGGTCGCCTACTCCGTGAAGGCGAACTTCAACCCCTCGGTGATCAAGGCATTCGTCAGCGAAGGGATACTTTTCGACCTTACGGCCCCGAGCGAGCTCGTCTTCGTCCTGAAGGCCGGAGGGTCCTCGGAGAACGTGATGTACACCAGCATCACCGAGAGCGCTGACGAGTACGAACGGGTGATCAGGATGGGCGTCCGGAAGATAGTCGTGGCGAGCCACAACGGGCTTGTCAACCTCACCGACGCCGCCGCGAAGGCCGGGGTTGTCGTCAAGACTATGATCAGGGTCAACCCCGAGGTCCACGTCCACGCCGAGCTGAGAGGGTCAATGGGGCACGGCAAGTTCGGGCTCCAGTTCAACGGAGGGAGCCAGGACAGCGCCTTCTACGTGCTGAAGAAGGTGCTCGGAACGCCGGGGCTCGAGTTCGAAGGGTTCCACTTCCACCTAGGGAGCCAGATCGAAGACCCCGCCTGCTATGCCGACGCCATCGAGAAGCTGGAGGCGTTCGTGCTGAGCGCGAGGCGGCAGCTGGGGCCGTTCAGGGTGAAGACCCTGGACATAGGCGGCGGGCTCCCGGTGCCCTACGGCAAGAAGGTCCCGAGCCCGAAGGACCTGGGGGGCAAGATAGTAGAGCAGCTCAACAGCCTCGTGGAGAGCATTGGAGACCGGTTCACGCTGGTAGCAGAGAGCGGTAGGTTCCTTTCGGCCGAGTCGACGGTCCTCGTCAGCCGGGTGGTGAACATCAAAAACTTCGGGGAGGCGAAGTACATCTACGTCGACGCGGGCTATCACGTGCTCCTCGACTCGGCCCTGCTCCGGCACGAGTATCCGGTGGAGGTGGTCCCCGGCGGGAAGCCTTCGCCCCAGAAGGTCGCCCTGGTGGGGAGGCTCTGCGACCCCCTCGACGTCTTCCCCATCTCGAGCAGGTCAAAGCTCGGCGGGGCCGAGGTCGGCAAGCTAGTGGTCTTCCGGGAAGTCGGAGCATACTCCCTGGTCATGAACATGCCCTTCCACAGTCAGCCCAGGCCCCCGGTCCTGATGCGCAACGGCCAGGGGACCTACGGCGTCGCAAGGAAGGCGCAGGACGTTGAGAAGCTCTTCGCAGACGAAGGCGGAGACTGCCTCTCCAACTGAAGCCCCCCGATAAACGATAAATCCCCCCTGGGAGGGCGCGGTGAAAGTTGACACTAGAAGTCATAATAGGCCCGATGTTCTCCGGCAAGACCTCCGAGCTCATCAGGCTCGTGGAGCGCGAGGTCTACGCGAAGAGGAAGGGGGCCATCTTCAAGATCGCCTTCGACAGGCGCTACAGCGCGAAGCAGGTGGTGACGCACAACGGCCTGCGCTACGACGCCTACACCATAGCGTCGTCGGACGAGGGGGTGGAGAAGATCAGAGAGGTCGCGAAGTCCAACGGCCTCGACGCCATCGGAGTGGACGAAGTGAACTTCTTCCCCGAGTCCGTGGTCGGGCTCCTGGACGAGCTGGCAGTCAGGAGGAGAGTTATCGCCTGCGGCCTGAACCTGAACTTCAAGGCAGAGCCGTTCCAGACGACCATGGAGCTGGCCGCCAGGGCCGACAGGGTAAGGTACCTGAGCGCCGTCTGCGTCGTGTGCGGCCAGGAGGCGACGAGGACCCAGAGGCTCATCGGAGGGAACCCCGCGCCCAAGGAGTCACCGGTGATAGTCGTCGGCGGGAAGGAGATGTACGAGCCGCGCTGCCGCAGCTGCTTCGTCGCCCCGCGGTGACCGGTTCAATTCGAACCATTGATAACTCCCCGGGAACGGTCCAGGGAGGCGAGAGCCTTGGCGCATGAACCGAAGGACCAGCTGGGGAGGCCCTATCACATCAGGCTTCAGAAGAAAGACGTCGGCAGGGTCGCGCTCCTCCCCGGAGACCCAGGAAGGGTCCCGATGATAGCCGAGCGGCTGTCCGGCCCGAAGCCCCTCGGATCGAACAGGGAGTACGCGGCCTACGGGGGGAAGGTCGGAGGGGAGAAGGTGGTCGTGGTCAGCACGGGGATAGGGGGTCCGTCCACCGCCATAGCGGTGGAAGAGCTCGCGAGGCTCGGGGTCAAGGTCATGATCAGAGTGGGGACCTGCGGGGCGATCCAGCCTTCCATAAAGGTGGGGTCGCTGATAATCGCGGACGCGGCGGTGCGCATGGACGGGACGAGCCTGCAGTACGTGCACGCCGGGTACCCCGCCGCTGCCGCGCCGGGGGTTGTCGCGGCGCTGTCCGGGGCCGCAGCGTCTCTCGGAAAGGACTCGGTCGTCGGCATATCCGCCACCACAGACTCGTTCTACGTCGGCCAGGGCAGGAGGGGCTTCGGCGGATACCTGCCACCCTGGAAGGCGAACATAGTGGACGAGCTGAGGTCGGCCCGGGTCCTCTGCTTCGAGATGGAGTCGGCTACCCTGTTCACCCTGGGGAGGCTGTTCGGCATCAGCACGGGCGCGGTCTTCGCGGTGGTGGCGAACAGGGTGACCAACGACTTCAGGGTCGAGGCTGGGGTCGACGACGCCATCGACGTCGCGGTCGAGGCGGTAAGGAACCTGAAGAAGCGCTCAGTCTGAGCCGAGGACCCGCTTCAGGACGTCCCGGCCCATCATGTGGCCCAGGGACCCCCTGGCGGAGTTCGCTTCGGTGAACCGCATGCCGTCCCCCTTCTCTGAAGATATCAGCAGGGGAACCGGGTCGGCCGAATGCATCTTGATCGTGCATGGGGTGGCGTGGTCGCAGGAGACAGCGAGCTTCAACCCTTCCACTCCGGCGCAGGCGGAAAAGAACCCCCGGTCGATGGCCTCGATGCTGCGCTTCTTCCCCGCGGCGTCTCCGTCGTGGCCGAACTCGTCGGGGCCCTTGATGTGGACATAGACAGCGGTCCCTTCCCTGAGCTCAGAGGTGAAGGTCGAGGCCTTCGCCGCCATGTCGTTCCTGTCCTTGACGGCTGCCATCTTCATCCCTAGCATCTTTGCGATCCCGACCTCCGCGGGCATCTCGACCAGGGCGGTCCCCTTCATGCCGTATCTTTCTTCGAACGAGGCGAGCCGCGGCAGGTGGTCCCCGGCGTCCCTGAGTAGTATGCAGTTTGCGGGGAGCTTCCCCGAGCTGACCCTTTCCCTGTTGACTTCGCTCCGCTCGAGCGCCTTCTGCGCCTTGGATGTGAACTCGTTCACCAGGCGGGCGGCGAGCAGCGCCCCCTCGGACTTCGACTCGGGGAGAGACTTCAGGACGCTCTCGGAGCCCGTCGTCACCTTGGCCGCACCGAACCCTCCCACCCTGGCGTAGGCAGGGTCTGTGTTCGATATCGCCGCCGAAAGCGGCTTCGGGGCCCTGATGACCAGCACCCCCCTGTAGGACACCGTCGCCCTGAACTCGAAGCTCGCTCCGCCCAGGCTGACCTCCCCGACGTCGCGGGCCAGCCTCTCCGCTTCTTCCTGGGTGAGGTTCCGCCCCGCTCGCCTGTCCACTATCATACGCCCCTTCGCCGAGGCCAGGTTGGCTCTCAGGGCAAGGTAGCCGTCGCGCATCTCGAGCCCCGACCCGACGGCTTCGACCACCCCCCTCCCCGGATATCCGCTCTCGAACGAGTAGCCGAGCATGTTGAACACGGCAATGTCAGATTCCGGGGCGATCCCCTCTCCGACGCTGGTGACCGTCCCGAGCTTCGACCTGCCGGCGACCCTGTCAAGGCTCGGGGTGAACGCAGACTCCAGCGGAGTCGTGTAGTTCAGCCCCGGGACAGGCCTGTCCCCGCAGCCGTCGAGCAGCACGTATCCTGCCTTCAAGTCTTCCGCACCGAAGGCGGCCGGGGGCGCAATTTCTCCCTTTCTCGGATAACTCTAATACCCTCGGATGGGCGTTGGTGCGCCCATGGTCGAGATAAGGAAGGACTACTTCACCGAGAAGATCTCGATCACCCTCCCCGACAGGGGCGTCAAGCCGGGCCAGGTCATCCCGCAGAAGGCAGAGAAGTGCAACTACTGCGCAGGGAACGAGGAGATGACCCCGCCGGCCGACCTGGTGCTCGTGAAGCGCGGTGACACCCTGCTCAAGCAGACGGACTCCGAAGGGGACGTCGTGAAGAACTGGTCAGTGAGGATCTTCCCAGCGAGGAACCCCGTGGTCGTCCCCAACGCCCCGCCCTCCTATGGGGACTCGCCGCACTACAGCGAGCCGGCGGTCGGGTACCACTACGTGCTGGTGGCGACCCCGAAGCACGACCACACGTTCCCCAAGATAGACATCGAGCAGTGGACGAACATACTCGCTTCGCTGCAGGACAAGGTCCGTTGGCTCTACTCGCAGAAGGGGGTCAGCTACGTCCTCGTCTATGTCAACAGCGAGAAGGAGGGCTCCCCGACCACGGTGCACCCGAGCATCCAGATGGTTACCACCCCGAGGGTCCCGCCGGCCGTGGAGGTCGAGGCCGAGACGGTGCAGACGTCGCTCAACGACCTTGGGGTCTGCCCCATGTGCCAGGTGGTGACCACGGAGACAGGCGGCCCGAGGCAGATACTGGCGACCGACTTCTTCCTCGCCTTCGCGCCCTGGGTCTCCACCCACCCCTTCGAGTACTGGATCTATCCCAAGAGGCACATGACGAGCATCCTGAAGCTTTCACAGAAGGAGATGATGGACCTCGCGCTGATGCTCAGGTCGACCCTTGGCGGAATGGCGAAGGCGCTCGACTCGCCGAGCTTCACCATGGTGTTCCACAGCTCCTCGGAGAAGAAGACCACCAAGCAGATCCACTGGCACATCGAAGTCTACCCCAGGCGGGCCCAGTGGACGGGTCTCGAGCTGGGAGGAGGGATCTACGTGAGCGACGTGACGCCAGAAGCAGCGGCCCAGGTGCTGGGGGCGAGCGCCAGGAAAGAGCTTGCCCAGCTGGTCGGCATCCGCTAGCCGCCTGGACGCTTCAGCCTTTCAAGGAGCCCTGTCGGGAGCGGGTCCCTGCCGAGGGCCACCGCGAGGTAGTATGAAGACAGGTCTAGCCTGTAAGCCAAGGACATGAGCTGCGCCAGGCGGGTGCTCCCCCTCCCTCTCACCTGCGCCGGGGCCTTGCCCAGCCCCCGGAGGATCTCCACCATCTGGTCGAGCTTGGCGGAGTCCCGGGCGCTCTCGGAAGAGTGGCGGAGGAAGACAGGCAGGAAGTCGGTGGCCGGGTCCTCCCAGGCCTCTATCTCGTTGTGGAACGCCTCAGGGACCGCGTCGAAGTGGGCGTGCCTCTTGGAGTTCTCGTTGACGACGTTCTTGAACCGGACCCCCACGCCGAACGCGACCTCGTCGCAGTAGATGGCCGCCGTCTTCGACACCAGCGCGGCCGCAAGGGCTTTGGCCCCGTTCCTCGGCTCCGGTACGCTCGGTCCGGAGTCTGCCCACTCGGCGTCCAGCGCGGCCATGGACTCCGCTGCCTCGGACTCGCACTTCAGGTCGAAGGCGGAGTTCAGCACCGAGAGCCCAGCGTAGACCAGGAACGGCAGCATGAGCCTCTGGGCAAGCGCCTTCGGGACCACGATGTTCGGCACCCTCAGTCTCCGCGCCGTTTCGCTGACCTTGCCCGCTCCAGATATCGAGACCGCGTCGGCCCCCCCTTCCACGGCGGCGGCCAGCATCCTGACCGTCTCCTCGGTGTTGCCGGAGACGCTGCAGGCGATGGCGAGGGAGCCCTTCAGGCCGCCGACGGGGACGCCCCCCTTCAGGACGCTGACCTGGACACCGCTCCCCGTGAGCCACCCTGCCAGGATGTCCCCTGCCGCAGCCGAGCCGCCCATCCCCATGATGTAGGCCCTGTCTGGCCGGGACTTCGTCGCCTGGGACGCCCTGAACCCTTCCCTGGCGAGGGAGGGCCACCTTTCGTAGGCCGAGATCATGCCGCCCCTGTCCGCGCGCTTGGCCTGAGCATCAGAATACAATCGCATTCACCTGGAGGAAGAGTGCAGAACTCCGTCGGGCCGGCCGGGGTTCCGCTTTAAGCTCGCCGATGGCGACGGACCTCCCCCTTCGTCCGGTGCCCAGACCGTCAACGTATCGCTCCCTTCTTGACGGCGCCCTTGACCCTCTCGGGGACCGTCGTCCCGAAAGCCCTCCGGATCACCTCTTCCTCGGCCCTCGTGAGAGAGCGACCGCGCCTCTCCATCATCCTCCGCTGGGTCTCGAGGACCGAGTCGAGAAGCAGCTCGACCTTCTTCTGGGCCACGGAGTCGTAGAAGGTGAAGCTGGGGACGTCATCTGACGCCAGCCCCGACACGTGAGACCCTGCCCCCACCGACTTTCCTGCGTAGACGAGCGCCCCGATGGAAAGCTTCGCCATGTCTCCGATCACCGGCCCGAGCTTGACCATGCCGGTGTCAAGCCTCTTCCCCCCGACCCGGAGCCGCACGTTCCCGTAGGTGTTCTTCAGGTTGCTGAAGGTGCACCCCGCCCCCAGGTTCACCCAGGACCCGACGTAGGCGTCCCCCACGTAGCCGTGATGCGCCTTGTTGGTGAACGGCATTATGATGGAGTTGTCCACCTGGCCCCCGACCTTGCAGGACTCGAAGACCGAAGTCCCCCCGCCGACAAGGGCGGAGAGTATCTTCGTCTTCTGGCCGACGTAGCAGGGCCCCATCACCCTGCTGAAGCTTTCTACGGACGCACCCCGCTCTATCACAATCGGACCCAGCCTGGCGTCGAAGGTCACCTGCCCCTCGACGTCCGCCCCCGAGTCGACCATCAGGTTGGACGCCGGTCCCCTGACCTCGACCGACCTCGGGAGGCTGATTGGGTCCTCGGGCCTGCGCGCTTGGTCCGCTATCGCTAGCCCGTTGCTCTCCACCAGGTCCCAGTAGCCGTTGAAGAGGGGCTCGGGAGCTGGGGCCGCCCTCTTCCCCTTCTTGGAGACTGCTGCGACGGCCTTCCTGGCGATGACCCCCGGGCGCAGGGTGGCAGAGTCGAGCCTCGCCGCGACGAGGTCCCCTCCCGAAAGGGCGACGAACTGCTCAGACCGCGAAGCGGCGGAGAGGAACCCGAGGGTGGGCCTGGCCCTGGCGTTGACGAAGAGGGCCTGGCCGTAGACCTTTTCGTTGTACCCCTTCCCCGTCGCCTCCCTAGCGGCCGCAGCGAGCTCCGGCCGTCCCCATAGGACTACGTCGGTGGCGTCGGGGATCTTCTCGACGAGGGCGTCCAGCAGCGTCTTCGTCCCCCAGCGGAGCTGGCTGACATGCCTCAGGAGGGTAAGGGGGCCGAACCCTGCGAGCCCGTCGTCCTCGAAGACCACTACCTTCGTTTCGAGATGTCACCCTTTGGCATGTTCCGGGTGTACAAGTCGTTGGCGTCCCTGAAGGACTTCCTGTCCCCGATGTCCATGAAGGTCCCGGCGACCTTGACGGCGTAGATGCGCGCGCCGCCCGACTCCGCCTCCTTGAACGCGTCGTTCATCTCGTACACCCGACCCGGCTTTAGGTACTTCAAGAACGCCTTTTCCATGACGTAGCACCCGACGTTGATGTAGCCCGATATGGTGGGCTTCTCCTTCCACTCGACGAGCCTCCCCTCTCTGTCGGTCTCCATGAATCCGTACTTCAGCTCGGTGCTGTATTTCATGAGCACCATGGTCGCGCTCGCGCGCTTCTCCTCGTGGAAGCTGACGGCCTTGCCCAGGTCGAAGTCGAAGAGCTGGTCGCCGTAGAGGCAGACGAACCTCCCCCTGATCTTCGGCTCGGCCGACTTCAGCTGCCCCGCGGTCCCGAGGGGGTGAGGAGAGGTGGCGTAGGTAACGTCCACCCCCCACTCCGAGCCGTCCCCGAAGTACTCCTGAATCATCTTCCCCAGGTAGCCGGTGGAGACCACGACGTCGGTTATGCCCCACTTCTTCAGCCACTCGAGTAGGTGCTCCATTATCGGCTTGGGCCCGACCGGGAGCATCGCCTTGGGGAGGAGGAAGGTGTAGGGCCTCAGCCTGGTCCCCAGGCCTCCGGCCAGAATCACGGCTTGTAACTTACTGTCCTTCAGAAGCAGGTCGCCTTGGGCCGAGGCTGGCTATCTCATCTTTATACGCTTCATCTGTCCCCGAAAGGATGCAGGGATCTACCACCAGCCCCTTCACCCCCAGCTTCACCACCCTCTGGATGTCTGACGTCGTCACCTTCTTCTGAGTGCGGAGGAGCACGGGCTTCGCCGAAAGGTTCGAGATGACTCCGAGGGTGGCGTAGTCCAGGACGCTGAAAGGGCCCCCCCTCGCCTGGTGGGGAACCGTCGCCACGTCGACGGCCTCGATCCCCTCCATCTCGGAGAGCTGCCTCACCTGTTCGAGGATGTATCCGGTCGAGATGGCGCTGATCTTCTTCACCCTCCGGTCGGAAAGGACGAAGGTCGGCATCTGGTGGGCGTACATCTCGACGAAGCTGAATGCGCTCGACATGATCCGCTCCCAGTACTCCTCGGTGAGCAGCCTGGCCCCTCCTATGAAGAGCCCGCAGGGGACAGACACTGTTGATATCACGTCGTTGATGTAGACGTCATGCAGGTCGTAGCTTCCGAAGTGGTTGGGGGAGGACGACTCGTCCCCCTCGATGTTCAGCATCACGGCGTCGGCGCCCCCCTCGACGGCCTGGGTGGCGAGCGAGGTGCTGTTCTTCGGAAGGCTGGCTATGACGGTGTATGGTGCCCCCTCCTTGACTACCTCCAGTGGCCTTCGCAGTTGGCCTACGGACTCCATACTGTCACCCTCCGAGGGCCCGGGACCCCTTAGAAGAGAACTGCTCAAATGTAAGCAACCATTTGATATGTGTGTTTTAACAAGCAGGTCCGCCCTGGGAGGGGCTTCCGGAAGTCCTGGCCGCCAAATCGAGCCGGGGGGGCAGGCCGGGTCTCCCGGCGCACGCGGGGGGTTCCTAGGCGGCGACCCAGACGGTCAGCCCGAGGACCAAGAAGATGATGGTCAGGTAAGGGCTGGTGAGTTTGAACAGGGTCCAGGCGGTCTTCCTGCTCTGGGTCATGGCGAGCCTCCCGCTATAGAGCAGGACCAGCCCGCCGAGCACGACTGCCGTCAGGGTGTAGAAGATGCTGACGGCGGGGGTGAAGAGGAAGATCGCCACCGAAAAGACCGTGAGCAGGGCGCTCGTCGCGGCGACGCAGATGGAAGCGACCCTGTCTCCGAACACGATGGGGAGCATCGGGACCTTGGCCGCTTCGTAGTCGTTCCTGTTGAAGATTGCCAGGCTCCAGATGTGGGTAGGAATCCAGACGATGACCAGGGCCGACATGTAGACCGCGATCGGCGTGACCGTCCCGGCGACGGCGGTGTACCCTACCAGGACCGGCATCCCGCCGGATATCCCTCCGAGGATGATGTTGAGCCAAGTCCTCCTCTTCAGGAGCAGCGAGTATACCACTATGTTGTCGACCAGGCCCAGGAGCATGAACGCGGCAGAGACGGCGTTAATGAAAAAGAGCGGGACAAGCACCGACGGCAGCGCGAGGGCAAGGCCGAAGGCGAGTGCGCTGCGGGGCCTGATCCTGCCGGCAGGGAGCGCCCTCTGCTTTGTCCTGTTCATCATGCCGTCGATGTCACGGTCGTGGTAGTTGGTCAGCACCTCGGCTGACGCGCTCCCCAGGACCAGCGACGCGGTGCCAAGGGCGAGGAGCGAGGGCGACAGGGCGACGCCGGGGGTGTCTTTGACGGCGACAAGCATGGCGATGAACCCAGTGAAGACGAGGAGCCCCCATATCCGCGGCTTTGTCAGCCTCCAGAAGTCTTCGACCGTGGTGGCGAGCGGCACGAAGGGCGCCGCGCCTCGGGAGCATAAAACGTTAGCGCGAACGCTCACTCTTGAGACCGAAAGGGGAGCAAAAGCGTATAAACCTCATGCGGAAATCGCGCGACGTATGGCGCTTGGAGACCCGCTTCAGTGGATCATCATAGGCGTCATCGTGGTGGTCATCTTCCTCTGGGGACCGCAGAAGATCCCTGAGCTGGCCCGGGGGCTGGGGAGGGCGAAGGGGGAGTTCGACAAGGCTTCCAAGGAGTTCCAGGCGTCGGCGACGGCCGCGTCCAGCTCTCCGCCGGTGCCAAAGTCAGCCGACCAGATCCTCCTGGAGACGGCGATGCAGCTGGGCATCGCCACCGAGGGGAAGACGAGAGAGCAGATATCCCAAGAGATAGTAGCGAAGGCCAAAAGCCAATAGCGTGAAATAGGCAGCCAGGGCGGTCCGCTGTCGAGTTGTTCTCGGGCAGGCTGCCTTTCTCCGAGCACATCGAGGAGCTCAGGCGGAGGCTGAAGGTAGTAGCTTACAGCTTCCTGATCATCTTCGTCGTGGTGCTCCTCTTCCCGGTGAGCCCGCTCTCTTCGATCCGAGACCCGGGCCAGTACCTCAACCTCACCTTCCTCGAAGGGACGGTCATAGCGGCGTTCCTCCGCACCGTGGTGACGGACCTCCTCCCGGCGAGCTGGCGCATCATCTCCGGCACCGGAATCGGGGAGCCGATGGAGATCTACATCATGGCCAGCCTGCTCCTCTCGGTGGCGCTGGACATGCCCGTCATCGCCTATGAGACTTACAAGTTCGTGGGGCCCGCTCTGACGGAACGCGAGAGGGGGCTGATCTATCCGTTCGTGGCCGCAGCCTCGGCGCTCTTCGCCGTCGGGGTGGGGTTCGGGTACTTCGTCATAGCGAGATACCTCCTGATATTCCTGGGCCCCTTCTACGTCGCCACCGGGACGACCCCCTTCGTCGACGCCGCTTCCTTCTACTACATCATATTCCTGATAATCGGCGCGACGGGGGTCTCCTTCACAAGCCCAGTCTTCGTGTACTCCCTTATCAGGCTCCGAGTGCTCGAGGCGGACCTCTTCTCCAAGAACCGGGTCATAATCTGGTTCGTAATCTGGGTGGTCACCGGGCTCTTCCTGACGCCGGACGGGGGCCCGCTCCTGGACCTCGTGATCTTCATCCCCATCGTGACCATGGTGGAGATAGCGGTGGCCCTCGGCAGGCGGAGCGTCAGAGGGCAGCCCCCCAAGGTCAGGGAGGGGAGGATTGTCTGCCCGTCGTGCGGGAAGCCCCTATCGAGGCCGATGCTCTTCTGCGAGCACTGCGGAAGATCGATAGCCTAGCCAGACGCCTCTTTCTTGTCCTTCTCGAGCTGCTTCTTGCTCCTCCCCTTCTTGATGGTGACCTCCCCCTCGGAGACGTAGAGGACTATCTCGTCCCCGTCTTCCCAGTTGAAGCCCTCCACAATCGGGCGCGGGAGCGTGATCCTGAGGCTGTTCCCGGTCTTGCCGAGGAGGACGCGAAAGACTACCGGCACTGCGACGGCTGGTTATTACGTGGATTTAAGCCTAGGTTTGTCAACTATCAGCGCACCGCAGGTCAATTCGGTTCACTCACAGGCGATATATCATCTCTGTTATTACACAGGTGTTAACGTGGCCCCGCAAGCTCAGGCCGAACCGGTTCTGAAAGGGCAGGTCCGCTGGGAAGACATCGGAGTCAAGCTCTACGACATGGAAGGGACATCCGACGACCTCACCTAGCGAACCCGACCCCCTCGAGGACGCCCTGGCCGAGCTGGTCAGAGCGGCCCAGCAGGACATGGACGGTTTGCGCGCGGTGGAGGAGGAAAGGGGCGAGCTCATAGAGGACGCCCGCTCCGTCACCTTCGTCCTTCTGGCGCCGGGCTACAGCAGGAGAGACATCGGGGTCAGGACCGAGGCGGACCGGCTGAAGGTCGAGGCCTTCGATTTCAAGCTGGTGAAGCCCCTCGGGTGCACAGTGGACCCAACGACCGCAAGGTCGACCTACGTGAACGGGGTCCTGAGCGTCCGGGTCGAGAAGAAGCTCTGAGCAGGGCGCGATTTAATTACCTCCCCGGGTCTGAATGTCCGTTGACCATCTACGACCACAGGCGCACCCTGTCTTCCGCGGCCGGGTTCGACGACATATTCGAGCTCGTGAAGGCGGCCACCGAAAGGTCGCTGAAGCTGCACAGAGCAGGGCTTACGCTGGTGCTGGGGGACATACCCAACTCCGTCGGGGCGTACCACGAGATGGGCTCCAACGCCATAGTGATGAACCGCAACATACTGAGGATCATCGAGAAACTTTCAAACTCCAGGTCGAAGAGGAACGCCTACGTGTTCATGATCCTCCTCCACGAGTACCTCCACAGCCTCGGCTACTCCAGCGACAGGCAGGTCAGGGAGCTGGGGAAGCAAATCACCGACGCCTACCTGGGCAGGAGCCACGTGGCCGGAGAGATGGCGGTGAGGCCGCTGGACCAGTTCTTCCCAGAGCTTGGCCAGCTCTCCGGGTTCAGGGACAAGGGGGAGTATCAGACCATCCGCAGGTTCGACTCTTCGAGCACTCCCTACATCGCCTGAGCCGGCAATCTGTATATACGCTGGAAAACGCGCCGCCCCAGCTTCGACGGTGACACTAGAGTTCGGACTGGTCGCCCTGGACATCGTCTCGTCCTGGGTCAGGATGATCCTGGCACTGGGGCTGAGCATCCTCTTCGCACTCGCGATCGGCATCTGGGCCGCGCGGAACAGGCGGGCCGAGGCGGTGATACTCCCGCTCCTGGACATATTCCAGTCCATCCCCATACTGGGGTTCTTCCCGCTCGTCATACTCGGCATCTACGGCGCCATCCCCAACTTCATAGGCGCCAACCTCGCGGTGATCGTGCTCATCTTCACGAGCATGTCCTGGAACATCGCCTTCGGGGTCTACGAAGCGGTGAAGGCCATCCCCCAGGACTACCTCGACCTCCTCGACGTCTCGAAGTCGAGCTCCTGGGAGAGGATCAAGAACCTGTACATCCCGGCCTCCATGAGCAGGATCGCCTACAACACCCAGATAT
This sequence comes from archaeon, assembly GCA_021819105.1. Lineage (GTDB taxonomy): Archaea > Thermoproteota > Nitrososphaeria > Nitrososphaerales > Gagatemarchaeaceae > UBA183. The sequence continues at coordinate 170,841 of JAKASK010000001.1, forward strand.
CCTGGGCCGTCGGGCTCTTCTTCCTCGTCGCCAGCGAGATCATAGTCGTGGGGACCAGCAGCGGGAACGTCCAGATACCGATCGCCTACGGCATAGGGATTGGGGCCACCTACTTCCCGGCCAACAACGACTACGCCGACTACGCACTACTGATCGGCGGCATAGTGGTGGCAGTGCTGCTGTGGAGGTACCTGTTCCTGAGGGCCTTCGCACTCTGGTCGGAGAAGTACAAGATGATGGAGGAGCCCAGGGAGCTGCACAGGGACCCCATCACCAGGTTCTACTCCTGGGTGAACCACAGGGCAATATCGAAGCTCTTCCTCCTTTCGCACGGCGTGGGGGGGGTGACCAGGTTCAGCTCCACCATCGCCAGGTTCCGGCGTGGACTCAAGTACGCGGTGCTGATCTTCTTCGTACTTTTCGGCCTTCTGCTATTCAGTTCGATGGCGAGCTCAGGAGACCTCGCCATCTCCAACCTGCCTTCGGCCGGCCAGGTGGTCTCCACCGAGGCGACCGTCCTCGTGGCCCTTGCGACCTCCTTCGTCAGGGTGTGGTACGTGTACGCAATCTGCGTTGCCATCGGGCTCCCGCTGGGGATAGCCATCTCCCTGAACTTCAAGCTCTATGACTCGGTCTCCCCCGTCCTCGAGGTGGTCTCCTCCATCCCTGCCCCCATACTCCTCCCCGCCATCGTCCTCGTCCCCGTGATAGGGCACGCCCCCGAAGCGGTGGCAGCCATCGTGATCATCCTGGCGATCATCTGGTACATCATCTTCAACGTGATGGCCGGCGTGAGGACCCTCCCGGCGGACCTGAAGGAGCTGCCCAACGCCTACCACGTGGGGAGGTGGGCCGCCTGGCGGAACGTGTACATCCCGGGCGCGCTCACAGGTTTCGTCACCGGGTCGATAACAGCCATCGGGGGGGCCTGGAACGCGCTGATCATCGCCGAGTACTTCACCGAGACCCTGTCCAACGGGAAGACGATACTCCTGACCCAGGTGGGGAACGGCATAGGGAAGACCATAGTCGTCGCCACGGCGAAGGGACAGAACCTCACCCTTGCGCTGGCCATCCTTACGATGACGGCCCTCATCGTGACCTTCAACCTGACCGTCTGGCGCAGGATCTACCACAGGGTCACCAAGCGCTACACGTATAACCGCTAGGCGGTGGGAGCCGGAAAGTTGTCGCAGAGCGGGCCAGGTCTTCCGCGGGGGGCTCCGGTAGTGAAGGTCGAGCACGTCAGGCTCGACTACCACAAGGAGAAGGAGCCGCTCCCGGTCCTCGCCGACGTCTCCCTGCAGGCGGGGAGGGACGAGCTGGTGGCCATCACGGGCCCGTCGGGGTGCGGGAAGTCGACCCTCCTAAGGATCGTCGCCGGGCTCATAAAGCCCTCCTCGGGCGTGGTGAGGGTCCTCGAGTCCGAGGTGAAGGGGCCCCGGGAGGACGTCGCCATGGTCTTCCAGAACTTCGTCCTGCTTCCATGGAGGACCGCCCTGGAGAACGTGGTGTTCGGCCTGAGCTCCAGGAAGGACCTCACCGAAGTGCAGAAGCGGCAGAAGGCGCAGGAGGCCCTCGACTCGGCGGGGCTGACCGGCTTCGAGAACGTCTACCCGGGGGAGCTCTCAGGGGGGATGAAGCAGAGGGTGGGGGTCGCCCGGGCGCTGGCGACGGAGCCGAAGGTGATGCTCATGGACGAGCCGTTCAGCTCCCTCGACGACATCACGGCAGAAAGGCTGCGCGTGGAGACCCACAGCCTGCTGATCAGCCCTTCGACCTCGATCCAGTCCGTAATCCTGGTGAGCCACAACGTGGAGGAGATCATAGAGCTGGCCGACAAGGTGGTGGTGCTTTCTGGGAGGCCGGCCCACGTGGCCGGAGAGCTGACGGTTGACCTCCCCAGGCCCAGGAACAAGAAGTCCGACGAGTTCTTCAAATGGGTGGACAGGGTGTACGCGTACCTGTCATGAGCCCCGCTAGTCTGCTTAAATCACCGGGGGAGAGCGCCGTGGTGGACTTCTAGTTGGCAGAACCACACAGGCCGCTCCCCACCGCCCTCCTGATGCCGGGGCCCGTCAGGGCCGGCCAGGTCATCAGCCTGGTGGAGATCACAGGGAGCATAGGCGGCAAGGTCGACGCCCCGAAGCTCGCGGACGAGCTGGGGGCAGACCTGGCGGTGCTGCTCCCCATCCTCGACGCGGCGGAGATGCTTGGGCTGGTGAGGAGCGAGAAGGCGGACGTGCACCTCACGGACCTGGGGCTGAAGTTCCAGAAGACGACCAAGAACAAGGTCAGGCTCCTGAAGGAAAGGATCGCCATGATCGAGCCCTTCAGGACCGCCCTGGAGCTCGCATCCAAGGGGAGGCCGGTCACCGCTTCTCAGGTCGCAGACGCCCTTGGCGAGATGGGCCTCCGCTGGCACTACAACCCTGAGCTCAACGAGGCGCTGGTCAAGACCCTCATGATACACTGGGCCATCTACGCCGGACTCCTGAGCTACGACGGCAAGTCTAACAGGTTCCAGAAGATCTAGCCGGCGCCGTAGGAGTGGACGGCGACTCCGTTGACCACGGTGGCCAGGACCCCCACCTTCCTGAGCAGCGCCGGATGCATCCCCTCGATGTCGGAGTCGAAGAGGGTGAAGTCAGCCGGGGACCCTTCCTTCAGCGCCAGTTCGTCGAAGCCGTTGGACGCCGCAAACGAAGTGTAGAGCGCCAGCGCCTGCTCCAGGGTGACGGACTCGCTGGGGACGGACCCTCCGCGGGTCATCGCCGACCACATCCCGAGCACAGGGCTCAGCGACTCGACCGGGCAGTCAGACCCGCCCGACGCGACTATCCCCTCCTCGAGCATGGACCTGAAGGGGTGGAGGTCCCTCAGACGCTCTTCGCCGAGCCTTTCAGCCGCCCAGGTGTCCGAAGTGACGAAGGAGGGCTGCACCGCGGCCCTGATGCCGTGCCTGGCCATCTTGCTCCTCAGGTCCCTGGGGACGACGCTGGCGTGCTCTATCCTGTGCCGCCGCGGGTTGCCGCCCCCGGTCACAAGGGACAGCGCCTCGACCGCCTGCTCGACAGCCCTGTCGCCGATGGCGTGCACCACGGCCTGGTATCCCAGCGAGTCGACCTTTTCGACCAGCCGTCCCAGCTCCGAGTCGGTCATGCGCAGCATCCCGGAGTTCCCCGGGTCGTCGGAGTAGGGTTCCCTCAGGGCCGCGGTCCTCGCGCCCAGCGAGCCGTCTGTGAATATCTTGACCCCGTTCAGCCTCATGCCGCCCCCGCCCGCCCCGTCCAAGAGCCGCTTCTCCTTGACGAACCCGAGGGCCTCGAAGGGGACGTAGACGCGGTAGCGGAGCGAAAGAGCCCCCGCCGCCCGGAGCCCGGCCAGGGCCGTCAGCTCCTCCCTGTACCCCTCCGGGGAGACGATGCAGTGGAGCCCGGTGAGCCCGAGCTTCGCCGCCTCGGCGTCCACAGTCAGGAGGTCGGACCCGAGCCTCTCGGGGGCCTTCGGCACCATCCGCAGGGCGTCGACGAGCGCGGTCTCTTTCACTATCCCGGTCAGCTCCCCGCGGGGGTCCCTTTCGTACTCCGGGCCCGACCCCCGCCCCAGTCCCAACCGACGGATTGCTTCGCCGTTGAGCAGTCCGATGTGGCCGCAGATCCGTGACAGGACCACTGGGTTGGACGGGGCGACGTCGTCGATGTCTCCCCGCGAGGGCATGCTCTTGTCAGGGAACGCCTCCTGGTCCCACCCCATCCCCACCACCCACTCGCCGGGGGCGGCCCTCAGGACCCCCGAGGTGAGCCTCATTCTCAGGGCGGTCACGTTGCTGGTCCCCCTCAGGTCGACGCAGCGCTTCAGCCAGCCGTAGTCGAAGGGATGGCAGTGGGAGTCGATCAGCCCGGGGTGGAGGGAACCCCCGCTGGCTTCTATCACCTCCGCGTCGGCGGGGACGTCTGGCTCTTCGCCGCGGTAGACCCTTGCGATATTCCCCCCTTCGCAGTAGACCGACCCCGGGGTCCCGTCCCAAAGTGTGCACCCGCGTATCAGGAGGCCGCTCATTGTGCGGCCGCCCTGGCGAGCCTGGCGCTCTCGGTCCTGGCTCCCGACCCCGCGAGGGTCCGCAGGTCAGCTGGGGAGTCGACGTCGAACATTATCCCTTTCCGCGCGCAGACGCCGACGGTGAGCCCGAGCCGGGAGGCTCCCGCTAGGTGGTTCCAGAAGCTGTCGCTGTCGAAGCTCAGGGGGAAGTCTGGCGCCCGGGGGAAGAGCAGGGCGTTGGTCCCGTCGAAAGTGAGGGAGGGAGCCATGACCACCGTTGACCCGAGCCTCCTCAGCCTCAGCAGCGCGGCGAGGTCCGAGGCCCTCAGGAGGGGAAGGTCCGAGGGGAGCACAAGGAACTCGCTGGCCCCCCGGGCGTCTCTCACCCCGGCGAGGACCGCTGCGTTGACCCCGGAGTCGGAGCCTTCGATGACGGGGGTCGCCCCGAAGGAGCGGGCAGCGTCTAGGACACGCCTGTCAGAGGAGACCACTCTGCATGAGGCGACGAGCCCTGCCCTGGTCAGGGTAGCCATCAGCCCCCTGAACAGCGAAGCTGCGAGGGCCTTCCTTTGGCTGTCCGAGAGGACCGGCGACAGCCTCGACTTCGCGTCCGACGACTTGACCGGGACCAGCACCGCGAGGGCGGTCAAAGCCGGAGCAGCTCCTTCGCCAGCCTCAGCTCGTCGTCTGGGCCCCGCATCAAGGTGTCCGAGGCTTCGCACTCGACCCCGAGCGCCTGTATCTTCCTCCGCATCCCCTCGTCCTCCCTGGAGACAATGATCGCGTCGAGGAACGATGAATACAAGCCTGCGACCCCTACCGAGTCAGCCTCTCGCCCCAACGCCTTCATGAACTTCCCTGCTGGCCCGCTTATGGGGCGCCTCCCCGACATGGGCGATAGGGCGACGACCCTGGCGTCGGAGTCTGCGAGGAGCCGCCGGAGACCTGGCACCGCGAGCATCGGTCCGATGCTGGTCACTGGGTTGGCCGGGCAGAGCACCACCCGCTCTGCCTCCAGGATCGCCTCCCTGACCCTCGCGGTAGGCCGGGCAGACCTGGCCCCCTTGTATCTCACGGCAGTGACCCGGGGGAGCCCCCTTTCCCTGACCCAGAACTCCTGCAGGTGGAGGTCTCCCATGGGGGTGTCGACCCTCGTCTCCAGCTCCTGGTCGCTGGCAGGGAGCACCGGAGACCGGACCCCGAGCCCCCTGCGGACCTTCTCGGTGGCTTCTGTGAGGGTCGAACCCCTGCGCATCATCTCTGTCCTGGCCATGCAGACCGAGAGGTCCCTGTCCCCGAGGCGGAACCAGGTCTCCAGCCCGGCCCGGGCGAACATGCCCAGGGCGGCGAAGGTGTCCCCGTCGATCCCCCAGCCGCGAGAGCTGTCGGCGATCCCCGAAAGGGTGTAACACGTGACGTCGATGTCGGGGCAGACGTAGGCGCCGTACATCCAGACGTTGTCCCCCACGTTGGCCACCACGCTCAGGTCGATGTCGAGGCGGCTGAGCCCCCGGAGGAGCTTGGCGGACCCGGTCCCTCCGGCGAGTGCGGCGACCTTCATGGGGTCACCTGAAGAGGTCCCTGCGCCTGGGCATCAACACTGACTTCACCCCCGCCTCGCCGCGGGTGTACTTCACCCCCCTCACGACCGCCGCTGGTATCCCGTCGAGCTTGCCGGCCGCCAGCTCTGCGGCGCCAGCGATCTCGTCCGCGACCGCCGGCTCGGTCACCCTGAGCGCGTAACCGTAGCTGTCCCTCCGGCCGGCGTATCGGACCAGGGGGACTATGCCCGAGCAGCCTATGGCCACGTCGGTCTGCCCCCTCCTCCAGGGCCTGCCGAAGGTGTCGGTGACGACCACCGCGAGCCTGGCGCCGGACTTCGCCTCCAGGGACCTCCTGATCCGCCTGGCGCTCCTGTCCGGGTCCACGGGGAGGAGCACGGCTAGCCCCACCCCGGCGTTGGACTGGTCCACGCCGGAGTTGGCGCAGACGAACCCGTGCCTCGTCTGGGTGATTATGACGCCGTGCCCCGAGCGCACGACCCTGACCGCCTCCCTCAGTATGAGCTCCACCAGCCTCGGGTCCTTCCCCTCCTTCCTGGCGAGCGCCCTCGCCCGGCGCGAAGGCTCCACCTGGGAGAGGCTGACGACCCTCCCCTCCGCCTTGGAGACCGCCTTCTGCTTGACCACGACGACGTCCCCGTCCATGAGCGACTCCCCGACCTTCGCCAGGGACCCGACGATGAGCTCGCCGAGGTCTGAACCCTTCCGGATCTCCGGGATGCCGGGGACCGGGAGGACTTCTATCCGGTTCAAGCCTCTCGCCCGGGGCGGTTTCAGGTGCGATAAAGGCTCTGCCGCAGGGGGTATGTTTTTGACCCCCCGAACGGGTGTAGCCAGAGGATGCCCAAGGTGGAAGACGTCCTCAGAGTCCTCGCAGAGGTGAAGGACCCTGAGCTCGGAAGGGACGTCGTGTCCCTCCGCATGATAGACGGGGTGAAGGTGGATGGGGACAGGGTCGAGTTCACCCTGAACCTGACGACCCCTGCGTGCCCACTGAGGACGAGGCTCGAAGAGTCTGCCAAGGGCGCGGTGGCCCGCATCCCGGGGGTCAAGCATGTGGAGATGAAGACTTCGGCGAAGGTCTTCGCCACCAGAGACTTTGCCGAGGCGGAAGTACTGAAGGGGGTGAAGAACGTGATCGCGGTGGCCAGCGGCAAGGGGGGCGTTGGCAAGTCCACAGTGGCGGTGAACCTCGCCGTTGCGCTGGCAGAGTCGGGGGCGAAGGTTGGGATCTTGGACGCCGACGTATACGGCCCGAACATCCCGCTGATGATGGGGGTGACCGAGGCGCCCCAGGTCCGCGCAGAGTTGATCGTCCCTCCCGTCGCCTATGGAGTCAAGGTCGCCTCCCTGGGCTTCTTCTACAACGAGGCGACCCCCGTGATCTGGAGGGGACCCCTGGTGGCCGGGGCGGTCAGGCAGCTGCTCACCCAGGTGGAGTGGGGGGAGCTGGACTACCTGGTGTGCGACCTCCCCCCCGGATGCCTTCCGGCAGGGACGATGGTACTTACCGCGGGGAACGTCCCGAAGCCCATCGAGGAGGTCGAAGTGGGAGAGTTCGTGTTGAGCTTCGACGGCGAGTCCCTGGTGCCGAGGCGGGTCCTGGGGGTCGTCCCCCAGGGGAAGCAGGAGGTATTCAGGCTCACCGCCTCAGGCCGGGAGATCGTCGCAAGCGCTAACCATCCCTTCCTGCGACGCCGCAGGGGAGACTCGTGGGTCAGGCTTGACCGCCTGAAGTCCGGAGACAGGCTCCTGGTCCCGAATTGCGTGGCCGGCGGTCAGTCCATGCCGCTCCCGAAGGTCGGGCACGACCGGGCGTCCGTCCGGTTTCCGACAGCCACCACCACGGGGTTCATGCGGGTCGTGGGGCACTTCGTGGGCTGCGGGGCCCTGAAGCGGCAGAGGGGGAGCCGTCGCTTCGCCGGGGTCGAACTGTGCGAGCCACGAGGGAACAGGTTCAGGGAGACCTACGAGGACTTCTACCGCAAGGCCTTCGGCGTGAGGATCTTGGAGGAGGTCGACGGCCAGCGATTCACCGTCGCCTCTGCGCCTATGGCCGAACTCTTCGCCGCCCTTGACCTCGACCGCGGGGAGGAGGACAGGCGCGTGCCGCCATGGGTCTACGGGCTCCCGTTGGACCAGAGGCTCTCGTTCATCCGGGGGTACGCAGAAGCGGCTGGGAGCATAAGGCTCAGTGAATCGCACAGGGACCTCCCAAGCCGGGGGGCGGCAAGCGTCGCAAAGGAGGTCGTTCAGGAGACCGCGGCGATAGTAAGCGCCAACGGGAGTCTGGCGGCCCAGGTTCACGAGCTGTGCCTGATGAGCGGCGTCCCTGCCACCGCGGTCAAGTCGCAGCCCGGGGGGCGCCATGTCCGCCCCAGGGGAGGGAGCGCGCCCCGGGCTGTCAAGTTTGCCTTCCGGCTCTCTCTGAAGCACGACCCCGAGCCCTTCAAGCTCGCCAGGGTGAGGCTCATCGAGCCCCTCGGGGAGGCCGAGACCTACGACCTTCAGGTCGACCAGTACGAGAACTTCGTCGCGAACTCGATGCTCGTCCACAACACAGGCGACGCGAGCCTGACCCTCGCGCAGACCGTCCCGTTGGGGGGCATCCTCGTTGTCACCACGCCGCAGGAAGCGGCGCTCAACATAGCGGCCAAGGCCCTCGCCATGTTCAAGCGCCTGGACGTGCCGATACTTGGGGTCGTGGAGAACATGAGCTACTTCGTCTGCCCCCACTGCGGCGAGAGGACCCCCATCTTCTCCAGCGGGGGCGGGAAGAAGATCGCCGCCGAGAGGGGGGTCGACTTCCTGGGCGAGATCCCCCTGGCCGTGGCCATCAGGGAGCAGTCCGACAGGGGAGCTCCCATCGTCGCGTCCCTCCCAAGCTCGCCGGAGGCCGTGGTCTACAAGGAGCTGGCGTTCAAGGTGGCCGGGATGCTCAGCATAGTGGCCTGGGCAAAGATGAAGAAATGACGGCGCGGCAGGACGAGCTCGTGGCCGACTCCGCCCGGAGGAAGAAGGCACGGCGCAGACGGCGCGGGCCCTACAGGAAGGCCTGGTCCCCCAGATAGCGTTCAGCGTACAGCGACCGCGTCTATCTCGACCCGGGCCCCCTTTGGGAGGGCCGCGACCTGGACGGTCGAGCGAGCCGGGAACGGCCGGTTGAAGTGCTTCGCGTATTCCTCGTTCATCTGCTGGAACTCCGACAGGTCCACCATGAAGACCGTGGTTTTCACGACGTTCCCCATCCCCAGCCCAGCCTGGGAGAGGACAGAGCCGAGGTTGGTCAGCGCCCTGCGTGTCTGTGCCGCCACCCCCTCGGCGAGGGCCCCGGTCTGGGGGTCGGCGCCTATCTGCCCTGAGCAGTAGACCGCTCCTGCGTCGACGGCCTGCGAGTAGGGCCCTATGGGCGCCGGCGCCCCCTTCGAGACGATCTCGCTGTTCATGGCTGCCGAGCCGGGCGGGGGGATAAATCGGTTGTGCGGGGCTGCAGGAGAGCCCGGACGCCGGCGTAGACTTCCTGGTCGCGGCCGTACTCGACCGTCTCCTTGCGGTCCATGTGCGTCAGCATCCTCGAAGTGACCTTCCCTTTCTTGACGACGAGTATTATCCTCCGGTGCGCCTTGTATGCGGCCATGAGCTCCATCCCCACCCCGATGCTCGGCTCGGTGACGTCCGCGACGATCGCGTCTGACTCCTCCGTCGCCCTGGTGTCCCGCTGGAAGACGTCGACGGCCAGGGGGTCGAGGTTCTCGACGGGTCCCAGCACCCAGGGGGACGAGACCGTGTGCCCGGCGTCAGTGATCGCCTTCGCGATGAGCTTGGCCCGGGGGAGGGCCCTGTTAGCGATCATGGGGACCGATAGGTAGACCTTCAATGGCAGCCGGTCCGCCGGCGGGGGTTTATCCCTATCTTAGGAAGGGCGCCTTCACGGTCGGCGCCTTCTGCTTGACGTGGCTGCACTTCGCCGGGGCGTGGGCGTAGCAGTAGCTCTGGCTGCATACGTGGCAGGAGTAGTAGTACCCGACCCCGAGCTTCCGGCCGCAGAGCGCACAGGTTGGCGTGGCCGTCTGCTCTACGCTGGTGTACACGCTTGCAACACCCAAAGCAGAGATAACCCGGTTGTTATTAAGGGACAATGCATTATTTTCAGTAAAAAGTGCAGGGTTGTGTGAAACTATTATTCACTTGTCATACTCTGATACGTGAATGCGGTCTAGCGCTTGTAGCCGATCTTCCGGAGGAACTCCCTCCTCTCAGCGGCGTCCGCTGCGCCCTCCTCCCCGTTCGGATAGCCGCCGTCCACCACCCCGAGGACCCCTCTCCCCTTCGCGGTGTCGGCGACGACCACCGTGACCGGGTTCGAGGTGGCGCAGTAGACGTTGGCGACCTCCTCCACCGACTTTATGCGGTTCAGGACGTTGATTGGGTAGGACCCTGACAGGACGACGGCGAACGCGTGACCTGCGCCTATCGCGGACGCGCATCTCACCGCCAGCTTCGTGCACTCGTCGTCGGTGCCGTCCCGGCGGACCAGGGACTTCCCTGAAGCTTCGCAGAAGGCAACGCCGAACTTTATGCCCGGCATGGACGTGGCCAGGGCCTCGTACAGGTCCTCGACGGTCTTGATGAAGTGCGACTGACCGAGGATCAGCTGGCACCCCTCCGGGACCTTCACTTCGACTTCCTCGATCTTCACGGGCCGTGCGGGGGAGGGGTGGTTTCTAATTCCTTCGCCTCTGCCATGCGGGAAGAAGCCAGGGCCATGGCGCGTTAAATGCGCCCGGCGGATGGACGGCCATGTCCAAGGTCCGCCAGCTCTTCCGGAGGGAGGACGACAGCCCCGGGAAGGGGGCGGAGCAGGCGCCCGCGGTCGAGCCGCCGGAGCAGATCGCCGGGGTGGTGGACACCTACAGGGTCCCCGCGGGAGGAGGGCCCGAGGCATCGGCCGAGGTCTTTGTCGTCGACGAGGACGGGGCCGGGAGGTACCTGGTGAGGGTCCCGAAGCTGAGCGAAGAGGAGGCCCGGACCCTGGAGCTGCTCAAGCTGAACCTGCTCGACTCCATCCCCGCGGACGCCAAGGGGGAGCCGCGCGATGTCGTGGCCGACTACGTCTGGAAGACGTCGGAGGCTGCGGGGCTGGCCGACGTGATCCACGAATCGCAGGACAAGCTGCTCTACTTCCTGATGAGGGACTTCGCGGGCTTCTGGGAGGTTGACCCCCTGATGAACGACGACAACCTGGAAGAGATCTCGGTCTGCAGGTTCGACAGGCCGGTCAGGGTCCTGCACCGGAAATTTTCGGAGTACATGTTCATGCAGACCGACATCACTTACCCCTCGGAAGAAAGGCTGCAGGCCTTCGTGAGGAGGCTGGCGCAGCTGGGAGGGACGACGGTCTCCCTCGCGCAGCCCTCCCTCGAGGTGACGCTGCACGGCCAGTCGGACAGGAGGGTCACAGCGACGCTGGGGGACGAGATCTCCAGGCCCGGGTCGTCCTATGCGATAAGGAAGCAGAGGGAGTCCCCAATCACCCTCGCCCAGCTGGCGGCTCCCGAGCGCGCGAGGTGGCCCGCCCTCCTCGGCCAGGCTGCCCCCGACCCCACCAGCCCCTACGACGAAGTCCATTCGCACAAGACCCTGTCCGTTTTGATGGCCGCCTACTTCTGGCTCCTCCTTGAGAGGACGAGCAACGTACTGATCGCGGGCGAGACGAACTCGGGGAAGACCACCCTGATGAACTCGATCTTGGCGCTTTCCAACCCGAAGTACAAGATAGTGACGGCAGAGGACGTCCTCGAGATCAACCTCCCCGACCACCTCCACTGGCAGAGACTGAAGACGAGGTCATACAGGGCGGGGCTCTCCCCCGTATCGGGGCGCTACGAGTACGGGCTGCCGGAGCTCCTCAAGATCGCGCTCCGGTTCTCCCCGACGATCCTGAGCCTCGGCGAGATGAGGGGGGAGGAATCTGAGACGGTGGCCGCCGCCATCACCCTGGGATTCTCGACGATGACCACGGTCCACGCCGAGAGCGCCGAGAGGTGCGTCCAGAGGCTCACCACCCCCCCGATGAGGTTCTCCGAAGGGCACGTCAGGGACATCTCCGCCATAGCCACCATGAGGAAGGTCGTCCTGCAAGACGGCAGGGTGGTCAGGAGGGTCGTGAGCGTGGACGAGGTCAAGCCCTCGGCCGGGTACGGCCACGAGACCGTCAACGTCTTCCGCTACGACCCTGCCACCGACTCGTTTTCTCCTACGACTCCGGCGGAGGTCCTCGACAGGTCCTACAGGCTGAACGAGATCGCCGAGAGCTTCGGCTGGACCCCGGCCGCGGTCCAGGGGAGCCTCGCCATCAGAGCGGCCAGGATGGCCGGGCTCATCGCCGGAGGCGAGCTGGACCCCAGGGCCCTCTCCAAGATGGTGAAGGAGTTCGCTGTGGACGAGTCGAAGCGCGGTGCCGGCGGAGCTTGGGGCAGAGCCTAGCCGGCGGCTGGGGGAGGCTGCTCCTCGGACGGCCCCCGGTCCTCAGGCTCGTCCTTAGAAGGTCGAAGAGGTTCTCGGAGCTGCTCAAGCGCTCGGGGCGGATAGGGAACCCTGTGGCCCTGGCTGCGGAGTCGGTCACCTGGGCGGTCGCCGGTGCCCTGGTCGCCGTCCCCCTGTCAGTGGCCTGCGGGCTGTTCTTGTCCCCCTGGTGCTACGCCGGGTGCGCCGTCCCGCTCGCGCTGTACTTCGCGCCAGAGATCAGGCTGAAGGACCAGGTCGCCCAGAGGAGGGAGGGGGTGGAGCGCGAGCTCCCGTTCTTCTCCGTGCTGGTGGGGGTGCTGGGGGGAGCGGGGGTGCCTCTCTATTCCATCCTCGAAGACATGGCCGGGAGCGACGTGTTCCCGCGGATGCGGAGCGAGGCCCTGCTGGTGAAGCGGGACGTGGGGATATTCGGGATGAACCCCAACGACTCGTTCGAGAGGCTGGCATCCAGCCACCCGTCGAAGAGGTTCAGCGAGTTCCTGCTGGGGTACACGAGCAAGGCCCGGAGCGGGGGAGACGTGCCGGCGTTCCTGTCGGCGGAGAGCGGGGACCTCCTCAGGCGCCTGGAGGAGAGCTGGTTCAGGTACGTCGCCAGGGTCAGCATCGTCGGGAGCATGATGGTCACGGTGTTCGGGGTGGTCCCCCTGCTGCTGATGGTGGTCGGGGTCTTCTCCCCCGGATTCTCCATCGTCGGCCTGTCGGCGTTCACGGCGGTGGGGGTCCCCCTGTTCACCCTGGCCCTGCTCTTCATGGCCGGGAGGATGCAGCCTGCGGGGGAGGACCCGCCCAGGGGGAAGGCGGCAAGGGCGCTCCTGCTTTCCCTCCCCGGGGGTGCGGTCGGGGTGGCCTTGGGGGTGCCATGGCTCGCTGCTGCTGCGGCGCTCTTCGCGTTCTTCGTCGCCTACGGCGTCTCCGTCAGGCAGCAGCTCGGCGAATCCAGGGCGGTGGACGAAGGGGTCTCCAGGTTCCTCCGGGACCTACTGGAGTTCAAGAGGCAGGAGTACGACCTTGGCAGGGCCATTATCGTCCTGGAGGCCCAGGGGCGCTACGACCCCGTCTTCGGAAGGACCCTGGCCAGGGTGGCGTCCAGGCTCAAGGCGGGGGTCCCCCTGGACGAGGTCAGGGTCGAGTGCAAGAGCAGGGTCGGGAGGCTCGCCTTCCTCCTCCTCGGAGAGATGAGCCGCTCGGGAGGGGGGACGGTGGACACGGTGTACCAGGTGTCGAACTTCGCGGACAGGATGCTGGAGATGAGGAAGAGCGCCATGGCCGAAATGAAGCCCTACCTGGTCCTTTCCTACGTCTCCCCCCTGCTGCTGGCCTTCGGGGTGACCTTCGTGAGGGGGGTGCTGTCGAACTTCAGCGCGGCCCTGAGGCCGGGGTTCTCGACACTGCACGTCCCGGGGCTGCAGGTGGGGACGGTACCGCCGGGGCTGGCCGAGGTATCGGACGTGCTGATAGTCGTGTCGGCCGCAGCCCTGGGGCTAATCGGCGCAAAGATCACAGACTTCACGGTGAGGAATACGCTCCGCGCTTCGGTGAACGTGGCCCTCGCCGCCGCGGCTGTGGGTCTGATGGCGGCGTTCAACACACCTTCTATCTCGGGGCTCCTCTTCCGCTGACGGGGCTCGTTGGGGGTTAAATCCTCACGGGGGGTGTCCGGGGGATGAAAATCACAAGGCGGAGGACTGCGATATCTCAGAGCATGGACCTCTTCATCATCATCGCCGCCGTCCTGGGAGTGGGAGGGGTCGTCAGCGCCTCCATCTACAACCTCGTAAGCAGCGCGACGTCGAACTCGAGCATCACCATCGTCGGGGCGTCTTTGAAGGCGGGCGCGTCGTCGTCGGTCTCGCCCCTCGCCATCGCCATATCCATCAAGAACAACGGCGGGACCCCGATAGCGTGCCGGGGATCGGGCGCCTGCGAAGTGGTAGTCGCGAACACCAGCACCGGCGCGGGCGGGGCGACGTGCAACGCTCCCTGCTCCATCATCTCCGGGGGGGCGCTCACCTGGGGGGTCGGGAAGGCGGCCGGACCCCTGACCTTCTACCTCAGCTCCAACTCGACCCAGCTCGCGGCGGGGTCCGAGGCCTCTTTCGTCCTCACCGGACCTCTCCAGGCCACACTGCCAAGCTACTGGTCGGCCGGGACCCCGGTAACCATCAACGTCCTCTTCGGTTCTGCGTCCGCCCAGGTCACCGTGGTATCGCAGTAGGGGGCATAGGAGGAGTGGCCCTCTCCCTTCTTTTTCCGCTGCGCCGTCGCCGCGGCGTCAGCGAGCTCTATGCGGCGGTCCTCATGATCGGGGTCACCCTGTCGATAGGGAGCATCGTGGTGGTGGCGGCGACGAGCCAGTTCGACCTGGCATCGAGCTCGGCCACCCTGGGGGCGTCGCTGAGGGAAGGCGCAGCGGAGACCCAGCTGGGGCTGGTCTACGCAGCGGTGCGGCCGTCCGCTTCCTGCCCTGCCTATCGGGGATATCAGGAGGGGACCGACCTGACCGTGGCGCTCTACGACCTCGGGGAGACGGGATTCGCACCTGCCGGGTTCGTGGTCAACGGCACAGACTACGTCGGGAGCTACTCGGCACTGAGCCCCGGAGCGCTCGGGGAGTACGCCCTGGCGCTGGGGTCCTGCGCCCACCCCGCTGGCCTGACGATACTTGCCTACGACGCCCAGGGAGACGAGGTGCAGTTTGGGACCTAGGGGGAAGCGGGGGGTCTCGGGGTACCTGGAGGTGTTCATCCTCATCGGGGTGGCCGTCGGAGGCTCTGGGCTCGTGTTCGGTGCGGCCGCCAGGTACGTGGGCTCTGGCGCTGGGCCGTCGGTCAGCATAGTCTCCGCTACAATACGGCAGGGCCCCTACTCCGCGGTTGAGAGCGTCACGGTTTCGGACACGGGGACGGAGCCGCTGGGATCCTTGGTCATCACCACCTCCCCGGCGCCGCCCTCGGCGCCCTACTGCTACTCGGTCGAGACCCCAGAGAGCGGGGCCCTGATCTCGGAGGCATGCATCTCGCAGGGGGACCCGGGGTCGGTCCTGGTCCTCGCCGGGGCGAGGTCAGGGGGGAGCGTCCTCCTGGAGCTCGTAATCACCGGGGCGGCCTTCGCGGTGGGGAGCGACCATCAGGTCTCTGTGACGGCGGCCGGCGGGGCCCAGGCGAGCACGGACGTTCAGGTGGTCCCGACCTAGGTGGGGTGCGATGCGGCTAGGTTCCAGGAAGGGGGTGGCCTCTGTGGTCGGCACTGTCATATTCGTTGTCGTATTCATGCTCGCGCTCGGGACCCTCGAGTTCGTTTCCGAGCTCCAGGCCCAGGGCGCACACGCGGAGGTGGGGGCGGAGTCACTGGTCGCCGCCAAGGGGGCCGAAAGGCTCAGCTTCACCGGAGGGGGCGGGGGCATCCTGGTGGAGAACGGAGGCGGAGCTGGGGTCGACGTCAACCACCTGATCCTGATGTACCCCAACGGGACCGTATACACCCCGGCAGTCTCCGCCGACGTTCCAGCCGGGGGAGGGGTGAGCCTCGCGTCGCTGGTCCCGTCGGGAGCCTGCCTGCCGGGGACGTCGACCTGCCAGGCGAGGTACGACTCCATAGTGAGCGGGGCCGCTCCCGGGGGGGCGGTGGGGGTGCTCAGCTCCCTCGGGAACACATTCTGGTACTATCCGGCCGAGGCCCCTTCGGGAGCTTCCCCGAGCTACTACCGCGCCCCTTCCGTCGAGTCGACGACGTCGACGGCCTATGTGGGGGTCCCTGGGCTCGGCTTCCAGGGGGCTCCCGGCGCCAGCTATCTCGTGCAGGTCTACGTCGGCTTCTGGCAGTCGGGGCCGACCTCCAACCCGGCGATGTTCGCCATCTCGGTGCCGCCGGGGGCGGCGTTCATGTTCTGCGGAGGCCTCTACTGGTCGAGCGCCGGGACGGGGAACCAGGCGCCCTACAACCTTTGCACCTCGTCCTCCGGGACCACCATCGGGCCCACGGAGAACTATGGGGGTTCATGCACTTCGGCTTACCTGGGGTGCGAGTTGGTCGGGACCGCCTTCGTAACCTTCGCCTCTGGGGGGACGTTCCAGCTGGAGTTCGAAGGGATGACTTCAGGGGCGGCCAACGTCTTCGCCGACTCCCTCGTCGTGGTCACCCCCCAGGGGTGACGGGACCCTGGCGCTCCGGCCCCTTGACCCCGACCAAGGTCGGCATTCCCGTCAGGGCCCTCAGGAAGACCAGCCCCGGGGGATATCTTGCCGCTTCCCTGAACGCGCGCACTTCCACCCCTTCGTCGCGGAGCCAGGCCTTGTATTCGTCGAGGTTCCAGTCGTCGACTATCACGAGGCCGAGCTGGCCCCCGGGCCTCAGTACCCTCACCAGTTCGTGGACGGCCGCCCTCCGCGCCCCGGCGCCCTTCACGTGGTTGAGGACCGCCCGGGACAGGACCAGGTCGAAGGTCGAGTCAGTGAAGGGGAGGCGCCTGATGTCACCCTCCCTGACCTCCACCCTGTCGCCCACCCCCTCGATGGCGGCGTTCTCGAGCGCACGGCGGGGGGAGTTTCCCGACTCCAGGCGCCGGTCCCAGATGTCAACCCCGGTGACCCTGGAGTCTGGCGCCGCCTTGGCCGACCCCACAAGAAGTAGCCCGGGGCCGCACCCCGCGTCCAGCACTCCGCGCACCCCCTGCCAGTCTATGTCGCGGAACAGCCTGTCCCGGTCGCGGAGCTTGCCACCCCTCGCGCCAAGGACATAGCTGGCGCCTCTGAGAAGGAAACGCGCTCCCGCCGCGGCTCCGACGGCGAGGACGACGGCCCTGAGCGCGAAGGGGGCAGGGGTATAGCCGTAGACGGCGGCAGCCAGGGCGACGGAGAGGGCTGCCTCAGAGAATGAGAGAGCGGCAAGGCTCGGTCTGTCTATGCCGTAGCGCGCCCGGCTGACCTTCAACCGCAGTCGAGCGCTTCGCACCCCCTAAAAGCGTGCGACGCTCAGCTCAGGGCGCCCACTTCGACCCTGTCTTCGAAGAACCGCCTGGTGAGCCCGCTGGGAGGAGAGTCGAAGTGGTCGACGCTCACCACGACCGGGAGGTCCCTTACGGCGTACCCGAGAAGGAGGCACATGCGCGGAGGGAGGGTCCTGACGATTGCCTTCACGGTGTCCGCGTCCGCCATGGAGGCCTGGGAGATGAGGTCCAGGTCCGAGTCGTTGCTGAAGTTGTAAAGGAAGATGTTGTCCACCTGGCGGTAGATCTTCTGGTCGATGGCGTCGGGCTGGTTGGTGATGAAGATGGTGAAGACCCCGAAGTGGCGCATCCTGGTGATCAGGTCCTCCCAGTAGGTGTCCCTTAGGTAGAGATGGGCCTCTTCTGCGAACAGGAAGACCGGAGGGATCTTGCGCCGCTCCAGCAGCTCCACGATCTTCGAGAGCATTAGCTCCACCACCATCTTCCTGTTGAGCGGGGATATCCCGCTGAGCGATACCACAAGGGCCCCCCCTGACCTGTTGAGGGTGAAGAAGTCCTGGAGGTCGAACTGCTGGTGGGGGGAGTCGGTGAACAGGCCGCATGACGCCAGGGTGTGATACCTGGCGAAGAGGGCGTCCCTGACAAACTCGTTGCACCGCCACATCTGTATCGCAGTCTCGAGGGAGGCCAGGGAGAGTTCGTCCCTGTTGTCCAGCTGCTCCCATATCTTGCCGAACTCCCTGAGGGAGGTCCCTGGCATGTCAAGGGAGTGGGACAGGAGGTTGGAGATCGGCCTGATGCCCACGGAGGAGAGGGAGAACTTCAGGTCCCTCCCCGGCCGGACGACCCTCACCTTTCTTGCCTGGTCCGACTCCGTGCCGTCCCGGCGCTGGCCGACGGTGCCGTACTCGTCGTTCAGGTCGAAGACGATGGCATACGCCCTGTTCTCCAGGAGGCTGCGGAGGAGTATCTTCGAGAGGTGAGACTTGCCAGACTCCTTCTTACCGGTGATCACGGTGATCCTCCCGTCCAGGGCTTCGGCCGGGATGCCGAAGGGAGACTGGGCGTCCACGGTGCCGAGGCGGATGTTCCTTACCCCCAGAGGCTCGACGGCCCCCGCCAGCTCCTCTATCATCAGCCTGGTCACGACCGAGCGCGTCCTCGAAGGCATCCAGTTCGCCCTTGGGGTGAGCCTCCCACCAGCGAGTGTCCCCCGGGCCTTGCAGAGGAGGATCCTCATGTCCCGGATGAGGGTGGATATGGTAGTGAGCTCGGTGGGGTCGGATGTGACCCCCGGCGCCGACGCCGAAAGCACCTCCTCCCTGGCGATCTCTTCCTCGATGCCTTCGACGTCGAGGTATCTTTCGTCGTAGACCTGCATGACCAGGCTACGCTGGGCCTCCGAAGCGACGAGGTAGTCCCCGACGCTCACCGTCTCCCTCGGGGAGGCGATCACAAGGATGTCGTCCGATTCCTTCTTGAGTATCTTCAGGCTAGGCGCCTCCCCTGAAGCTCCCGAGGGCTATCTTCCTGAGCGGGAAGGTGTGAAGCTG
Organism: archaeon; assembly: GCA_021819105.1. Classification (GTDB taxonomy): domain Archaea; phylum Thermoproteota; class Nitrososphaeria; order Nitrososphaerales; family Gagatemarchaeaceae; genus UBA183. The sequence goes on from JAKASK010000001.1 coordinate 189,470, forward strand.
CTTCACCCTGAAGCGCTTCGTCACGTATGCCTTCAGGGCCTGGTCGTCTGCCTTCGAGAAGATCGAGAGGTGGTGGGCCACCTTCAGGGAGTCAGGGTATCCCGAGGAGAACGCGTCGTTCCAGAGTATCCTCCCCAGGACGGTCTCCGCGGGTTCGGGGCCGGCGATGTCGAGCCTGAAGACCAGCCCGTCCGTTGTGAACTTTGCCAGCACCGTGCTGCAGCTCCCTCCGTCAAGCATGTGGTATGACGGCAGAGGGGCCCTCGAAAGGACTGCCATGGCGTCCTCGGAAAGTATGAGATTGCTGGACTTTGAGAAACCCACCGTCGGCCTCCTCGCCCATCCTCCCCTCAGAGCCGAAGAACCGAGCTGCCCCAGCGGGTGCTTGAGCGACCCGTCGGCCATGACCACCATGTTCCCGTCTCCGGCTGAGAGTGCCTCGATCACCCTGCGCTCGACTGTGTTTCGTATGAACCTCTCGGCCACCGCGTGGTCGGAGAGGATGAGGTCCAGCTCGGACGACGGGAGCCGCGAGACGAGCCCGCTGAGCCCGGTAGAGTTGGCGTAGACGAGGATGGGACCGAACCTGTAGAAGCGCCTGAGGGCGCCCTCGAAGGAGACGCCGACCGCCGTACGGGCGGCGTAGAGCGCCCCCTTGGAAGTCTCCCCCACCAGGACGCACGTCGAGTCGACGGACGCGATTGGTCGCCCTTCTTTGATAGGAATTATGCACCCAGGGACCAGGTTCGCGTCAGTCGCCTCGAAGTACGGGTAGAGCTCCCGGCCGTAGCTGCTGAAGATGAACGGCTTCCCGGAGAGCTCACTTTCTGCGCTCTCGGCCAGTTCTGCGAATGCCTCCTCGAACTCCCTCGTCAGGGAGTCGAGGACGGTGAGCTGTCCGTCCTGCAGCGGCGGGAGTGTTGTGATGGCCATCTTGCGCATCATGGACTATGCGACCTGGGTAGATAAGTATTGCGCAACATATGCGCAACATGGCCAATCAGCTTAAAGGGGTGGAGCCGAGGGGAGAGGTGGTCGACGTGGCCGAGGTACAGCAGGTTCCTGCCCATCTCGCGAGTTCAAATACGGGCATCTTGGACAACAAGCGCAACAAGATAGAGTTGTCCGAAAGCGAAGCGCGCCCGACGGTTACGGTCAGGCTCAAGAGAGGAGCATGGGAGATCGAGATCAACACCCGGGAGGACAGGGTGCAGCAGGCGGTGGAAAGCGTGCTCGCCGGGATGGCCTCGAAGGAGCCGGTGCTCGTCGAGTCCCAGGAGGCCCGCCTAGACGACCGCAAGGGCGAGACAAGCAGGAGCGTGCTGACCACCATGTGGAAGGAAGGGTGGTTCGCCACCTCCAGGTCGCTTTCCGAAGTGCACGAAGAGATGAGCCGGAGGGGGTACCACTACGACAGGACCGCCGTGTCGCACACCCTTGTCGACCTGGTGAGGGAAGGTTCCCTTTTCAGGGACGGGAGCATGAGGAACTACAGGTACGTCCAGAAGTACCCATTCAAGGGGCAGGCCGGAACTTCTTAGACAGCTGCTCGGCCAGCCTGCTCGTCCCTACCGTCGTTATCCTGTACTTGCCCCCCTGGTCCGAGTCGACCCGCTCCACGTTGGCGGACTTTGTCAGCTCGCTCAGCCTGGAGCTTATCGTCTTGGGGTAGAGCCCCGTGGCCGACTCGATGTCGCCTACCCCCATCGAGTCGGATGCCATCTTCCCGCTCTGGCTCGCGATCCTCGCGGCCACGAGCTGCAGCATGATCACGTCCCTGTCGCTCAGCTTCTTGTCCTGGGTCCAGACCCTGGGGCCCTCTGGTGTCACCCGCACATATTCCTTGAACATCTGGATCAGGTCGTTCAGGGAGTAGTTCACGCTGATGACCCTGGCCAGGTCCATGTTTGGGATGATCTTCGAGACGAATTCGTGGAGTGACCGCATCACCACTTCCGGCGGGCCCGAGAACTCCGTCCTGTCCTCGCCGTAGCTTACCTGCACCCTGAGCTCCCTCTCGCTGGACATGGTTACGCCTGCTCGCACCCCGGTTCACGGTCGGCTTAAATCAGTATCGCGGGGGCGGCTGAAAACGCGACGGGGGCGCCTAGTCCTGCTGAGCCGGAGCCAGCTCGCCGAAGACGAAATCTCCGGCGGGCTGCGCCGCAGCGACCGCGGCCGCTGAGGTGTACACGTACTCCCCGTCCTCCGCCTTGAACCGCCTGAGCTTGGTGGTCTTCGCCAGCCTCAGCAGCGCCACCGCCACCGACTGCTTCGGGTAGTTCAGCCCGTAGGACTGTAGAGCCTCTCTCACGTCGGAAAGCTTGCGCTTCTCCCTACCCCAGGGCCCTGCGAAGAACTTCCCGATCACGTCGGCGAGGGAGTCCCCCTTCTCCAGGGCGGCGACGGGGAACTGCGTCGCGAGGCCCTGCGGCGGCGCCTCGGCCCCTTCCGACTGGTCCCGGGGCTCCGCTGGGGAATCTCTCCCTGCCCTTGGCAGCTTCGCGGCGACCTCCGGGATGAGGTCGATGGCCTCCCTTAGATGCTCGGGCTCGGCCTCGACTTCGGCCTCGACGCTTCCGAGCTTCACCCTGATCTTCGTCAATGGAAACGGCGCTGAGGCGGCCGGTGCCAATTTAAAGCTAAACGGGGAGACGGAAGTCTTCCTTCACCGTCGTGAGGACCACGTGGGAGTTAGTCCGCTCAATGAAAGGCATCCCCAGGAGCCCCTTCGTGAAGCGGCTGAGCTCCTCCCTGTCCCTGCACTTTGATATCACTATGGCGTCTATCTCGCCCGTCACGTCGTAGACCGCGCACACCCCTGAAAGCTTCGCTATCTCCTTCTCCATCTCGAGCAGCTTCCCCTTTGAGACGTGTATCTCGGTGACGACGGTCAGCTCGTAGCCCAGCCTCTGGAAGTCCACGATGGCCGTGAACCCCCTCAGGATCTGGCGCGCCCTCATCCTCTCGACCCTCAGGGTGACCGTCGAAGTGGAGACACCGATCCTGAAGCTGATTTCGCGGGCCGAGGTCCGGGCGTCGGAAAGGAGGATGCCGAGTATCTTCCTGTCAAGGTCGTCGAACGATTGTCCAGGGACGGCGGGCGGCGCCCGGCGGTGCCTTGGACGGTCGGATGATTTTGCAGTCGACATCTGGTCGAACATTTGACCTTATGTCGATTCAGTTTTAATACTTTGCGGAGGAAGGTCTGGGGTTTGACATTCAAAGTGGATGAGGAAGGGCGGTTCGTGAAGAGGACGTTCACCCCGAAGGAGGCCATGGACCTGCTGAAGGTGGACCGGGCCAGGTTCGTTGACCTCCAGTTCACGGACGTCCCGGGGCGGCTGAGGCACGTCACCCTGCCCACCGAGATGATGGAGGAGAGCATGTTCACCGAAGGGGTGGCGAAGCTCGATGGCTCGTCGGTCAGAGGGTTCGTGGACATCCACGAATCTGACATGTTGCTGGTCCCCGACGCGGCTACCTACGGGACCATCCCCTGGACCGAGGAGGGCCTGAAGACTTCGAGGTTCATCTGCGACGTCAGGGCGGGATACGGTAGGGGGAGGTTCAACCGCGACCCCAGGCACGTGGCCCAGGTCGCCGAGGCCAAGATACGCGAAGCGGGGTTCACCGACTCTCTTTGGGGTCCCGAGGTGGAGTTCTTCGTGTTCGAGGGGGTCACCTGGGAGGCCAACGACCCCTTCGCTTCGGGCTTCAAGATCACTTCCAAGGAGTCGGCCACTGACGCCCGCGGGACCAACTTCCCGATCAGGTTCAAGGACGGCTACTACCCTACGCAGCCCGTCGACACACTGAGCGACTACAGGGGGACCTGCGTCAACTACCTCCGCGACGGCTTCGGCGTGCTGAGCAACGCCCACCACCACGAGGTCGCAACCGCGGGCCAGTGCGAGATAGACGTCTACAGGGACGAGCTCGTCACCATGGCCGACAGCACCATGACTTACAAGTTCGTGACGAAGAACGTGGCGGCGAGGATGGGGCTCATTGCGTCCACCATGCCCAAGCCCATCTTCGGAGACAACGCGGTGGGGATGCACGTTCACTCGAGCCTGTGGAAGGCCGGGAGGAACACGTTCTACGACCCGGACGATGCCTACGCCGAGCTGAGCCAGACCGCCAGGTACTACATCGGCGGGATCATGTCTCACAGCAGGGCCCTCTGCGCCATAGTTGACCCGACCACCAACTCCTACCACAGGCTGGTGCCAGGGTACGAGGCGCCGGTGTACATTGCCTGGAGCAAGATGAACAGGTCGGCGAACGTCAGGATCCCGGCCTACGAGAAGGGCTCCGAAGGTGCGAAGAGGGTGGAATTCAGGACCCCGGACCCGTCCTGCAACCCGTACCTGGCGTTCGCGGCCATAACTGCCGCGGGGCTGGACGGCATCAGGGAGAAGGCCGACCCAGGAGACCCGGTGGACGAAGACATCTACAAGCTGACACCCGAAAAGAGGCGCGCCCTCAAGGTGGGAGAGCTCCCGGGGAGCCTGAAGGAGGCCGTCGAGAGCCTTCAGAGCGACAGGGGGTTCCTGGACGGCATATTCCCCAGCGACCTCATCGAAGTGATGATGGAGCTCGAGATGGACGCCTACAGGGCAGTGGCAGCCAGACCGCACCCCTACGAGTTCTACATGTACTTCGACCAATAATCGGTGAAACTCGGCTTCTACTAGTCAACGCTGCGACTTCGCCACCACAGTGCGAAATCCGTGCCCAGTGATGTTTTGCGCGCGTGTTCAGGAGGTAGCTTTCGCCGCTATCTCCGGAATCCTCGGCCCAACATAGAGCTCAAGTGCTTTCTTGAGGTTCAGCAATTCCACGCCCACCAACTGGCCGTCCTTTGCGTAGTCCAAGAGCACCTCCAAGGAATCGAGCTTACCTTCTTTCGTCGCGTTGACCCTCCCGTTCCTCAGCTTGACATATGCTGCGTTCGCATCCAAGTCGAATTTGACGGCCATCTTTGCGCTCATATCGGGTCAGAAAGAGTACACAGTCTTCACCTTAAATCTGTTCCCCTCGCGGTAGACGATGACGACCACGGTCCTGCCACCGATCTGACGATGGTACTCCCACTTGTCGGGTTCGTCAAAGAGCCTTATCCTCCCGGCGGGACGGAAGAGGGCAAGCCGAACTTCGGCACGCGAAATCCGCCTCTGTTTCATCCTTTCCTCGGCGTGTCTGGTGTAGACAAATCTAGGGAGGCGACTTTCACTGGATCTGCTCGACGTTGACGCCCTCCAGCCAAGCTCGCTAGGGGTTCTAATTAACGTCGCGACAGGGGCTGAGCGGTTCTTGGGGGCTCCATGGCTCGATTGGTGGAAGTTAACTTCCAGAAGTACTTCGACCAATGAATGGAGCCGGAACCCAAGTGCGGGACGGACCATCGCTGGTGGCGGTCGGCGTTTCGAACCCCTTCCGGCCCGTCGCTCGAAAGCATCGGTGCCGCCTCAGCTCTCTACGGTATTGTTTCGCACCCGTTGTTGAACCCAGGGTAGTCAAAGTCAGATAGCTTCAGCGCACCCTCCCTGACGAGCACCTCGACAAGGGGCCTTGCTTCGCCGAGTTCCTTCACCAGATGCCGCACCGTCGCGCAGATAAGAGAATAGCCTCTCTCTCGGAGGAGATGCTGCGCCTTGTTGACGAAGAGGCACCTGCCGCCGCAGATGTTGAAGATGTCGCAGGACGAACAGGGCTCGCCGACGGCCTCGGTGTCCTTGAGGGACCCGGGGGTGTTCGCGATTATCGACCCGACGATGGAGAAGTCGAAGTCGACCGAGACGGGGCAAGCCGAGATTCTGCCGTCCGGCATGATCGAGAAGAAGTCGATCCCAGACCCGCACCTCAGCTTTGAGGGCTCTCCCGAGAGGAGTGACTTCATAACGCCGATGAACGGCACCAGCCCTTGGACACGACTCGAGCGTTTCATTTCGTCTACCCATGAAGCTACGAGGGAAGAAATCCCAGAATTATAGCGCGCGATCCAATCGTCGATCCCTGGTTCGGTGTATTCTCCAGCTTCCCAGAACATTCCGAAGTCGAGCTGCCAGTGGATGTGGTCGAACAGCCCTGTGTCCCAGAGGTGTTCCACGTTCTCCCGGATGTCGGTACCCTGCGCGACAGTCATCCTCGCCACAAGGTCTCCTTTGAATCCTCTCTTCCTGACCAGGCCAGAATTTTGTATCGCACGTTTGTAGACTCCTCTCCCCCTTTGCCCGTCGGTCACTTCCTCCCTCCCATCAATCGAGACAAGCACCGTGCTGAACTTCGAGAGGTACTGCGGGTCGACACTATCCAGATGAAGGCCATTGGTCTGCAGTACGAAGCGCCCGGGCAACTGGTCCATCATTGACTTCATCGTCCCGATGCGGAGGAGTGGCTCGCCGCCATAGAACTCCACTGTCGGGTCGGTGTCTTGAGACAGGAAAGCGCCAAGGTCGGCCAATGAATACTGAATCTCCTTTGGCGGGGTGTCGCTTCCGCCTCCGCAATATCTGCAGGCAAGGTTGCACTCTTTCGTCAGTATCACATGATAGTGCACGGCCTAGGATGCCACCAGCACTATCTTGTCTCTCGACCGAGCGCCAGCGACGAGGGTCACTTTCGACTTCGGGACACCGAAATAGTCGGCAAGTATTTCCAACAACCTCTTGTTCGCACGGCCGCGCTCCGGGCGTTCGTCGACCCTGACCTCAAGCGTTCCGTAGTCCACCCTCGCTACCTTGGCCTTTCCAGCGTTCGGCACAACGTGGACTTTCAGGAGCAATCAGCCTGATCCCTATAGTCGCCGTCCGTAAAGGTTGCGGAAGTCCAATTGAAGGACCTCCCCGGGACAGCGGTGTGGAACGGTGAGCTGTTGCTTCAAATGGGGCTCTGGGACGGAAAGCATCATCTTATTCCCTTTTTGAGTTCGGGTCCCTTCCGGCCCACTGCGAACTCTTGCCCCAAAGTCTCACTCCGGTGCCATCGGACCCTCCGTCAGACAAGGGGAGCACTTGTGAGACCCTGGGTCCCTCGGCAAGGGTGCACGGCTCCGGAGGGTCCTGCCGAACTCTAGGACAGAAGAGCTCATCTGGCGTGTGTAGTCCGCGCTCGGCATTCTGCGGCATGGAACGGAATGGACTGGCATACGGTCACTATTTCGGACCTCTGACCGCCGTTCCAAAACGTAGACTCTTATGCGCAGGGACCGCGATGCGGAGTCATGCGCTCCGAGTCGAGCAGCGGGGTGTCGCCTTGAGTTCCGACCAGATGACGACGAGGGCCCGGCAGACACTGAAGTCGCTCAGAGAGATTCTTGAGAAGGCGGAAGAATCGGCCCACGTCGCGCTGAAGAGGGCGGCGCCAGCGGTCCAGAAGTCGGTGGACGCTTCGATGGAGGCCGCTTCCAAGGGCTTTTCAGCCACAATGAAGTCCATAGACGGAGCGACGTCGAAAGAGCAGGCTGAGCTTCTGAGGGCATACAGGAAGGTCCTTGCCGCCCAGGTCGACCTCGTGGACTCGAGGCTCGTATCCATGGAGTCCAAGACCCGGCAGAGGAGCCGGCCGGGGCCGGAGCGAACCGACCCCTAGTTGCAGGCTCACGCTGTCCTAGATCGTGAAGCGCAAGAACGCCGCGAAGGCGTACACCAGGACCGCGGAGTAGAGGAGCTCATGTCGCAGAAGTCCCCAGCCTCGTCCCTTCCTGAAGTAGTCCATGGTCAAGTCAAGGACGAGGCAGTCCAGGGCGACCAGGGCGGTCCCGGCGAGTCCCGTCCACAGGAGGCCCCACTCCACCTTCACGAGTCCCGCGATGACCATGCCTGCGATCGCAACGTAGGCCGCCGGGACCACCTTGAACAGGAAGCTCCTGTGATGCAGTCTGTACTTCCCCAGGAAGAAGGGGCGTGCGACTCCCCTCTCGAACATGGCGTCCCCGAACTTGTCCAGCGCCAGAACCACAGCCGCTGTCGCGAAGAACCCTATTGTGATTCCGAAATAGAGGTCATATGGGTATCCGAAGTTCAACTGGACTTCCTCCGGCGGAGCTTCCTGTGGGCTCGCTGTATTTAAGAAAAGAGACTAGCCGCCATTCTGCCCGGTTGAGCCCTCTCCGCTGCGGGCCAGCCCAAGCTCTCGTCTCAGGAGTCGAGCGACCATGGACCCGTCTGCCTTGCCCCGGAGCTCCTTCATCGCCTCCCCCATCAGAGGGGAGAAGGCGTCCTCGCCCCTCTCGGCGACGAGCTTCGTCTGGCGCCCCACCACCTCCCTCACCACGCGCGAGACGTACTCTTCGGTGACGACGCCCAGCCCGAGCGAACGGATCGCCTGGTCCACTGTGACCCCCTTTTCCGCAGACGCCTTCAATACCTCCGGAAGAGCCTCCTTGGCGACTTTGCCTGCGGCCACAGCTTCGAGGGACGCCGTGAGGGGCCCCAGCCCGACGGCCGACTCTGGGACCCCTTCTCTCTCGAGCCTTGCCGGAAGGTCGACCAGGACCGAGGCGATGAACGAGGGCTCGAGCCCGAGCCTCGCGGCCAACGCCTCAAACTCGCCGGTCGTCTCCGAGTCGTAGACTTTCAGCGCAAGGTCGCGGCTTAGGGTAAACGCCCTCTGGAGCCGCTCCACTGACTCTGTCCACGGTAGGGGGGCTTCGCGCTCCAGCCTCCTCCTCACTTCATCTCCGACCTCGATGTCCTGGATGTCGGTCTCGGGGTACATCCTCTGCGACCCGGGCCTTGGGCGCATGTACCTGGTCTCCCCGGAGTCTGTCGCCGCTCTCGTCTCAGGAGGCACCCCCGACGGCGCCTCGGCCGCCCTCGCCTCGACGAGCGGGACCACCCTGCTGACGGCTTCGCTCCTTCCGGCGACCAGTATCAGCGCGCACTCATGGTCCGCCCCCATCGCGCCGGCAAGAGCTGCCGCCTCCGCCCCTGTCAGTCCCTGCCTCTCGAACTCGTCGGAGTGTATGACCCCTCCTAGGGAGTTGGCCCTCGCGACCTCCGCCAGCTCCTTGCCGAGCCTCACCCCCGGCTCGGGTTCCCACCCAAGGAGTCCGGCCAGCCCGTCGGCCGCGATGCAGTGGACCACCCCTCCTTCGCTGACCGCCCGTCTCACCACCCCCGAGGACGACGCGCCGAGCAGCGAGGTGACGTCCCTGTGCCTGCAACTCACCTTCCTGATGCCCTTCTCCCTGAGCTTCTCCGCCACCCCGATGAGCATGCTCTGGCGCTTCCTTTCGTACTCGACGACCCGCGGGAGGAGGTTGAGCTTCTGCACCCCCTTCACTTCGACGACCTTGCCTCCTGCCAGGGACACGTTGAGGTCCTGCCTGATGGTCCCCAGCCCCCTGGCAACCCTCCCGGTCGAGCGGAGGAGACGGCCGAGGTGCAGCGCGACCTCCCCTACGTGCTCCGGGGCTCCCCTGACCGGGTCCAGGGACACCTCGACCAGCGCGACGCCGAGCCTGTCAAGCGCGAAGTGCCGTGACTCCGAGTCCTCGCCGAGGATCCTCGCGGCGTCCTCCTCCAGTGTGACCGACTGGACCCCGACCCTGCCCCCGTTGACTTCGAACGAGCCCCCCAGCCCGACCACTGCGGTCCTCTGGAACCCACCTGTGTTGGAGCCGTCTATCACTATCTTCCTCATCACGTGCACCTCGTCCACCAGCTGGGAGCCGAGGACGGTCCCCACCAGGAGCGCCGCTTCGAGCCCCGCCCCGCTCATTGGATGAGGCGGTTCCTCGTCGGCCTCCACGAGGCACGCCGACTCAGGTGACCAGTAGTACCTGTTGGACCTCCCCTTCGCGTACTCGAAGACGGCCGCCGGGTCGAGCCTCCCGGTCTCGCTCTGGGAAGGCCTCAGCCTCCGTTCGAAGTGGTAGGGGAACTCGTCTGTCTTCACCGGAGGGCAGGCGCAGAAGAGCTTGGTCGGTATGGCGAGCTGCTGGTGAATCTCCAGCCCGACGAGCAGTCCCTCCTTGTCCCTCATGGAGTCGCCCTCATCCCGGGAAGGTCCGCGCGGTGATCTCCCCAGCCACGTTGGATGCCATCAGCTCTCTGGCCTTCGACCCCGAAGCGCCGGTCCCCAGGACCCACATCGCCTTGACGAGCGCTGTCTCCGAAAGCATGTCCTCGAGGGGCTGCACCCCGACGTGCAGAAGGTCCCTGCCCGTGTCGTACACGCTCAAGTCAACCCTCCCGTTGATGCACTGCGACGTCATGAAGGCAAGGCCTCCGGCCTTCACGAACCTCCCCAGCTCGGACGAGACCTCCCTGCTCACGTGCCCGAGGCCTGTCCCTTCTATCACGATTGCCTTCACCCCGCTCCTCCTGGCGGCCCTCACGAGCCCCCCTGGCATCGAAGGGTAGAACTTCAGCAGGGCGACCCTTCCGTCGAACTTCGGCCTCGGCTTGAAGGAACCCCCCCTGGCGGGGAGGCCCTCGGCTACATGCTCCAGCCCGGACCTGCCGAAGACTGCGGCGAGGGGGACCCCTATGGACGAGAAGGCGTCCCTCCTGCTAGTGTGGTTCTTCCTCACCCGGGTCCCCCCGTGGAACGCCACCTTGTCGTCGCTCTCCCCCAGATGCATCGCCACGTAGACTCCGGAGAAGCTCCCCTCCGCTGCGACCGTGACGGCCGCGACCAGGTTGAGCGGGGCGTCAGAAGAAGGCCTGTCCGACGAGCGCTGCGACCCTACGAGGATCACCGGGATAGGTATCCCCGCGAGCGCGAAGCTCAGGGCTGCGGCCGAGTAGCCCAGGGTGTCGGTGCCGTGGGTGATGACGACGCCATCGAACTTCTCGCCGACCGCCTTGGCGGCCCGCTTGGCGAGCCTCGTCCAGTGTTGCGGGGTCATGTTCTCGCTGAACACCTCGAAGAGCAGCTCCGGCTGGACCTTCGCTATCTCGGAGAGCTCGGGGACCAGGGAGTCCAGCTCAGCTGCGGTCACGGCGGGGCTCACGGCGCCGGTCCTGTAGTCGACGCGGCTGGCTATTGTCCCCCCGGTGCCCAGGATCAGGACCCTCGGGAGACCCTTCGCCGCTCTGGGAGAGGCGGGCGGGGAGAAGGAAGGCTTCTCTCCCTTCGACAGCACCTTCGCCTTCGCCAGCCCCGAAAGGCCGAGCCCCACGTTGTACCCCGACTTCAGCTTCAGGACCACGTGCTCGCCGTCGCCGTAGAGGTAGCGCGGGACAAGTGTACCTGTGACAGTGCCAAAGTCGGTGCGAATCTCTATGACGTCGCCTATGGACGCTCCGGCGTCCCTGAGGAGCCGAAGGGCTCCGCCCTTGTAGCCGGAGAGGTCCCCCATGCGACGACGGCTGTGGCCTTTCGGTCTTAAACCATTAGAGGAGCCGCTTCGCCATGTAGGGCCCCTCCTTCTCGTAACCCAGCTTCCGGTAGTAGCGGCGGGTCCCGACGGCGCTTGTGACGACGAGCCGCCTGACCCCGAACTCTTCCCTAGCCGTCTTCTCTGCTGCGGCCATGAGGGCCGAGCCGAACCCTCTGTGCTGCCAGGCCGAGCCCAGCCTCTGGCCCACCCCGACAGCCCTGCCGTAGACCCTCAGCTCTCTCACGACCGCGGCCCCGGCCATTTCGGGCCTGTGAGCCCTGGCCGACGGGAGCCTCAACCTGACGAAGGCGGCGATGACGCCAGACTTCACGGACTCGAAGGACCCGAAGACCTCGGTCCCGCCCGACGCGTCGTACCGGAGTTCCCTGTAGGCCGACTCGTCCCCGCCTTCGAATGCGCCGGGTTCCCGGAGGGCGACCTCCCTGCACCTGATGCACTGGCAAGAGAACCCCTTCTCTTCGACCCTCCGGAGGACCAGCTGGCGCAGGTTCCCGTCCTGAACGCCGCCCGCTATCTCGTCAGCGGGAATCTCTCGTTGTATCCGCATGATCCTGTGCCACCTGGGGACAGAGCGCTTCATCTCGCTCAAGAGCTCCACCACGGTCTCGACGCTATACGGTTCGTAGAGCCCAGCCTCGAACTGCCTGGCGAGGGCCGTCCCAGGGACGACGAGGGTGGGGTAGAGCTTCGACATGTCCGGCCTGAACGACCCGTCTTCGAACAGCCTCCTCAAGTCCTCGAGGTCCTCCTCCTGGGTCGCGCCTGGGAGGCCCGGCATCATGTGGGCGGTCACCTTCAGGCCAGCGTCCCTGGCGACCTGGAACGCCCTCTCAGAGTCCTCGACCGTGTGCCCCCTGTTGGACGTCGCGAGGACCTCATCCCTCAGGCTCTGCACCCCGATTTCGAGCCGGGTGATGCCGTAGGTCAGCATCAGGTCGATGTCGTCGGGCTTGCACCAGTCGGGCTTTGACTCGAGGGTGAGGCCGACGCACCTGCTTCCGGCGGTTTCATTTGCAGACTGGGCCTCTTCCAGAGTCGCGGACTCGCGCCCGTTCAGCCCGTCGTAGACCCCCTTGACGAATCCCAGCTGGTAGTCGCGGGGGACTGCGATGAAGGTCCCCCCTTCGATGATGGCTTCCACCTTGCCTGTCTCGTGGCCGTTCGCCTCGTACTTCGCGAGGGACTTCCTCACCTGCAGGCAAGGGTCGAAGTCGGCTTCGAGGGCCGACCTCATCCCCGGGCTGCGTGGGAGATAGGACTGTGGGGTGCCCAGGCGTGGGCCTCCGGGGCAGAATACGCAGGTGCCGTGTGGGCAGGCGAAGGGAGCGGAGAACGCTGTCGCCACCACAATCCCGGACGCGCTCCTCCGAGGATGTACCCTCAGGAGCTCCTCGAACTTTGGGCGGGCGGCGGGCGAAAGGGCGCTCAGTATCTCTGAGTTGGAGAGGTAGCGGCCGAGGTCATGGTCCGACGCTGCGCGCTTCTTCGCCCTCTCCAGGTCCATGCGGGTACGGAGAACCCCCCGGGCGACCTGCTCAGCGACCTGCGAGGCAGCTTCCTGGAACCTGTCGTTCGACCGTGTCACCGGCGCATCCAGTTCTGGCCTGGCTTGCGCTTCAGAGTAAAGCGTTTCTCGTAGCTCCGCTTGTTCCGGACCTTGGGGATCTTGCTGTTCTTTGGCTTCCCTTCTAGCTTGGGGGTCTGGGATCGGACTTTTCCGGCCTTTGTGATTGAAGGCAGCCAGCGCTAAGCTGGTGCTGCTGACTTCCGTGGGTCGGCATTTTTGTTCTATTACCTCCTAAAGCAAGCCGGTCGCTGTCAGGATTTAATCTTTCTCAGGTTTCCACGGGCTCCAAGAAACCCGGACGAGCCCACTTCGCAGGCTCCCCGCCGGCCCAAGATTCTGGCGTCCTTCCCTTGTCGAGGGACCCCTGACCTTTCGCTGCGCGAGCCGGGCCGACGACGGGCCCGCGCGTGCACCCCTCCCCAAGTCGCCCGCTGCAGAATCTGCACATGCTGCCTCCCACAGTTCCGCTGGCGGGACAAGAGGACGCTTGGGGAGCAGCGGGTTCGCTCCGCACAATCAATAAAAGGACCGGACTACGTTCGGACGAGCAGGAGAGGGTGAGACGCTCGAAGCTTCTCCAGAATGGATGAACCTGCCATGATTAAGATCGAGAAATCTGTTTACGCCGCTCCCGAGCCCTCGGACGGGAAGCGGGTGCTGGTGATGACACTCTGGCCAAGGGGGGTTTCGAAGGACAAGGTAGACTTCTGGATGAAGGAGCTGGGCACCCCCAGAGACCTGATCAAGAGGTACAAGGCTGGAAAGGTGAAGTGGCAAGACTTCAAGACCGAGTATCTGCGTTCCCTGGAAGGGAAGGAGGACGCCCTGAGGGAGCTCGCCCTCGAGTCGAAGAAGGAGACCATCACCCTCCTCTGCACCGAGAGGGACCCCGCGACCTGCCACAGGTCCGTCCTGAAGGGCGCCATCGAGAAGTACCTCTGAAACCCTTTAATGGCTTGGGGGGGAGCGGCCCCTGACTTTCGTTTGACAGAGACCGCCCCAGGCAGCGCAGACTTCGAGGCGTTGAGGCAGAAGAGCATCGAGGCCGCCGAGGCCGCCATCCGCGAAGCCTCCTCCAGGCCAGACCTCCACCTGGTGCAGGCGATCCAGGCCCTTGACGACACCGACAAGTACCTGAACATCACCGCCACCAGGGCCTCGGAGTGGTACGGGCTGCACTTCCCGGAGCTGATCCAGATGGTGCAGGACAACGTGGGCCTCTGCAAGATGATAGCGGAGATCGGAGGGAGGGAAGGCTACACCGCGGAGAACCTCCAGGGCCGAGGGTTCACAGAGAAGAAGGTCGCGGCCATACTCGAGGCCAGGGACAGGTCCAAGGGGGGCACCATATCCGACGGCGACCTGTCGCGGGTGAAGACGCTGGCGTCACTCGCCGTCCAGCTCAGCGCCATAAGGGGGGCCCTGAACGACTACGTGGAGGCGCAGATGAAGAAGGTGGCGCCCAACGTGTCCGACGTGGCAGGGGCGACGATAGGAGCCAGGCTCATGGCGAAGGCAGGGGGGCTCGACAGGCTGGCTATGCTCCCTGCGAGCACGATCCAGATACTCGGGGCGGAGAAGGCGCTCTTCAGGTCGCTGCGCACGGGGGCGAGGCCCCCGAAGCACGGAATCCTCTTCCAGCACCAGGCTGTGCACATGGCCCCGAAGTGGCAGAGGGGGAAGATAGCAAGGACACTGGCGAACAAGATAGCCATAGCCGCGAGGGTCGACTTCTACCGCGGGTCAGAAGAGCTTTCGTTGAAGGTGGAGCTGGACAAGCGGCTGGAGAGGATCAAGGAGCTGTACAAGGAGCCGCCGAAGCGGAAGCCCGAGACCAGAGAGAGGCCGAGGAGGGAAGGCAGGCCCCCGAGGCGCGACAAGTTCAGACGGCGTTGAGCAGGCTCCTCAGAGAGGAGAAGAACGGTCGGCGCGCGCTGCTTACGAAGAACCTGACCCCAGGTAAGAGGGTCTACAACGAAGACCTGGTCATCAGAGAAGGGGCCGAGTATCGCACCTGGGACCCGTTCAGGAGCAAGCTGGCGGCCGCCATCTTGAAGGGGCTCCCCGACGACGTGGTCGTCGAGGGGGGGAAGGTACTCTACCTCGGGGCGTCCACCGGGACGACCGCGTCCCACGTCTCTGACCTGGTGGGCCCTACGGGGCTGGTCGTCGGGGTCGAGTTCGCCCCCCGGGTGGCGAGGGAGTTCGTGGAGCACGTGGCCAGGGAGAGGATGAACGTGATCCCCTTCGTCGCTGACGCCAGGGACCCGTCCAAGTACGCGGTCGCCAAGGTAGACGTGGTCTACTGCGACATAGCCCAGCCGGACCAGACAGAGATAGCCCTGGTCAACTGCTCGATGCTGCTGAAGAAGGGAGGGACCCTCCTGCTGGTGGTGAAGGCGAGGAGCATCGACGTGGTAAAGGACCCGGCGAAGGTGTTCGAAGAGGAGCGCGCCAAGCTCGAAAAGGCTGGGTTCCGCGTCGTGAGGGCCCTGGAGCTGAGCCCCTTCGAAAAGGACCACGCGATGCTGCACGCGGTCAGACGCGACTGAGGCTCTCCGAAGAAGGCAGATCGTCGATTCCAGTAAGAGTAGCTCGCGCCGTCGAGGAACGGAAGTCCCTGGATCAGGCTCTGAGCGCCGGTCATCCGGAGGCCGAGGCGCCCAGCGCTCCCCGCCCGAACCTGGACCAGGTCTTCCAGCTCTTCCTGACAAATCCGGGGAGCGGGTCCCCTCTTTTCAGCCACTCGGCGAAGAACGACCTGGTCAGAGGGTCAGAGGGGTACCCCGACCCGAAGTCCCCGTGTGCCCGCCTGAGAAGCTCCACCTGCCTGTCCCTCTCTACCTTGGCGACTATGGAGGCCGCTGACACCACAGCGAAGTCCCTGTCGGCCTTGTGCAGGGCGACGACTCTGCACTTCGCGGAGAGGTTGCTGGAGACGTCCCTCCCGAAGCGCGAGGGGATGACGTCCGAAGCGTCCACGGTGACCTTCTTTGCGCCGAGCTGGTCGATGACCTTCGCGAAGTAGACGGCCTCCAGATAGTTCAGCTTCCTCAGCCTCTTCCCGTGGGTGACGACCTCGTCGATCTCGCCAGGGGTGACGCTCGCCCAGCGGACCTTCTCCGCAGCCTTCAGTATCTCTGGGTAGAGCTCCTCCCGCCGCCCCGGCGTCAGCTTCTTCGAGTCTTTCACCCCGAGCTCCTTCAGCTCCGCGACCCCCCTGCGCGACGCCGTGACCCCTGCCACCACCAGCGGCCCGAGCAGGCACCCCCTCCCCGCTTCGTCGACGCCCCCCACCGCAGACCCCCCTCTCACAGCTTGGGTCCCCCCGCAGCGTCGAGCAGGGCGGCGGCGATCTGGTCGGCGACTTCGTCCCTGTTCTCGACCGTCAGGACGTAAGCCTCCCCGGCCCTGGACCTGAGCTCGCTGATGATGTCGTCCTCGAGCCTCTCGTGCACCACGGCGAGCAGCGGCTTGCTTGAGTCGATGCACGCCGACACGGCACGCCTGAACTCGGGGCTTACCAGCTCCATGGGCCCCACTTCGTCGATCACTATGACCTCAGACCTGACTGCGGCAGCCTCGACCCCGGCTGCCCCGACCTTCGCGAGGTCTTGGAGGTTGACCCTGTACCTTCCCACCCTTGGGCCGAATCTTGAGGAGACAGACGCGAGCTCCCCCGTCCTCCCGCTCGTCAGGTCCCTGACCTCGAACCCCACCCTGGTGCCCCCCGACCTGAGCTCCGCGGTGGTGCAACCACCCACAATGACCCCGGCGCTCTTCAGCTTCATGACGACCCGGGAGATCAGAGTTGACTTCCCGACCCCCGGGGGCCCGGTGACGATCCAGATTCGGGGCATTGGCGCTTTTCTCCCCTGTCCCTGGTACATGAAGGTACCACCGAAGGCGATGGAACGCTTTAACATGAACACGGGACGGCTTCGAAAGCGATTGGAAACGGTGAAACACGCTGAGGGGAGGACGCTCCTCCTCGTCCCGAAGGCGAGCGTCACGATGGTCCCTCCTCCCACCTCCCCGGTGTTCTTCAACCCGGCCGCTTCCCTGAACAGAGACGTCACGGTGGCGATGACCGCCGCTTCGGGGGGGAAGACCCTCTGCGACTCCATGGCAGGGGTCGGCGCGAGGGGGGTGCGGGTGGCCAACGAAGTCGAAGGGATCTCCGAGGTCACAATGGTGGACTTCAACGCAGAAGCGCTCCGACTCGCGCGGCGGTCGGCCTCGCTCAACAGGGTCAACGACAGATGCACCTACGCCAACGCCGAGACGTCTTCTCACCTCTACTCGCGCTACGGGAGGGGCCAACGGTACGACTGCGTCGACGTCGACCCCTTTGGGAGCCCCGTGCGCCAGATGCAGGCTGCACTTTCAGCGACCGCAGACGGCGGGATCCTCTCGCTGACGGCGACCGACACGGCGGTCCTCTGCGGGGT
The DNA here is from genome assembly GCA_021819105.1 of archaeon. Taxonomy (GTDB): domain Archaea; phylum Thermoproteota; class Nitrososphaeria; order Nitrososphaerales; family Gagatemarchaeaceae; genus UBA183. The sequence continues at coordinate 206,844 of JAKASK010000001.1, forward strand.
CCACCAGGCGACCTGCGCCAGGCGCTACGGATCGACCCCGCTGAACAACCACTTCCACCACGAGACGGGAATAAGGATCCTGCTGGCCGCCCTTGCGAGGAACGGCGCGGCCATGGACATCGGCATCGAGCCGCTTGCCGCCCACTCGACGAGGCACTACCTCAGAATCTATGCCAGGGTGAGGCCGGGTGCTTCGCGGGCAGAAGCCACCCTCAGGGGCCTCGGGCGCCTGTCCTGGTGCCCCCACTGTGGAGACGTCCAGGGGCCCCGGAGCCCGACGTCGGCGTGCAGGGTCTGCGGCAGGAAGACGAAGCCCGCCGGGCAGCTCTGGGTGGGCGACGTCGTGGAGGAGTCGCTGGTCACGGCGGCGAAGAAGGAGGCGCTGGCGAGAGGGCTGACCCAGGCGGCGGACGTCCTCGGATCCCTCGAGGGGGTCAACGGTTTCCCACCCTGGAGCTTCGACATCGACCGCGTCTGCTCCGAACTGAGGGTCCCGACTGCCTCGGAGCTCGCAGTGTACAGGAGCCTCACCAGGGCGGGCCACAGGGTGATGAGGACCCCCTTCGAGAAGACGGGGATGAAGACAGACGCGACCTACGCGGAGGTCGCCAAGGCGGTCGGAGCGGCGAGCAGCAAGGGCGCTAGCCCCCGCCCGCGGGCTCGGGCTTCAGCCCCTCGCAGTAGTAGTAGAGCTCGGAGCTAGCGTTCCGGCTGGCTGCCGGCTTCACGACCCGGACGCTTCTGAAGGTGAGCCTGAAGGCGTCCCTCACCTCCTGGGACCTCTCCCCTTCGAACAGCTTGCAGAAGACGGCGCCCTCCTCCTTGAGGAGCACCCTGGCGAGCTCCATGGCCCTCAGGGTGAGGTCGACCTGGCGGGTCTGGTCGAGCTCCCAGACCCCAGTCACCGTAGGCGCCAGGTCCGAAAGGATGACGTCCGCTCTTCCCCCGACGGCCTGGAGGACCTTTTCTGCCACGGCCCTGTCGTGCACGTCCATCTTGATGGAGACGACGTTCTTCTCCTTCAGCCTGATGGGGCTGACGTCCACCCCCACGACGACCCCGGCCGGACCCACCAGCTGCGAGGCCACCTGCATCCACCCCCCAGGGGCGGCGCCGAGGTCGACCACCCTGAACCCAGGGCGGATGATGTCGTACCTTTCGTTCGCCTCGATCAGCTTGAAGGCCGCTCTGCTCTTGTACCCCTGCTCCCTCGCCAGGCGCCTGTACAGGTCCCGGCGCGCTTCGCTGAGCCTCATTTCTTCGAAAGCTCGGCGGGCTTGAAGTGCCCAGGAAGCAGGGCTCCGGCCGTGGTGTCCTCGGAGTAGCCGTCGATGCCTCTGCGCAGGACCTTCATCGCCGGGTTGAACTCCACCATCACCTGGCGGCAGGCGCCGCAGGGGGAGGTGAACTCCTCGGAACTGCCCACGACTGCGATGGCTACGATCTTTCGCGCCCCCTCCGAGACTGCCTTGAAGATGGCCGTCCTCTCCGCGCAACAGGAGAGGCCATAGGATGCGTTCTCGATGTTGCACCCGGCATAGACTTCGCCGTCGGATGTCAGCACCGCAGCCCCTATCTTCACCCTCGAATAGGGGGAGTATGCACGGGCCCGGGCTTTCCTCGCAGCGTCCACTAGGCGGTCGTGGTGGTCGCTCTTCGTCATCTTCGGATACCTATCTGGCGACTGCCGGGGCCTGCGGAGGGGAAGGGTTGCGGGCGACCATGGCCTCCTGCAAGACCCAGGGCCCTATCCATGGACAGACGTAGGGGCTGACTTCGCCTTCGACGGAGCACTTCGGCTCGTACTGGCAGACGATGCACGGGGCCTTCTCGATGGAGGTCATGTCCGTCGGGAACCTCAGCGGAGTGAGCTTGTAGGTCCACCTGCCTTCCTCGAGGACCTTCACCCTTCCGATCAGTCCCCTCCTTTCGAGCCTTATGGCGAGCCTCGAGCCGTCTCTGCTCGTCAGCCCCAGCTCCTTCCAGATCTCGCTCTGCAGCACGCCGTCCCTTCCTCTCTCGACCACCAGCTTGTACACCCTGGAGGTGAGGTCTACGAGCTCTTCCTCGGTCCTCTCAACGGGCTGGGCCGGCTCCTCCTCTTTCTTCCGCTGGGCCCTCGGCTGCCTCCTGGCTCCCTTCGCCTCTGCCTGCTTCGGCTTCGCCTTTCCGCGACCTTCTTTCTTCTTCATTTTGCTGGCAGGAACTCCTGTCTTATCACGAAGTTGTCGAGTATCTCCCTGCACCTATTCCTTACGGTCACCTCAGTCACCTCGGCGAACTCGGCTACCTCTCTCTGGGGCAGGTGCTCCCCGACCATCACCGAGGAGAGGTAGACGTATGCGGCGGCCAGCCCGGCCGGGGCCTTCCCGCTCGAAATCTTAGAGTCGCTGGTGTCCCGGGAAAGGGTGAGCGCCAGGTGCTCCACCCTGGGGTCTATCTTCGCCATGTTGACGAGCTTCGATATGTACTTCTCGACCGACGGCGGGGGGACGTATTCCTTCTCAACCTCCTTCAGGACCAGCCTGAAGTAGCGGGCGACGCTCCCCTTCTCCATCCCGGCCGCCCTCGCGACCTCCTTCAGTGTCCTGGAGACCCCGCACTTCCTGCACGCCAGGTAGACCGTCGCCGCCGTCATCCCGAGGATCGACTTGCTCTTGGCTACCTTCATCTTCGCAGACGTCCTGTAGATCTGGGCCGCTGTCTCGGCGACGTTGTTGGGGAGGTTGAGCGCTTCGCAGAGCTCGCTTATCTTCGCGAGCACGTTGGAGAGCCCTCTCTCCTCGCTGTTGACCGTCCTTGTCCTGCTCTGCCACTTCCGCATCTTCTCGACCGTCGCCCTCATCGCCGGGTCGAGGTACTTGCCGTGGGAGTCGCGCATGGTGCGGCTGATCTCTGTGGAGAGCCCGAAGTCGTGCAGCGCCAGAGTGGTCGGGGAGCCTACCCTGACCCTCTTGTTCTTCTCCTCCAGGTCCATCGCCTTCCACTCGGGCCCCGAGTCGGCCGGGGCGACGGTGACGTAGCCGCAGGTGGGGCAGACCTGCTCCCCTTTTTCCGAGTCCCCAATCAGCCTGTTGCCGCACACGGGACATGATGTCCTGTAACCGTCATCCCTGCTGGTGTTCCAGAGGCTCAGGGTCTCAGCCCTCCAAGAATATCGGGTCCCCCGGCTTGCCGAGCCTGCTGGTGACGACGGCGATGGAGGCGTAGGGCGCCCTGACGGGCCCGATGAGCTCTACAACCCTGCCGACCTTCTTCCTGCCGTCGCCGAAGACGAAAACCCCGGGGCGCACTTCCTTCGTAAGGCGTGCGATTAGTCGGCCGCTTTTGGCCTGGTGAAAGACTGTGCCGACTTGAAGCAAGAAGTGCCTACGGCCCTTCTCTTGGCTTTAAACCTTCACGGGACCGCGCTGCTTTTTCGTGCCATGGGCCTGGTGCCTCTGGTTTATTCCCCGGACGGTCGAGAGCTCCTTGGCGATCTTCAGGAGGAGGGCGTGCTTGGGCGGAGACTTCGGGACAGAGGCGTAGCCTGACTCCTTCCCCGGTCTTGACGGGTGACGTGCCGGCTGAAGCTGGGGCTGGAGGTTGAGCCTTCGGCAGGCTTCGGAGAGCTCGGCGAGGGCAGGGGCCCTTGTGGCGGCGCTCAGCGGGACCCTCCGACCCTCGCTGCGCTTCAGTTCGGAGTCGAAGTAGTCCAACCAGAAGATGTATCTGCCGTAGTCCTTCATTTCTTCGCCGTCAGCACCGCGTTGACGACTCCGTCGGCCGCGGGCCTCGAAGTGACGACCGCTTCGCCCTTCTCGGTCTCGAGCACCGCTCCCTTCGTGATGACCCCCCTCCTCTCGTAGTCCCTGTTGGCGGGGCTCTTCTTCACTCTGAGAATCTTGGCCTTCGTCCCCTTCCCGGAAGAGTCAGAGACGTTTGCGTAGTCTGCGGTGATCACCGCCGAAGTCCTCCGCCCCCCTCTCCTGTAGACGGGCCTGCTCGAAGCGGGGCCCACCAGGGGCTCGATGGCGTAACCGTCCTTCTCGAACGCCCTCCTTCCCCTCGACGGCCGGGACCTTCCCCCCGTCGGCTTGCGCTTCGCCAGATTCTCGATCGGTCGGGTCAACTGTGAAACCTCGAGCCCGCCCCGCCCGTGCCTGATGTTAAGGTTTCGCTACCTCAGGGTCAGGGTCCGGGTCTCAAGCTGCCTCTTCAGGGCGGTCAGCTCCGTGCTAAGCCCGAAGTACTCGGCGAACCTGGCCGTGGTCCTGTAGGCCCTTGCTCTCCCCTGCCTTTCGCTTGCGATGAAGCCGACCTCTTCGAGCTCCTTCAGGTGCTGGTACACGGTGGAGCCCCGCCTCAGGGCGAGCTCCGAGGAGGTGATGGGCTGGAAGAACGCGATGAACGACAAGGTCCTCAGCGACGCCCGCGAAAGAAGGGGACGGGTAGCGAACTTGCGGGCCGTCTGGGTGTACTTCGCCCTCAGCTGCATGGCGAACCTCGGGCCCGAATACTCGACCACCTCTATCGCCTGCATGGCACCGTTCACCGATTTCGCTATCTCCCTCGCCATGGCTATCGCCTTCCTCTCAGAAGCGGTCCCCGCCGCCTTCGCGATCTCCTCCACCGTCAGGGGCCTCCCGGACGCGTAGAGCGCCGCCTCCACCTTAGCGACCAGTTCCTTGGGGAGGGCCTCGGCCGGCGGCTCACTCAAGCTGACCCACCGACACCACCAGCGCGTCTTGGTCCGACTCCTCCTGGTTTATGACGACCTCGCCGCTGTTGGCCGCGAAAAGGAGGAGGAGGAAGACGCGGGCGGCGTCGACGGGCTTCAGGCCCCGAAGAAGCTCGGACAGGAGGGTCTTTCCGGTTGCCCTCAGCCTCTCGACGAGTATCTTCCGAAACTCTGAGAGCATAACCTGGAGCGAGACCACGTAGTTGTCGAAGTTCGGAGGCGGGAGGTCCGCCACGGACAGCGGGTTCTGGTCGCCGGCCTCGTCCTGGACCACGATCTCCTGCAGTATCCTCCCCAGCTCGTCGAAGAGCTCGTCGATGTTGGTAGAGTAGATCTCATATCGGAAGGGCATCACGATTATCTGCGGGGGCTCCGACGTGTTCATCATCCTGTGCTGCATCCTGAGCCTCTCGAACAGGAAGAGGGTCTCGACCTTCAGCCTGTAGATGGTGGCGGAAGAAAGGGCGGCAGTCCCGGCTGCCCTCATGTCGATGAACTCCGACTGCGATATGGCCTTCAGGAACATGTCCAGTAGCTCGGAGAGGTTGATCTCCCAGGGGCTCCTGCGCTTCGCGAGGGAAGGGTCGATCAGCACGTTGAGCGGGGGCCGCGAGAGGAGGGTGCTGCTAGGCGCGGTTGGGCACCTCCGCTGGCTTGTAGTGGACCACCCTGGACATCCCTCCCGCCGAGTAGACGCCGTAGGTGATGTCGCTTTCCGACACGAAGACGTCGCGGAGGGTTATCGCGATGATCTGGGCCTCCGAAGACTTCTCCTTCAGGAACTTCGCAAGGCTGTCGGAGTTGACGGCGTCGAGCGGGGCGTCGATCTCGTCGAAGAGGTAGAAGGGGTGGCTCTGCACTGCCTGCATGGCGAGTATCATGGAGACCCCGGTGACCGCCCGCTGACCCCCGCTGTGCTGGGACGACTCGCGGAGCCCGTTGCCGAAGTCGGCCCTCAGTATCACCCCGCCTGTGAAGAGGTCGTCCGGGTCCTCGAGCTCCAACAGCGCCCTCCCCCCTGTGAGCTTCTCGAAGATGGCGCTGAACTCGATCCCGACCCTGTCGAAGGCGGCCACGAAGACCTTCCTCTTCTCGGAGTCCACGCTCTCGATGAAGGTGATGATCGAGTTGCGTTCGTTCTCCAGCTCGTTGTGCCGGACGGAGAGGCTCTTGTAGCTCACGTACATGTCGGTGTACTGCCTGTCCGCCCCCCTGTTCACAGAGCCCAGCGACGTCTGGTACTCCTGCTGGAGCTCCGCGAGGAGCGACTCGCTGGTGTCGAAATACTCCTGCTCCTCTGAGTAGCCGAGCATCCGAAGGCTCCCCAGGGCCTCCTCTATCCTCTCCTGGGCGCCCTCCGCCTGGCCCGCGAGCGTGAAGAGGTCCTTCTGGTGGGCCGCCATGGAGCGGGACACCGCGTCCCTCTCTTCCTTCAGCCGCTTGGCCTTGGAGTCGAACTCGTCGAGGACCGGCTGGCTCCGCTTGGACGAGTCCATCAGCTTCGCAATCTGCGCCTCGAGGGAGTTCTTCTGCTCGGTCAGCTCCCTGATCCTGCGGGGGGCTTCCCTAACGAACTGCTTGTTCGACTGGAGGTCCTCGGTGGCGTTGGCCAGGTCGAGCTGGTTGTCCTCAAGCGCCCTCAGCAGGACGTTCTCCAGGTTTGCCTTCTCCCGGCTCAGCGTGAGGTGCAGGTCCTGGATCCTGTTCCTTATCGTGTCTATCTCGTTGGAGACCGACTGCTTCGTCCCGTCGACCTCGGCGAGCATCGAGTCGAGGCCCAGCCCCTGGGCGTCGGACACGACCTGCTGCAGCGACGCCATCCCCTTGGAGATCGAGTCCTTCCTCTCCAGGCTGGCCTTCAGCTTCTCTTCGAGCCGTGTGACGGTGCTGACCTGCTTCTGGTACTCGACGTTCATCGACTTGAAGATGCTCTTGTACCTGTTCGCCATCCTCGTTATCGTAGTGGCCTCGGCCTTCAGGCTGGTCGTAGCGACGATCTTCTTTACCCGTTCCTTCATCATCGACCTCGAGTCTGTCTCGACGGACTCGAGCTCTGACCTCCGTCTGTCTATGGCCCCCTTGAGCGCTCCCACGGCGTCCTCCACTTCGCTGATGCCCTCGATGTTCTCGAGGCCCTCCATCAGGTTCACCATGAGCTCCTGGTAGCCGTAGCTGAACGCCCGTCCCCCCTGCTCGAAGGTCTCGCCGGCTATGGTCACCGCCCTCACGCCTTCCGAGGCGAGGATGTACCCCACGGCTTCGGTCTCCACGAGGATCGAGTCCCCGGCGAGGAAGTTGACCAGCCCCTGGAACTCCGACTCGCACCTTATCACATCCGACAGCGGCCCCATGACCCCGGCAGACTTCTCGACGTCCAGAGCCTTCACGTCCTCGACCTCGCTCAGCGGGATGACAGAGAAGCTCTTGGCCTTCAGGGACTTCGCGGCCTTTATGAGCTGCGTCATGGACTTCAGGTCCTGGACAATGAACGCGCCCATCCACCTCCCCATGGTCGCGGTCACAGCCTTCGAGTACTGCTGGGGGTACTTCACAACCTGGCCCAGGCGTCCGACGTAGCCGGGGACGCCCCCCTGGTCGCAGAACTCCTGAAGTTTGAGCTGACCGCTCCGCTCACCCGCGAGGCTCTCCGACATGTGCCTGAACGCCTCCTCCCTCGAGACTTCAGCCGACGCCTTCTCCAGTATCTTGGACGCGCTCTGAATCGAGGCTACCAGCTTCTCCCTCGTCTTCTCGGCCCCTGCGAGGTTCTCGTCGAGGCTGCTCAGCTCCTTGGTCGAAGTGTCGTGCAGTTCGAACAGCTGCTTGGTGTTGGCCTCCAGCTTCCCAAGCACCTCCGAGTACCCGTCCACCCTCAGCTTGAGCTCTTCGAGGCGCTTCCTCTCCACCCCAAGGCTGGCGTTCGCCGCATTGATCGCCAGGTCCACCTGGGTCATCTTCTGGCCCAGGTCTGCGAGCCTGATCTGCACCCTCGCCGTCTGCTTCCCCTTCTTCTCTATCGTCGCCCTGAGCTCCTCCCCTGCCCTGAAGAACTCCTTGAGCCTCTGGGCGAGCTCCGCGTGCTTGGCGTCGAGCTTCTCTATCTCGGCGGTGAGCTGCCTTACCGCCGTGCTCGCCGAGTTCGCCTCCCTCTGCTTCCCCGACACCACCTGCTTCAGCTGGGGGACCGTCTCCCCTTCGAGCTCCGCCACGTTCGCCTCCGCCGTCTTGAAGTCTGACTCTGCCGACTCGAGTTCGTTCCTGAGCTCGGCCAGCTGGAACTGAAGCTCCACGTGGCTCGCCCCTCCGCCCTGAATCACGTCGACGATGAACCTGGTCTTTTCGTTCTCGACCTGGCCGATGCGGTTTTCGAGCTCCACCAGCCTGGCTCCCATGTCGCTAAGCTTCCCGTTGAGCTCCTGCTCCTGGGAGCGGAGGGTGGCGAGCTTCGACTTCAGGTCCCCGATCCTCTTCGAAGTTATGACCGCGTTGAGCCAGTTGATCTGCGTTTCGAGCTGGTTGAACCTCAACATCTCCGTCCTCTGGGAGTCGAGAGACTCGAGGGTGCTCTTCATCTCCCCGATGCGGGCCATGGCCACTTCCAGCCTCTGGTCGGCCTGGCTCAGCTGGCGCTGCGCCTCCGCCTTGCGCTCGTCGAACTTCGAGATCCCGACGACGCTCTCGATCACCTTCCTCTTTTCCTCGGGAGTCAGGTCTGCCATCTTAGTGGCGGCGCCCTGGGCGACGATGTTGAACCCGCCCGGGGACAGCCCGGCGATGTCGATGATGTCTGAAAGCGCGCCCCTGGTGCTCTTCCTTCCGTTGATGTAGTAGCTGTTGTCTCCGTCCTCCCTGAGCTCGCGGGTCAGGGTGACCAGGTCGGAGTCGACGGGGATGGCACGGTCTGAGTTGTCGAACTGAAGCGTCACTCGGCAGGCGTTGGGCTTCGCGGCCGAACCACCCTCCTCCGACCTGGGGTCGAAGATGAGCCCCGAGAGCCTTCCGTTGGCGGCCCTGAGGGACTTCGGAGAATTTTCCCCGATCGCGAAGGCGATGGCGTCGGCAAGGTTCGACTTGCCGCTCCCGTTTGGCCCGGTGATGACGGTGAATCCTCGCTCGAAGTTGACTACGACTGTCCGGGGGCCGGACGACTTGAACCCGCGCATCTCCAGCCTTCGGATGTACGTCACAGGAAGATTGGCCCCGTAATGGACACGTCTGACAAGGGATATAAGCGAATCGGAGTCAGAATTGTTGCCGAAAATCCGACGCCAATCACAGGTGCAGGGCTGTTTTTCGGTGCAAAAGCCCACAATCCGAAGAGGGGTTGCAAATAGCCCGTTTCAGGCTCCTCTGGTGCCCATGGACGAGACTACGACTCTGCGGGCGGCAGGTCCCCCATTTCAGACTTTTCCTGGCGGGGGCGCTGGACCCGTCAGGGAGGCTCGCAGGGAGCCAAGCCCCGCGCTCCTGACACAAGACAGTAATAACACAGCTTCAGCGGATGTGGAGAGATGTCCATCTTCTCCGCAAGACGCAAGCGCCTGCTGTCGATGGCGAAAGGGAAGCAAGTCGCCGTGTTCACCGCGCCGAACCTCTTCTATCTTACCGACTTCTTCGGAGGAGGCGCGGCCGTGGTGCACGCCGACAAGACGGTGGTGGTCACGACCCCGCTCGAGGCGGACAGGGCGGAGGAGGTGTGCAAGGAAGCTGAGATCGTGGTGGTGAAGAAGTGGAGGGAAGTGGAGACGGAGATCGAGAGACAGCTGGAAAAGGGGAGCGTCGTCGCCGACCAGGTCGCGCCGGCGGGGAAGAGGAAGTTCGTAGCCATCCCCGAGATGTTCGTCAACGCCCGGCGGGCCAAGGACGCCCAGGAGGTGGAGAGGATCAGGAAGGCGTGCGCCGGGACCGACAAGACCTACGAGGCGCTCGAGAAGGCGCTCAGGCCAGGCAAGACCGAATGGGAGTTGGCGGCCGAAGTGATGAGGGTCGCGTTGGAGGAGGAGATGACCCCCTCGAACTCTGACTCCTCGATGGGACCCGTGATCATAGCCTCAGGTCCTCACGGGGCCTACGGGCATTCTGAGCTCTCGGGCCGGAAGGTCAAGGACGGCGACTTCGTGGTCGCCGACCTCTTCTTCAGGTACGAAGGGTACAACTCGGACGAGACGAGGACCTTCGCGGTCGGGACCGTCAGCTCGGAGATGAAGAAACACTATGCAGCCGTGAAGGACGCCCAGCAGGCAGCCCTAGACGCCGCCAGGGACGGGGTCCCCTGCGGGAAGGTGCACGACGCGGCCGTGGCTGTGCTCAAGAAGAACAGGTTGGACAAGTTCCTCAACCACAGCGTTGGCCACGGGGTCGGCATCGACATCCATGAGATGCCTGGCATATTCCATGGGAACAAGGTGAAGCTGGCGCGCGACGACGTGATAACCGACGAGCCTGGGGTCTACTTCGTGGGCAAGTACGGCATCAGGATAGAGGATACAATCTGGTTGGACAGGAAGCCGGTGGTGCTCACGAAGTACACCAAGGACCTGGTCACCTGCGGCTAGGCCCCAGGACCCCCGCCCTCACCTTTCCGATCTCGAAGGTGTCGACCCTGACCCCCTGCCCCATCGCCTTCAGAGCCCGGGCCACCCTGGACGCCCTGTCCTCGTCGACCACGCCGTGGACCGAGTAGCCAATCATGTTCTGACTCGCGTGCGCCGCCCCGGCCGCCCTCGACACGCGTATCGCCCTCTTCACCTCGGGGGATTCTAACCCGAGCTGGGCTGAAAATTTCTCGCCCTCCGACGCGAGCACGTCGAGAGTGGGGTCGGAGAGGAACCCCTTGAGCGCGGCCCGCCCGAGGGCGTTGATCTTCTCGCGCATCTTGGACGAATCGAGGGCGTCCTTCTTGTCGTAGGGGGCGAAGCTTGCTGTGACTATTCTCGTCCCCCGCGGGACTCGCACGGTGACGAACTTCGCAACCCCCGGCTCCCCGGGGGAGGTGATGGCCCCGGCTCCGACAGAGTCGAAGATGACGGACACGGTCCCGAGCCCGGTCTGCTCCATGATTTCGGCCTGGTGCGCGAACCTGGCGAGCTCCTTCTTTGGCCTCCTGACCCCCAGTGAGGCTGCCGCTGCGTATACCGCCGACGTGGCCGCGGCCCCGCTGGCGCCGAACCCGGCCCCGATGGGGGTGCCCACCCGCTGGTCGATCCTAATCCCAAGTTCCTGACGCCCGAGGGCGGAAAGCATCAGGGAGACAGCCCTCCTCGTGGTCCTGGCGTCGAAGGCGCTGTCCCCGTTCACGGTCGTGCACACCTCCCGCCCTGGGACGATCCTCGCCCTAGAGGTGGTCCCCCCTGAGAGGATGTACCCGCCTCCTGTGGCGCCTATGGGGCCCGGGGAATCGTCGAAGCCGATCTCGAAGAAGTTCGTGATGGCGGACGGGGCGAACGCCGCCGCCGTCCTAGACCGCCCGCTTCAGTTTCTGGATGCTCACGATGTCAGTGGGGGAGATGACCGAGACCCCTGAGTACTCCCCGAATATCTCCAACAGGACGATCTTGTCGGGGGAGTCGAGGCTCACCTTCCTGTCCACGGCGTCTGCGAGCGCGTCTATGAGCTCCTTGTCGGAGTAGGGGGAGTCCCTCGCTTCGATGGTTATCCTGAACGTCTCTCCGGGACCGATGGTAGAAGCAAGCTCCTTCACCGCCTTCACTATCTCTTCTTCCTTCGTGTCCACCACCCTGTCTATCGGGATCACCCTCAGTATGTACCTGACCCTGAACGGCTCCGTGCGGACGAAGTCGGTGAGGAACGACATGAGCGCCTTGGGGTTCTCCACGTCCACTTCGATTATCCCGTCGTAGGCTGACCTGTCGATGACGACCTTGCGTATGCCAGAGAGGAGGGCAATCTCCTTGAGCTCCGCCGAAGCCTTCGCTTCGAGCCCCTTCGCTGAAGTCACTACTAGGTTCGTCGGCCCTTCACTTGGCTCCCGACCCCGATTGGACCAGTTCTTAAGATTGTGACCGTTTCTCCCTCCACTTGGACCACTGTCGACTCCGTCCCGAGGAGGTCGCCGCCGTCGAGGATCAGGTCGACCGACTCCCCCAGCTGGTCGAAGGCCTCCTTCGCCGTCTTCGAGGAGGGGCTCCCCGAGACGTTGGCGCTGGTCCCGACCAGCCATCCGCCGCAGGCGTCGATGAGTTCGACGCAGCGCGCCAGTCCTGGGACCCTGACCCCGAGGCGCCCCGTACCCTGGGCGAGCCCGGTAGGGACCTTGGCCTTCAACGGGGCGACTATGGTGAGGGGACCCGGCCAGTGCGCCCTGGCCAGCTCGAGAGCGACCTTGTTCAGACTGACTAGCTCCGAAGCCTTCGCCTCGGAGCCGCATAGGACGGGGACCGCCTTGGAGCCGCGCCCCTTGGCACGAAAGAGCCGGCCGACAGCGTCTTCGTTGAAGGGGTCGCAACCCAGGCCATAGACGGTGTCGGTGGGGTAGACCAGCAGCCCCCCTGACCTGACTACCCTCGCGGCTTCGGCTATGGACCCGCTGCCGATAGGCTGGATGACCGCCACCATGACGGGTTCATCCTCGCAGGCATGTCCTGTTAAGTTAGCTGGAGCGAAGGGGCGCTCTCCTCGCGGGGGCGGCTGGCCGGCGGCGACCGACTTCGCCTTCTCTGTCGCGCGGCAGGGTCAGGCCCTTGGAGCGATGTGTCGGAGTCCCCGACCGTGAGATTTAATAGTGGATTTGAAAAGCGCGGGGCCGACATGTCTGAAGAGGATCAGGAACTCGACGAGGACCTGGACGAAGACCTGGACGAAGACGGCTGGGAAGAAGACTCGGACGAGGACGGTTTCTAAAAGCCCATCCTGAACCGAGACCTGTCAGAGCCTACGCGACACTTTAAGAAACCTAGCTGAAACTCCGGGCGTCACCTTTGAGGACCCTGATCGTCAACTGCAAGAACTACCCCGAGGTGCTGGGGGAAGGCGCTGTCAAGCTTGCCCGGGCAGTGGCGGGGGTCTCAGGGACGCGGGGAGTGAGGGCGATAGTGGCCCCGCCGACGCCCCTTCTCTCGCTGGTGGCCGCCAAGACCCACGCGGTGGTGTACAGCCAGGGGGTCGGGACGATGTCAGGCGAGAGGACCACCGGGGCGGTCCTCCCTGGCGCCGTGAAGGCAGCCGGGGCAGTCGGCACGATACTGAACCACAGCGAGTCGAAGTTGAGCTTCAACGCCCTGGCGGACCTCCTTCCGAGGCTCGAAGGGCTGGAGGCCTGCCTGTGCGCGAGTACCAGCGCTGAAGCCTCGAAGCTGTCCAGGCTGAGACCGGCATACGTCGCTGTGGAGCCTCCGGAGCTCATCGGCACAGGGGTAGCCGTCTCCAAGGCGAGGCCCGGCCTGATCAGGGACACGGTGGTAGCGGTGAGGAAGACGGGCTACACAGGCGGCGTGCTCTGCGGCGCAGGGATAGTCACGGGGGAGGACGTGAAGAAGGCGGTGGAGCTGGGCGCCGACGGGGTGCTGGTGGCCTCGAGCGTAGTGAAGGCGAAGGACTGGGACGACAAGGTCGGGGAGCTTGCCCATTCTCTAATGTGAGAACGGACTCATTTCGTTATATACAATGTTAAAAGGGCGCCAAATATGGCCCAAAAATACGAAGTGAGACAAATGTCGCAATCTCAGCAAGCCAAACCTAACCCGTTCGAGAACGCACTCGAGCAGCTGAGGATAGCTGCCGGGTACCTCA
>JAKASK010000002.1 GCA_021819105.1 archaeon
CTTCAAGGAGAACCGTCCCTCCGACCTCAACTCCCCTGCTGGATGAGCCGTCTCACGGACAACTTATTGGAGCTGTTTCTCCCTTCCCGCCAGCAGCCCAGGCCGCACTTTGGGGCAGCGAACGCCTTTGTTGGGGTGTGACTGACGGAAGCGTTCATTGGAGCTACGATATCCCACTGGTATCCGGACCCACTAGTCGCCATGAAGTCCGCGTCAAGGCCTTACGCCAGGATTGGCCTTCCTGGCCGCCTCGGCCGCATCAGCGCCGTCGGGGGCGGTGTTGCTTCGCAGGAACTGCGGCGGCGTCGGTCCACCTGAACGCGGCAGAGGAAGCCTCCAATCATCTTACCCCGTGTAGGCGAGCGCCGAGAAGTAGGCGGAGAAGGCGGAGACGAACGCCAGCGCCATGAGATAGGAGTAGGCGTTGTTCCCGCCCGAGAACAAGAAGTACATGCCCCCCAGACCGGCGAGCAGCACCGAAACAAGACCCACGGCCGACAGGTCGATCACAGACGACTTGCCGTGGATGAGAGAAAGCACGAACACCACGAGTGCGCCGGCGGCCATGAGCCATCCGAGCATGATGTGTAGCATGAGCACGGGCGCGCTGGCCGAATACATGACGGCGAACATGATTCCCATCATCCCGTAGCCGGGGGCCAGCTGCGGGATCGAAGCGTAGAGGTTGACCCACATGCCCAGCGCAAACTGGAGGAAGAGCAGCGCAAGCATCACAGTCAGACCCGCTCGGAGAGGGAGGAACCCCGTGCCGCCTGCCGTGTCCGGCGAGGACAGTCCTCCGCTCAGCCTCCCGGGACGGCTGAGCCGTCGAGGGCTACCTCCGCCCACCGCCCCGCCAGCCCGCTGCCTTCCTCGATCACCCTGAACCCCGCCAGTATCCTGCGCCACTCCTCTCCGTCCACCCCCATCCTGCCTTTCCTGAGGAAGGTCCTCGTTACGCTCAGGTACGCCGACCCCACGGGCTTGAGTATCCTCCTTATCTCGCCCAATGCGCCCGCATGGTCGGCCATGCAGCAGAGCAGGCCTCCCGCCAGGACGAAGTCCACCGAAGAGCTGGGTATGAACCCGATGCCTGCGGCCGATGAAACGTGCGCCTCTATGTTGGAGCGGCCGAGCCTCTCGGCCTTCCGGCTGAGCTTCCGGATAGCCTCGCCGTCGAAGTCCACGGCGTAGACCTTTCCGCTCGGCCCCACTCTCCTCGCCATCTCCAGGGTATTGAAGCCGGGCCCGCACCCCAGGTCGACGGCTACCTCTCCCCCCGAGAGGAACCTAGAAGCGAGCCTGGTCGGGGGCGCGAGAAGGCGGCGGACCGGGTTGTCTGTGACGAACGCAGGGATGCGCCTGTCGGCAGCGCAGCACTTCTCCTCTGTCGCCGTCGTCCTTCACCTCCTCGCCGGACCGACGAGCTTCGTCAGCTCCTCGCCCTCCTTCAGCTGTTCGACGAGGACCTGCTTCATCAGTTCGCACGCCTGGATTATCTTTGGATTCGAAACGCGGTAGTAGATGTTGACCCCATCCTTCCTTGTCGTCACCACGCCTCTTTGCCTGAGGACGGCAAGGTGCTGAGACATGTTGGGCTGCCTGACGCGGAGAGCGGCGGAGAGGTCCCCCACCGACTTCTCCCCTCCCTTCAGAGCGTTCAGGATGTTTATCCTGATCGCGCTCCCGAGCGTCTTGCAGAGTTCCGCATGCAGCTCCGAAATGCGGTCGGGCATAGCCAAGTAGACATTCGCATATATGCATCCGGTTAAAAATCTTGCGAGGCTGCGGTGAGCAATTCTCATATCACCTCTGATATGAGGGATGTAGCCAGAGGCGATGTAAGGCAGTGCCGAGACACGGGTGGGGCGGCCAGTGCGGCTGTTGCTACTCCGGGCCTGGCTATTCTTGGACAAGGAGAAGGGATGAAGCGGTGGAAGAGCAGGAGGACTTTAAGGCGGGCCTCGAGTCCGCGATAACCGCCTTGGAGAAGAGGATCCAGTCCCTCAAAGAGAAGAAGGAGTGGGACTGGTGCGTGGAGGCCGTACAGGATCACTCCGAAGGGGAAGGAGGCGCTGAAGGACTACGACAAGTTCAGGGGCGAGTGGATGGAGGGCGTCTCGCAGCTCAGGGAGACGTGGTGGTGAAATGAGCAAGACAGTGGAGCTGCTGTATTTCGAGGGCTGCCCGACCTATAAGACGACACTGAAAGATCTGGAGGAGATAGTGAAGCAGGAGGCCCTCGACGCCCGCATCGACCTCATCAGGGTCGAGTCTGAGGAGGATGCGAAGAAGCTCGCATTCCTGGGTTCGCCGACCGTCAGGGTTGACGGGGCCGACGTCGACCAGACCGCAAGGGGCTCCAGCGACTTCGGCCTCGGGTGCAGGATCTACAGAGCCGAGGGAAGGATTCTCGGCACCCCGTCAAGGGAGGTGCTGAGGCGAGCCCTGAAGGGGGAACCGACATGACGGCCCAGGTCGCGCTTGTCGTAGCGGAATGGTGCCCGGTCCGCCCGAGCGCCAAAGAACTTTGGAGGAATCTGAGGAAGGAGGTTGACTTCCATTACGACGAGATTGACATCGCCAGCCCACTCGGGGAGAAGCTGGTTGCGGAATCCAACATCCTGAGCGTGCCTACCGCGACAATAGATGGGAGCGTCGCGTTCGTCGGGGTGCCGGAACGCAATGAGGCGATCAGGAGGGTGACGAAGGGTTGAAGTGCGAAGAGTGTGGGGTGGAACTGACCGAGGAGAACACCTACAGGAGGGCGATGCACGGGGTGGAGCATCACTTCTGCTGCTCCCACTGCGCCGGCAGTTATCAGAAGGGCAAAGCCTGACTGATATGCATATATACGAATAGTCTTTCGTCTTCCTCAGAAGACGAAATGAGCGGGAATCAGATTCTCATCCTCGGCGGCGGTGTCGGCGGCCTTGTCGCATCGAACGTGCTTGCGGAAAGGTTGGGAGACAGGGCGAAGGTGACGCTCGTGGAGAGGAAGGACAAGTTCCAGTTCCCGCCGTCGTATCCCTGGCTCATGCTGGGCATGAGGGGGCCTGAACAGGTCCAGAGGGACCTGAGCGTGCTCAGGAGGAAGGGAATCAGGGTGGCGAACGAAGAGATCGTCTCAATTGATGTTGGAAAGCGTTCGGTGGGGACGAAGAGCGGCGAATTCTCCTACGACTACCTGGTCGTATCCCTTGGAGCGGAGTACGCCCCACATACGATACCGGGGCTCCTGGAACACGCGCATCACATCTACGACCTGGAGTCTGCGACGCGCTTCAAGGATGCGGTGGAGAAGTTCAGGGGCGGGACGATCGCAATCGGCATCTCGCGCACTCCCTTCAAGTGCCCCGCCGCTCCTTACGAGGTCGCGCTCCTCCTTGAAGACTACTACACGAAGAAAGGGTTGCGAGACAAGTTGAAGTTCGAGTTCTTCACTCCCGAGCCTGGTCCGGTCCCGGCCGTCGGACCTGATATCGGGAACAAGGTGCTCGAGGTGCTCAGATCCAGAGGGATAAATTACCATCCCAAGCTGAGACTGAAGGAGATTAGGCAGAACGATTTGAGCTTCGAGGGTGGGGAAACGATGCGTTTTGACCTCCTCTTCTGCGTCCCTCCTCATGTAGCTCCTCCACCTGTGGTGAAGGCAGGGCTGACCAACGAAACCGGATGGATTCCGGTCAACCCAAGAACGATGGAGACCAGCCATGAGGGGGTATACGCGGTGGGCGACGTGACTTCGATTCCCACTCCGTCAGGGTATGTGCCCTTCCTGCCAAAGGCGGGAGTCTTTGCTCACGGCCAGGCGGAGGTCGCGGCAAGGAACATAGCAACAAAGATCACGGGGAGGGGCAAGGCGACGACGTGGGACGGGAAGGGCTCCTGCTTCCTCGAAGTTGGTGGAGGCCAGAGCGCCTTCGTGAAGGGCAACTTCCTTTCAGAGCCCAGGCCAGAAATCGAATTTCACATGCCCGGGCGGGTCTGGCACGCCCAGAAGGTCATATTCGAGAAGTACTGGATGAGACACTGGTTCTGAGGAGCGAACGTAGAGATGAGTGAGAGCGCAAAGTCGAAGCACCTCGGCATGCTTCTCTTCACCACGCCATACAGCTCGGAGAGCACCTCGGCCGCGATCAAGCTGGCGGGGGCAGCTTTGAGGAAGGGGCACCGCGTAACAATCTTCGCTTACGGCGACAGCGTTCACAACTTCACGAAGGGGCAGAAGGCTACGGGAATCACCAACGCCGAGTCCGATTTCCGGACTCTGATCGGCGAGGGTTTGAAGGTGCAGCTGTGTGGCACCTGTCTCGCCTTCAGGGGCATAGGCAACGAATCGATCATGGAAGGGACGGAGCCGAGCAGCATGCGCAACCTGTGCAAGCTTATTGACGATGCGGACAGGTTCGTCTCCTTCACATAGGGGAGTGCATCAATAGAGTTGGCCAAATCCCTGGCGATCGCGATAACCAAGGCTCCCTTCGGCACGATACATGCAGCCGAGGCGATCAGGCTGGCAAACGGAGCGATTTCATACGGGCACGAAGTGACGGTCGTTCTCATAGGCGACGGGATCTACATGGCGAAGACGGGACAGAAAGCTGAAGAAGCTGGTTGGACCTCACTCTCCCCCCTGCTGGAAAAGTTGGTCTCGAGCGGTCGCGCCAAGGTACTCGTTGACAGCGGCTCTGCTGTTGAGAGAGGCGTCCGTGCCGAGGACCTAGTGGCGGGCGCGGCGGTGTCGGAGGGACGGAGCATCTCCTTGGCCATGGCAGACGCTGACAGGTGCGTCGTCTTCTGAGGTGCCTTGGATTGACTAATCCGTTGCTGGTGATCTTCTCGTCAGGGAGGAACTCTGACCATACAATCGCCGGCTTGGAGCTCTTGCACAATCTCTCGGGAAGGAAGCGCGTGATGGTACTACTGACGCAGGATGCGGTGCTGCTTGCGCTGAAATCTCGGTCAGGCGCGAGCGACGCTTTCGGCGGCGTGTCCGAGGCTTATGTGCTCGCCGACCACCTTGCGAAGCGGGGTTTCGGGCAGGACTCCCTCGTGGAGCCTTTCAAAGTTCTGAATTACGATCAGGCGGTCGACCTGATGATGGCGGATGGAATCTCGATCGCCGGTTCCTTCTAGGAAATCACGAAGCGCCTGCTATCGGCTATGGCTGCGAGGGCGGCGAGCCTGTCCAGGACGGGGTCCGCGGTTCTCAAGGCCGGCAAGGAGGACAGCGGCTTTGAGACCGGGTCTTCGGACCACTCCATATGACGACAGGAGGGGGCAGTACTAATATTCGGGAGTCCTTCAGCTAAATTGGCACGTTGAGTGCCGAATTTGGTCCTAGTTTGGTCCCTGGTACTGGTTTAGGCATTTTCCGCACCGTCATGAAGGCCTTGGACCGGTTCCCTGCCGAGCCGATGCGTTGAGCGATTAGCCGGGGAGGGGATTCCAGGTGTATCCCCGGCCGGTCGTCCTGTACACTGGTCGGCCCGTCCCGCATCCGACGTCTACTACCGGGTGATTGGGTTCGAGTCTCAGCGCGCCATACAGCAGTTCCTTGTATCCGGCCCTCCATGAGTGCCGTCTGACCTGCTCTAGGGTCTTGACAGGAAAGCGCAGTTGTCTTGCCAACCGTTAGCGCAGTCACTCCGGGCGTTGATAGCCGCGCATAGGGTTCATTGCGCCTCGGCTGGGGATGACCTGCCCTAACCCCGGGCGCTGTTCAGCCGCCTGATGATTCCGGGAATCCCCGACAGGGTGGTCACGCTGAAGTCGGGCGTTGGCGCTCCGCTCGGAACATCCTGGTTCGTTTCATGGTCCACAAAGACGGCGGTCATTCCGCACGCCTTCGCGCCCGCGATGTCGTTCTTGAGCGAGTCTCCGACGAAGACTGTCTTGTCGGCTCGCACCCTCAGGGATGCAATGCACTTCGCGAACGCCCTCGGGTCTGGCTTCCTCACTCCAAGCTCCGAAGAGCTGAAGACGCGGAAGAAGTAGGAGTCGAGCTCGAACTGCTTCAGGCCCCGCTCCAGTGCCCCCTGGTCGCTGTGGTTCGAGAGGACCGCCATCTTCAACCCCATCGACTTCAGCTCTTCGAGGCTGGACCTGGCCCCCCTACCCACCAATCGGTACTTTGCTCCGAAATCGTGGAACTCCCGGTTCGCCGAGTTGGCTATCATACGGCGCCATGCCACAGGTTTCGCGGGGAAGAGCCTCCTGGCGAGCTCGTTGTACTTCGTTGTGTCGGGTATGTCACGGTCCTCCCTCGCTTCGGCCTCCGCGAACCCCGCGAAGACGGAATCGTTGACACTCCGGAACTCCTCGAAGGTTGACTCGAAGCCAGCCTCCGCGAAGACGAGATACGCTGCGCGCACCGCCCCTGGCAGGATCGCCGCGAAGGGGATGCGGTGGTGGACAAGGGTGTCGCCGTAGTCGAAGACTGCCGCCCTGATCAAGCGTCGCTCTTGGCTCAGCCGCCGATAAGAAGCGTTTGGGGGTAGACCTGCTGGAGCCTTCTGGATGTTGTCGCCCTTCGTGAGGCCAATTGCGCCTACGCAGGGAATACCTCATCCATTGCGCTGGGGTATAGTCAATAGCTTGGCTGGATTGGTCGCCGCGTCCCTGCGGTGGGGGTGCGACTTCCGTACCACCTCTTCTTAGATAAGACCCTCGTCCCTCCCTTCCGGTCCGTGCACGGGCGCTGATAGCGAGCGAACCGCACCCCGGGAACGTGATATCCGCTCAACTCTCGTCGACTTCGGGATAACTTCCTCCGACTCTGGGCCATTAATGGCGAGGCCACGGACGCGGGTGGGCCTTGCCCAAGATAGCCGAAAGCGTCCTCGTGTCGTACTGCGACTTCTGCCAGGAATTGAACGAGCGTGCCAAGGCGCATTCGAGGTGCAAGCTCTGCGGCTCGCTCCTGTGCGGGCGCCACCAGATAACGATCAGTTTCGACTGCGGAGCGCCTGAGCAAAGGGAAAGAACGCCTGCGCAAGACCTCTTCGAGAGCCTGCTCATGCAGGTCCCGACGAGCTTCATGGCATGCATCTGCCCTGAGTGCGCCGACAACTCTCGCTTGAGCGAGATCGCCAGGAGGGTGGTCGACCTGAGGGTGAAGGCCGTTCCGAACAAGGGCACGCCATGAAACCCGGTTGAGACAAGCCATGCCGTTCTACCGTGAAGTCGACCGTGCGATGTCGAGGATCGAAAGACACATTCAGGCCCTGATGTCCCTTGATGAGAAGCTGGGCGACGACTACGACAAGATGTTCACGGCGCTGCTAGACAGGGCGGAGGACTTCGGGGAAGCAGATTCCCGGGACCTGAAGGAGCTTGGAAGGCTGAGGAAGCTGAAGCACCTGAACCTGACCACCATCGCCTCGCTCCAATATCTCAGGATGTGCATCTGGGTCATGCTGGATGGACTTGAATTAGAAGCGCCGTTGGACCCGCGGCGCGCAATCGAGAGACTCAGAGGCGTCAATGAAGCCCTCCGCGGCTCGTCGGAGACGCAAGTGAAGCGGCTGGACAGGTTTGTAATGATGATGTCAAGGAAGCTGACCGACCGCCCTCCTGACCAGTCGAGGAACATCATTCTCGCCCTAAGATCGGTCGACGAAGATGTAGGCAAGATATTCGGTGAAGCGATATCGGTGAGGAGCTAGACGCCGTCAGAAGGACCGCCGTCCTTTCTTGAGCCTCTCCGGTGCCGTCGTTCCTCCTCCCAGCAGCGATCGCACCTGACCGAGGGCCAATCGTCGGACTCGCGCATCTTTCCCTCTCTGCCGCACAGCTCGCATGTATGCTCGCTCCTGTCGGATGCTAACCTGATCAGGTTCTCGACCTCGGGTGAGTGCAGGCCCGACGGGGATCGAACCCGAGTCGCGTGCGCAGCCGAACATCGGGCGGAGCCTCCGCTATGACTAAGCCTCCATTCAAGCGGAGCGACGCGACCCTATCAGGTCACTGAGGAACGCTGTTTTCTGGTACCGAGACTTTCTCGTGGGCGGCGACTATTTCGCTCAACCTCCAGTAGAACCAGAGGTCCAGGATCGGTATCAGTCCGATGATGAACCACTTGAGGGTGGATTCTTTCTTCTTGTGCCTGAGGGTTTCGACGTTAACACCTGACATACAACCATGCCCGTCTCGACGACACTATTTTAACATAAATCTGCGTCCTAGGACACGCGATGGTTCGCGGGCTTTGCCCGCCTGAAATAGACTTGGGAAGGGGGGTTCTGTTGGCAAATGACAATCGGAGCCGTCTGGAACGTGCCCCGCTTTGGTTAAACCGTCACGGATGGCGCTGTCGAGCCTCCCCCTGCGGACCGTAAGGGAGGGACGGGGTCGATGTAGCCCAGGCGGCCCCGCCATGGCCCTCGACAGATGGACCGAAGACGCGGACAAATCCTTAGGTCAACTCAGGTCCGCTGGTGCTCCCGCCGTCCAGCCGCCGCATCCTTCAGGCGAGCACAACCGAGCAGCTCGCCTGCGCGACCCCGACGGGAACCTCGTCAAGAACGTGGCAGGGGCGGCGTAACCGCTCCATCCCGGCTACCCCTGGTGTCGGTGCACCGTTAGAGACGCAAAAACGCAGGCTGACCGAGCACCGGCCGGTCGAATCCGCAGGCTTCCCTCGCCAGCCCACTTTGGCACTTCGCGCGTCCAGCAGAAATGGGTCGCCTTCCGGCCGCACGCGCTGGAGACCAGGGCTGGGCATTCCGGGCCCTCGAAAGGGGCAGGTTACTGATGGGAGCTGGCTCGCTTCGAAGAACCGTCGGGGACCCACCCTATCTCCATGTGAACTTCGAGCTTATGGTTTTCTTTCGCGTAGAGGAACTTGAACTTCAGTGGGTCGGTCGGGGTAATCTTCACCGCCTTGTCTGCAGAGAACAGGTCCGAAGTCACGATGACCCCTCTGTCGATCGCCGAGCCCAGTTCTGTCAGTATCCTCGACACCTCTCTCCTGTTCGTCTCGGCCTTGAACCTGCTTATCGACTCGTGCGCTTCCCGGTAGTTCTCCAGGAGTTCGGTCATCTTCGTCCAGTGGGCCATGGACTGCAACAACTGTGCCCTTCCTTCCTCGGTAAGCGCGTAGTGCTTGCGGTCTGGAACTTCCTCCATGAACTCGATGCGGCTCGTCACCAACTTCCCCCTTTCCAGCCTTTCCAGGGCCGGGTAAATCGTGCCTGTCTTCGGCTTCCAGAACCCCGAGAAACGTTTCTCCAGTTCCCTGATGATCTCGTAACCATACATCGGTTTCTCCGAAAGCAGGAGTAGGACCCAGAGCGACACGGTCTCCAGCTTCATTCCGCGCGGTACCACCTGGGACACGGCCGTGGCACCCGCCAAGCTTTATATAAGTAGCCCATCTACTAGGTAGTAGAGCTACTATGAAGTGGGTAACGCGGTCAAACGCACATGTGGACAGGATAGCCTGCCCCTGGCTGATCAGGAAATTCGTCGACTCACAAGCGGAGTTCCTCTTCGTGCCGGCTTCGATGGTCAAGGAGGTCGCGAAATCGGAGGGTGCCATCCCCTTCGACGCCCCGGGCATCGAGCTGACGCACTACGAGGAGGACGGCCACGAGCGGGTCAGTTTCGACGCAATCATCAAGAAGTACGGCCTCAAGGACCCAGCGCTACTCAAGGTGGCTGAGATAGTGAGGGGAGCGGACGCGAAGATCGCCGAGGCTCCTCAAGAGTCGGCTGGTCTCAAGGCCGTCGCGGAGGGTTTCCAGGCGATAGCCAAGGACGACCATGACAACATTTCAAGGCAGTTCCCGACCTATGATGCGCTCTACGCGTTCTGCAAGCTCGCGGTCCAGAAGAAGGCGTAGCGTCACCCGGCGCGACCAGCCCGGGTCGATCAGTGGGTGTTAGCGTAACATGCTGGAACGAATAGGGTCGGTCGCACTCCCTTCGCGCCGGACCGATGGCTACGACCACGCGGATGTTCATCAAAGGAGCGGGAAGGTCTACATCGCCCACACTGCCAACGACAGCGTAGAGGTCGTCGACGGGGTGAGGCTGGAGCACATCGCGACGATCTCCGGCTGCACCGAAGCGAGCGGCGTTCTATGCGCCCAGGAGGAGGGGCTGGTGTTTGCCGCTTCTCGAGGAGAGGGCAAGGTGCTCGTGATTGACGCCGGGTCAGACAAGAAGGTCAGCGAAGTCCGAGCGGGGAAGAAGCCCAACGGACTCGCATGGGACCCGCACAGGGGGCACCTGCTGGTGGCCGACGTCGGTGACAACAAGGCGAGGCTGCTCGACCCCCAGTCTGGGAGGGCTCTGGCTGAGCTGGCCCTCGAAGGAAGGCCGCGGTGGTCACTGTACGAGCAGAGCCTGGACCTGTTCCTGCTGAACATCAGGGACCCTCCCGGAGTGGCGCTCATATCACCTGATTCGTTCGCAGTGAAGAAGTTCGTTCCGATCTCAGTTAAGGGGCCCCATGGACTCGAGGCCGTTCCGGGGGCTGGAAGGGGGTTCGTGGCCTGTGACGGCAAGTCTCTGGTAGAGGTGGACTTCGCGAACGGAAAGGAGCTGGGCTCGGTTCCTCTTTCCGGGGAGCCTGATGTCCTCTGGCTCAACCCGGCGAAGGGTCGGATCTACTGCGCGATAGGAGAGCCAGGCGTCATCGATGTCATAGACACTCGGAGACTCGTCCCCTTGGAGAAGTTGCCCACCGAAGAGGGTGCTCACACCCTCACCTTCGACGTGAAGAGGCAACGCCTGTATGCGCTGATGCCGAAATCGCAGTGCGCGGCTGTGTTTGCCGAGAGGAGCGCCCAAGATTGGCCCGGGGGCTCCGCAGGCCCCACGGAAACCGGTTGAGTCTCGGCCTATAGGGTCTCTCCAGCCCAAGAGAGGCCCAACGGCTTGCGTGGATGATGGCCCGATCAGTCGTGTTTAGACTGCAGGGCGTACATCTTGGCGAACTCGCCGTCGGGCAGGGACATCAGGCGCTCGAAGGTCCCTTCCTCGACGATCCTGCCCGCCTCCAGGACCACCACCCTGTTGGCAAGTCTGATGGTCGAGAGCCTGTGGGCCACCATGATGGTCGTCCTCCCCTTGATCATGGCCGCCAGCGAACGCTGCACCCTGAGCTCGGTGAACGGGTCGAGCCCGGATGTCGCCTCGTCAAGGATGAGCACCTTCGGGTCCCTCAGAAGCGCCCTGGCGAAGCAGATCAGCTGCTTCTGCCCCATGGAGAGGTTCGTTGCCCCTTCGGCGACCATGGTGTCGTATCCGTCCGGAAGGGCGGAGACGAACTCGTCGACGCCGAGGGCCTTGGACACCGCCTTCACCTCGTCCGCGGTGGCGCCGGGCTTCCCGTACCTGATGTTGTCGGCTATGGTGGCCGCGAAGAGGACCGGGTCCTGAGGCACGACGCTCATCCGCACCCGGAAGTCCCTGAACCTGAGTCTCCTGAGGTCAACCCCTCCCAGCACGACGGCACCCTTCTGCGGGTCGTAGAACCTCTGCACCAGGCCCACTATGCTCGACTTCCCGGCCCCGGTGGGCCCCACTATGGCGACCACTTCGCCGGGGGCGACTTCGAGACTGACGTCCCTGAGGACTGGGTCCCCTTCCGAGTACCCGAACGTCACGCCCTCGAGCGCCACCCCCCAATCCTTCCCTGGGTCGATGCTCTCCGGGGCTGCAGGCTCCTTGACTTCGACGTCGGTGTTCACCAGCTGGGTCACCCGGTCCAGCCCGGTCACCGCCGACTGGAAGGAGTTGTAGAATGTGGTGAGCTGGATTATCGGGTTGAAGAAGGCGTTCACGTAGAGCATGAACGTCACCAGAGTCCCGACCAGGAGTCGCCCTCCTAGTATCTCCGTAGCGCCGTACCACAGGACTAGGGCAAGGCCCAACGACTCGATCACCTGGACGATGGAATTGAAGGCAGACGTGTACTTGTTCGCCCTCAGGTTTGCCGTCATGTTCTCGTTGTTCACCACGTCGAAGTTCTGCGAGATCCTGTCTTCGCTGACGAATGCCTGGGTGACCCGGACCCCGCTTATCCCCTCCTGGAGCTTGGCGGTGACAGCGGCGATCTTCTTCCTAGTCTCCACGAAGTTCCTAGATATCCGCCCCTGGAAAACGAGGGTCGTGACCACCAGCGCCGGTATCACCACGAACGACACGAGGCTGAGCTCGACGTTGAAGATGAGCATTATGATGACTATCGAGACGATGGTAAGGAACCCCGAGAGGACCTGGGGGAGCTGGAACGTCACGAAGTCCTCCACAGCATCCACGTCGTTCATGATGTAGGACATTATTCTCCCAGTCTCCCGGGACGAGAAGTAGGAGGGGGAGAGGCGCTGGAGGTGGTCGAAGGCGTCCCGCCTGATGTCCCTCAGGGAGTTCTGGCCCACGAGCTGCATCGAGTATGTCCTCCTGTTGTCAGCAACGTAGTTTGCCAGGTACAGCAAGGCGTAGGAACCGGTCAGGAGGGCGACACCGCTGAAGTCTGCGGTGAGCATGTCGTTCACTGCGAAGCCGAGAAGGACGGGGCCCACTATCCCGGCGGCGGAGGTGAAGATGAGCCCGCCGAGGGTGATGGCCAGGTCGCGGCGATACCCCAGGACGTAGCCCACGAGCCGCCGGACCAGGTAAGCGTCGCTGTACTTCCTGTCCTTCCTCGACTCTGGGTCGTCGTCGGCGACGTACATCCCCCTGAGCCCCACTAGGGACCCCCCTCCGTCCCGAGGACCGCCTGAGGAGCGTACTGCGACCGGTACAGCCTCGCGTAGGCCCCGTCATTCTCAAGGAGCGCCTCGTGGACCCCCTGCTCGACGACCCTCCCTCCCTCGAAGACCACTATCCTCTGGGCCAGCCTCAGCGTGGACAGCCGCTGCGTTATGATTATCGTCGTCCTGTTCTTGATGACCTCCTTCAGCGCGTCTGCGATGGCGAACTCGGTTCCGGCATCGACGCTCGAAAGGGAGTCGTCAAGGATCAGAACCCGGGGGTCAGTCAGGAGCGTCCTGGCGATCGCGATCCTCTGCTTCTGGCCCCCTGAGAGGGTGACCCCCCTCTCACCGACCCGGGTCTCGTACCCCTCGGGGAACCGGTCGATGAACTCGTCTGCGTGGGCGAGCCTGCAGACCCTCTTCACTTCCTCCTGGCTGGCTTCTGTCTTCCCGTAGCAGACGTTCTCCCTAATGGTGGCCGAGAAGAGGAAGATGTCCTGGCTGACGAGCCCCACGGACGCCCTGAGAGACTTCAGCGTCAGGTCCCTGACGTCGATGCCGTCGATCTTCACCGAACCGGCGGACACGTCGTAGAAACGCGGGATGAGGTTGGCCGTGGTGGTCTTCCCCGACCCCGAAAGCCCAACGAAGGCCACAACCTCGCCGGGGGGTATGTCCAGGTCGACCCCCTTGAGGACATCCCTTCCCCTACCGTACCCGAACCTGACCCCGTCGAAGCGGATCGAGCCTTTCACTTCGCCGAGAGGCTTGGCCCCCGGCCTGTCCTTCACTTCAGCCTCGGCGTCCACAACCTCCAGTATCCTGTCGAACCCGGCCATGCCGTTCTGCGCGATCAGGATCAGTTGCCCGAGGAACCTGCTCGGTCCTGCGAGCAGCGCCAGAAGGTTCGCCGCGGCGACGAGCTCCCCCAGGGTGATGGTCCCGGCTATCACAGGGCCGCCGCCCAGGAAGTAGAGCGCGGCGAGATCCAGGCTGATGATTAGGCTGAGGAGCGGGACGTAGACCGCCCTGACGGCGGAGGAACCGACGATGCCGTCTCTGTATGCCTGGTTGGCAGCGGCGAAACGCGAGGCCTCCCCGTCCTCTGCGGTGAACGATCTGACGATGCGGGCGCCCGCAACGTTCTGCTGAAGGACCGAGTTCATGGTGCCGTAGTTCTTCCTGGTGAGCCGCCAGAACGGCCCCTGCGTCTGGCTGAACTTCCAGCTCACCGCAATGATCAACGGAAAGACGACCGAGACTACGGCGGCGAGGTAGAGGTTGAGATAGAAGAGCGACACTATGACCCCGCCCACGAGAAAGGTGTTAGAGAGCAGCTGGCCCCATCCGAAGCTGACGAACCTCCGGACGGCTTCGACGTCTCCAGTCGCCCTCGACATCAGCTGCCCTGTCTCGTTTCTGTCGTGGAAGGAGAAGGACTGGGACTGGATGGAGGTGAAGATGGTGTTGCGCATATCATAGATCATCTTCTGGCCAAGCGCTTGCCCGCCGTAGCTCAGACCGAAGCTGAAGGCCGCCGACACGGCGCTGACCGCCACTATCTCCAGTGAGAGATAGAGCACGTCGGACGCGGGCGATTTCGCCACGATGTCGTTCACGGCCTCCCCGGTGAGGAACGGGACGAGGACCCTGAATGCTGTCAGGGCGGTCACGCTGGCCAGCATCACCGCCGCGATCGCCCAGTGCCTCCTAACGGCCGCCAGCAGCCTCAGGTACTTCTCGAACAATCCGGTTTCCTTTGACAGTGGCGCACCGTTCTACGGCTTCTTAAATCCGCGAACGGCCGTTTCGCCCATCAGGAGAATATGGGGCGTTGTTCCTCTGGGCCCCGGCCCGGGCCTGCGTCAGCCGCTGCCGGGCCAGCCTGTCTAGCCCGACCTGCAGCCACTCGGTTTGCGCCCTTCCAGAGCTGGGAGCCGGACATTCACGCTGTGATGATGAGGTTGGACACCAGCAGGACCATCAGGGCAAGGTAGCCCACCGCCAGCCAGGCGTCGCTCGGCTCCCTCGACTCGCGCCTCGACCTGTAGATGTAGGAGATCATCGCGAAGGCCAGGAGGTCGAGGCTGAGGTAGAGCGCGAAGGTGTCAGTCTGTATCTGGGTCAGCGGGTTGAGGAGCCATATGACCACCAGGGTCGTGACCTGCAGGGCCACCAGGAAGATCACCTGGAACGAGATCAGGGCCGGGCGCATCTCACTCCCTCCAACCTAGCTCCAGGGCCTTTACCCGCCGCTTGATGGTACCGGTCCTCAGGTCGAGCCTGTAGATGAGGAACACGCTCGCCACGAGGTCGAGCGCCAGGAGCCCCGCCGAGACGGCCACGGTGGCGAGCGAGCCGAGTGACAGGTCGCCCAGTGCGACCCCGACGGCCCCGTTCACGAGCAATCCGATTGAGAAGGCGCCCAGGGCGACCAGCACTGTGAAGGCAAGGCCGCTGCGGAGCTCGGAATGGGGGATAGAGTTGGGGGACGTCGTGGCGAGCTTCCCCTTTGCGCCCCGATACAGCGCCTTGTAGGTCACCAGAGAGCCCGCGACGATCAGCAGCGCGATCCCGCCTATCACCAGCGCGGTCTGCTCGAAGGGTATCGTCTCCCCTGGTGTGATCAGCCCCCAGTAGGAGAGCGCCAAAACCTCGCCGACGAACACCAGCCCCAGCGTCGTGTACACCGGCCTTCGGGAAAGACGCCTCTCCCTCCCTCTGTCGATGAATGGGAGCAGGACCAGCGCGGCGAACACGACGGTTACAATCGCAAGCGCCGTGGGCAGCCCGTACTGTCCGAGAGGACCGTTCGCCTCAAAGACAGACAGCTTGAGTACCTGATAGACCCAGAGGAAGTACCAGTCCGGCTGGGGGGTGTAGTTCGAAGCAGCGGCGACGGAGTACTCGGGGGGAAGCGTGATGGGGAAGACGGCTGAGATCAGCAGCATCCCGGCGCCGAAGAGCAGGGAGAGCTCGAGGAGGTACATGGTCACGTCCGGGAAGATCGGAGACGTCTTGGGCTTGGCTGATGGCGGTCCTTCCGTCGGGTCGGCGACGCCGTGGGACTCGAGCATGTACATCTTCACCACCAGGAGGATCAGCAGGACCGCCGGAAGTACGACCACGTGGAGGTCGAAGAACCGGAGGACCTCGGCCGAGTCTCCACCGCTCCCCTGTATCAGGAACGTAAGCAGCGACGAGATCGGCTGCGGGAGGGCGCTGACCATCCCCACCCCGACGTCCGTCGCCGACTTCGAGACGACGGTCCAAGGGAGGAGATAGCCTGTGAAGCCGAATCCAAGCGTGACGAACCCCATCAGCATCCCGACGATCCACATCACTTCCCGGGGCCTCTTGTGCACAGAGACGAAGTAACCCCTCATCATGTGCATGAACGCGAGCATTATCATGGCGTAGGCGGTGTAGAGATGAATTGTCTCGAGGAACCGGCCGTTGTAGACGTTCTGGAAGATGTAGAGGGTCGAAGAGTAGGCCTGGGTGGGGCTGGGGATGTAGTACAGCATCATTATCATCCCCGTGACGCCCTGGATCACGAAGGCGACCACCGCCAGTGCGCCCAGCCAGTAGAACGGGTTCAGCGCGTACTGGGGAACGGGGCGGAGCATGGGGTAGCTCAGACCCAGCCTGGAGTCGAACCACTCTGCGAGGCGCTGCAGTGCTCCCTGTTTCTCTGGCATCAGAATCCCTCTATGCTTATGTGACCTCGGTCCCGCCCTGGAGGTCGTAGGTCACGTCGTTCGAACCAGTGTGATGGCTGAATACTGCTGGAGGGCCCATTCCGACCGCGTAGATGTCTCCCGACCCGTCGACCTCGAGCTGGACCTGAGGCTGGGGCCTCGGCGACGGCCCGCCGATGACCTTCGCCCCCTGGGTCAGAGCGTAGACGCTGCCGTGGCAGGGGCAATAACCCACAGGCTGAGAGGCGACGTATGAGTGGTTGACTTCGGGGGACCCTCCCTGGGGGACGTAGTCCCAGATGCATCCCAGGTGCTGGCAAATCTGGCTGAAGGCCACGATGTCGCCTTCGGGTCCGACACCGCCCTCCGCCTTCTGCCCCAGCTTCACAAGGAGATTGGGCTCGTTGTCCAGCGGATAGTTGAAGTTCACCGCCTTCCCGGCTGAAAGCTCGCTCAGGCTGGAGACCTTCACCCGAGGGAAGCTCGAGGGAGACGGAGCGGGGACCGAAGGTATCACCACGGACTTCATCACTGAAGCGATCCCTGCCACCGCCAGGACGCCGGAGACGGCGGCCGCTGCCTTCAGGAACTCTCGGCGGGACCCGTCCTTCTCGCCGTTTCCCCCGTGGTCGCTCTGGTCAGACGTCAAGCACCGACCCCCGCTATCAGGGATAGGCGCGCCAGTTTATCAGCTCGCCACCACGTTGCCGGTCATCCAGCCAGCGGTGGACATGGCGCCTTCGGTGCCGTCGGCACCGGACCCACAGGTCGTTTCACAGAACCAGATGAAGGTCCCTGCCTTTGTGATCGTGAAGTACGCCACCACAGTAGAAGACTGCGGGACAGGGATGTTAAGGTTCAGCGCCGGGATGGTGAAGGTGTGAGAGAGGTTGTCCATCGGGACTGAACTGACAGCCTCGCCGCCCTGCAGGACGATGCCGGCCGCGCCCTGGCTGGCGTTTATGTTGTCGTTCGAGGCGACGAAGACGGTGCCTCCTGTGGTCCCTGAGACCACGTTGTCATTGGGGACTACGAGGGAGGCGGCTCCGTCGTCGTAGTTCGTTATCACAAGCTCGATCAGGCGGTTGGCGGGAAGCGAGAGGTTTTCCGTGGACCCCAGGCCGCTGGGTCCGAGGACGAAGTACCCCGGCTGGTCTCCGACGGTCGAGTTGAAGATGCTATTGGTCGCTATCACCAGGTTGACCACATAGGGCGACGTCGAGTTTGTGGAGGTGATCGTCGTGGTAATCGTCTTGCCCCCGACCCCACCTATGGCGACGGCGCCACCATAGCCGGCGAGAATAAGTGCCACGGCTAGAACGGCTATCACGAAGCCGCTCGTTAGGGAAGTCCTCGAACTCAAACGCCTAAACGCGGTGAGTTAGAGATGTTATAAGCCACCCCGACGATTCTCAGAAATGATAACGAGTCGGAGAGGCCCGACTACCTCAGCTCCGCCGCGGCGGAAGGCACCTGCCAATCCTGGAGATCCCTTCGCTTATCCTCTCTGAGTCCTCTGAGCAGAACACCAGGCGGATGTGCCCCTCTCCGCTCGGCCCGTACTCCACCCCGGGCATCGTCTTCACCCGGGCCTCCTTCTCCAGGGCTGCCACCAGGGCTTTCGAGTTGCGCGAGTATGCCGAGAAGTCGGGGAACACTTCGAACCCCGCCTGGGGGACCACGCAGGGCACGTCCCTGAGCTCCGAGAGCCCGGCAAGCATCGCACGCCTCCGCCTCGTCAGCTCTCCGACCATCCGCTCGACGAAGTCAGAACACTCGCCCAGGGCGACCGCCCCCGCGTACTGCACGGCGTAGCTGACGCCCCCGTTGTACTCGAAGGAGAGCCTTTTGATCCTCTCGGTGTTCTTCTTCCCCGCGACGACGTAGCCCAGCCGCCACCCGGTCATGGCGTAGGCCTTGGAGAAGCTGCCTACGACGAAGAGCTGGTCCATGAGCTCCCTCTCCCCGAGGAGGGTGCGGTGGGCCCCGCCGTCATACAGTATCCTCGCGTAGCACTCGTCAAGGAGCATCGACACGCCCCTGTTCGCTCTCAGGATGGCTGCAAGCGCGTCCATGTCTTCGCGGCTGCACACGGTCCCCGTCGGGTTGTTGGGGTTGCAGACGAATATCATCCTGGTCTTGTCGGTGACCGCCGAAGCTATGGCGCCAGGGTCCAGCCGCCAGCTGTCCTCCTCCATCAGCGAGACGAAGACCGGCTTCACCCCGAAGATCTCGAGCTTCTCGATCAGGACGCTGTAGGTGGGCTCCGGGACGATGATCTCGTCGCCGGGGCGTGTGCACGCCTGGATCGACAGCGAAAGGGCCTCCTGCGCCCCGTGGGTAGCGGATACCTCACCCAGGGGGTCGAGGTTCGCCCCGAACCCGTCAAGGTAGTACTTCGCCACCGCCTTGGGCAGTGCGAACTCGTCGAAGCCGGCTGCGGGGAAATAGTGGGTGCACCCCCTGCGTACGGCGTAGTCGAAGGCTTCGACAATCCTCGGGTCTGTCTCGAAGCCGGGGTCGGCCACCCACAGGTTAATCGGGCCACCGTCGCCGCCGCGTTGGTCTTCCTGCTCGGCCATGGCCGCCGCGAAGGGCGTGGGGCGGCGTATATCCATTGGGGGCGGACAATGCAGCGCGCCGCCAATGCTCCGGGAGCTCCTGGGACCGTGACAAGAGTCGACCCGAGACCGCCCAGTCGCTGCGAAGGTCCGTTGACGGGCGCCGCCGGGGCGATGGCGGATTTCACTAACAGATATTAACGAGCGGGAATCTCTGAGGACATCTGATGAAGTTTCTCTTCGTCACCTACGAAAGCTTGTCTGCGGATTTGGCCTGGCAGCTCAAGAAGGAAGGTCACGAGGTAAAGATGTACTGCCACGGTCAGGGGGAGAAGGACGTCGGCCTGGGGTTCTTCGAAAAGGTGGAGGAGTGGGAGTCGCTCAAGGACTGGGCCGACGTGATAGTCTTCGACGACATCGGATTCGGAAACAAGGCGGACCAGCTCCGGGGGGAGGGGAAGTTCGTTGTTGGTGGAAGCCCCTACACGGACAAGCTCGAGCTCGACAGGGAGTTCGGGCAGTCGGAGCTGAAGGCGGTCGGGGTCGACGTGCTGCCCAGCTGGAACTTCACCTCCTTCGACGAAGCCATCGACTTCGTCAGGAAGAACCCTGACAGGTACGTGCTGAAGCCGAGCGGGAAGGCGCAGAATGAAAAGGAGCTGCTGTTCGTCGGCCAGGAAGCGGACGGGAAGGACATCCTGCAGATACTCGAGCACTACAAGGTGAACTGGTCGAGGAAGATCAAAGAGTTCCAGATGCAGAAGTTTGCCGAAGGGGTGGAAGTGGCGGCGGGAGCATTCTTCAACGGGAAAGACTTCGTGTATCCCTTCTGCGTCAACTTCGAGCACAAGCGGCTCTTCCCCGGGGAACTAGGGCCAAGTACGGGCGAGATGGGGTGCTACGACGAACAGACCGAAGTCCTGACCAGGGCCGGATGGAAGCGCTTCGGCGCCCTGGGGTACCACGATGAAATCTGCACGCTGAACCCAACTACAGACGAAGTGGAGTACCAGCGCCCCGAGGCACTCGTCGCCTTCACCCACCACAAGAAGCTGCTTTCCATTCAGACCAAGGCGCTCGACATAGTCGTCACCCCAGACCATAACATGTACGTCCAGTCGCGGGGAGACGCCCGCAAGCGGAGGAACAAGTTCAGTTTCATCAAGGCCAGGGACCTCGGGGCCCAATCAGTCGTCAAGAGGACCGGGATCTGGGCGGGGAAGGAAGCCGAGCGCTTCACCCTCCCGTCTGTGGAGATGGGGCAGGTTATAGGCCGGACGGGCCTGGTCGCTCGCACGGAGTCCGGCGAGACGGAGGTCCCCATGGACGCCTGGGTCGCCTTCATGGGGATCTGGCTGTCGGGCGGCGGATGGGCGCAGGAAGGTCAGGGGTGCCGGGCCGCCGTGGCTCGGGACGTGGGAGGTCCGACGGATAAGGCAAAGGAGCTCCTGCAGGCCCTACCCTTCGAGTTTCACGAAGACGGCCACCGGTTCGTTTCCGATGACCAACGGCTCTGCACCTACCTCAGGGAATCCGGAGAGGCGAGAGAGAAGCACGTTCCGCGGTACGTCAAGGAACTCGGCCCGAGGCAGATCAACATCTTCCTCGACTGGTTCTCGAAGGGGGGCGCCGCGACGACGAAGGACAGCCACCGAGTCTTCCACACCGCATCCCGGACGCTGGCTGATGACATTCAGGAACTGCTGCTCAAGGTCGGCAGGGTAGGTACGATCACGCATGGGAGAGGGCGAGGCGAAGCGCGGGCGGCCGACCATCGGGCGGATGGTTCAGGGAGCCTGTTCGAAGTGCACGAGCAGGTAAGGAGGCTGGACTCCTTGATCGACAGGAGAAAGGTGAAGGCGATCAGTTACGGCGGAACGGTCTACTGCGCCACGGTGAAGAACCACCTGATGTATGTCCGCAGGAACGGCAAACCCTACTGGTGCGGAAACACGTCCATGTATTGGACTAGGAGCAGCCCGGTCTTCGACCGGACGCTGTCCAAGATGAAGGACAGGCTCGCAGCGAGCAAGTACGTCGGCTACATAGACATCAACTGCATAGCGAACAGCAAAGGCATCTGGCCCCTCGAGTTCACGGCGCGTCCCGGATATCCGACGATAAGCATTCAGATGGAGGGCATCACGAGCGAATGGGGTCAGTTCCTGTCGGACATTGCGCATGGGGGCGACACGCTGCTGAAGACGAAGAAGGGGTATCAGATCGGAGTTGTCGTCGCCATCCCACCCTGGCCCTTCGAGGACGAAAAGGCGTTCAAGCGGTACTCGGAGGGCGCCACCATCCTCTTCCGGCGCCAGGCACTGGACGGGATACACATCGGCGAGGTGAAGCAGGAGGACGGCGACTGGCACATCGCGGGGAACTCGGGCTACGCCCTCGTCGTCACCGGTTCGGGCGCCACGATGTCCGATGCCATCGAAAGGGCCTACCAGAACGTGAAGAACGTGATGATACCGAACATGTTCTACCGCAGCGACATCGGTCAGCGGTGGACCCACGACAGCGACATGCTGATCAGTTGGGGCTACATCTAGCCTTCGGGCTTCGCTGACACCGACCAGGGGTCGGTCCTTCGCCCGGAGATGAGGTGGGCAAGCACGAGGACGATAAGAGCCACCTCAGAGACCGAGCCGATGACTATCGTGAGGGTCGCGGTGACGTCCCCGCTTGCGATGAGGGAGTAGTGCGCAGGCTGAGACACCGTCGCCCCCAGTGCCAGGACTGCGAGGACCAGGCCCAGGTAGTAGGAGACCCTTGGCCTGACGAACGTGAGGGCGCTGTCAACCACGAACAGGAACCACCCGAATGCCACGGTGTAGAAGACGGAGGACGGGAGGATCGGCTGGACCTCGTACAGGAAGGCGACCCCGAACAGGGTGCAGAAGAGGATGACCCCCTGGATCGCTCTGGTGAGCGCGCTCACGACCGACGGCAGACGGGGCCGGATATTTCAACACTGCACTGTCAGAAAGCATTTATGACCTGCAGGAGGAACCGTTCCGATGGCGGCTGGGAGCCACCTGTCATTCCGCCTTCCCGAGTCAAGGCCTCACTACGCTCCCCCCCTCGAGTTTCACACCCGCCACACGAAGATCGAGCTGGATGTCGACTTCGGACGGAAGAGGATCGCCGGAGCGTGCACCCTCGACATAGAGCCGGTCAGGAGGGAATCGGACGTCGCCCGCCTGGACGCCGTTGGGCTCGACATCGCAGGGGTGAGAGTGGACGGCTCCCCCGCGGAGTACGACTACGACGGCGACCAGCTCGCGGTCAAGCTCGGCCCGGGCGGAGGGAGGCGCTCGGTCAGGGTCGAGTACAGCGCTTCTCCCAAGATGGGACTATACTTCCCAGGTCCGGACGCCGAGCACCCCGAGAAGGAGACGCAGGCCTGGACCCACACCGAAGCCGAAGAGTCCAAGCACTGGTTCCCCTGCCACGACCATCCGGCCGACAAGTCAACCAGCGAGCTGATTATCACCGTGCCCAAGGAGTTCAGGGTGATATCGAACGGGAAGCTGCTTTCGACCAAGGTCGACGGTGACAGGGCTACCTTCCACTGGAAGGAGGACATCCCCCACTCCTGCTACCTCACTTCGTTCGTCGCCGGAAGGTTCGGGGTCGTCACTCAGGAGTCCCGCGGCGTGAAGCTGAACTACAACTTCCCGGAGTCGAAAAGGGAAGACGTCCTCAGATACTTCGGCGAGACCCCCAAGATGATCGAGGTCTTCGAGGACCTGGTGGGGGTGAAGTACCCGTACCTCAAGTACGACCAGACCACCGTGGAGGACTTCGTCGCCGGCGCCGAGGAGAACCTCAACGCGACGACTCTGGCGATGAACTACTACCCCGATGCGGCGTCAGAGGAAGACTTCGCGACCAGCTACTCCCTCCCCGGCCAGAGGCCGATGGACCTCGTGTCGCATGAGCTCGCCCACCAGTGGTTCGGTGACTACGTGACCTGCGCGGACTGGCCTCACGCCTGGCTGAACGAGGGGTTCGCTTCCTACTTCCAGGAGCTCTATCTCGAAAAGACGAGGGGGGTCGACGAGATGGTCTGGCACCTGGACCTGCGCGTCGAAGACTACTTCGAAGAGGCGGAGAAGGAGTACCGGAGACCGATCGTGGAGAGGTGCTACGTATGGCCGGACGACCTCTTCGACAGCCATCTGTACCCGAAGGGGGCCTCGATGCTCCACCAGCTCAGGTTCATGGTGGGAGACGAGGCATTCTTCGCTGGAATTTCGCGATACCTCAAGGCGTACGCGCTCTCCGTCGCCGACACCCATGACTTCCGCAAGGCCATGGAGGCCGCGAGCGGGATGCAGCTGGAGGAGTTCTTCGAGCAGTCGTTCTACAAGCCGGGACACCCCGAGTTCGAAGTCAGTTACGAGTGGAACGACACGCAGGGGACAGCGAACATCAGAGTCAGGCAGACCCAGGGGACGGAGGACGGCACGCCGGTCTACAAACTCCCCTGCGAGGTGACGTTCTACTTCGGTGGAGAGAAGGTCAGCAGGAGGGTCTCGATAGAAGGCGCAGACCAGGCGTTTTCATTTTCGTTCCCGAAGAAGCCGACGATAGTCGAGTTCGACCCCAACAGATGGCTCCTGAGGAAGACGAAGTTCGAGAAGAGCGTGTCGCTGCTGCTCAGCCAGCTCGCAGGGAGTGAGAGCGCCTACAGCAGGGCCGAGGCAGCCAGGGAACTTGGGAGGCTGAAGGCGGAGGCGGCTGTCCGGGGGCTGGCCGACGCTGCTGCCAAGGAGCAGTACTGGCACGTAAGGGCGTGCGCTTCAAAGGCGCTGGGAGAGATAGGGACCGAGGCGGCGCTCGCAGCGCTCCTTGGCGCGGGCGTGCCGAAGGACAGGCGGGCGAGGAGGGGGATGGCTGCCGGGCTCGGGCACTTCAAGGACAAGCGGGCGGTGGAAGCCCTCCTGAAGCTCCTCCAAGAGGACGAAAGCCCCTTCGTCAGGTGCGAAGCCGCCCTCAGCCTGTCGAAGGCGTGGCCGGAGGGGGCGCTCCCTCATCTGAAGGAGGCGATGAAGGTGCACACCGTCAACGAGACCCTCGCTGAGGCCTGCCTCGCGGCAATGGGGAAGCTGAAGGACGGCGAGGTCAGCGAGATCGTCGCGACGTCCCTGCGCTACGGAAGGCCGACTAGGGAGCGCATCGGGGCGCTGAAGGCGATCAAGGAGAGAGGGACGATACTTGACGAGGAGGTCCAGGTGCTGAAGGAGCTGCTGCTGCTCGACAAGGAGTTCAGGGTGAGGATGTTTCTCGTCGACGTCGTGATCCGCACCCTGCAGGACATGCGGCTGCTGGGCGCCCTGAAGGAAGCATCGCACTCCGACCCCCAGCTCTCTGTCAGGAGGAAATCACTCCACCTCTATCATCAGCTGGAGTCCATCCGGGAGACGAACGAGTCCCTGGCCAGGCTCAGGGCAGAAGTGGAGCAGCTGAAAGTGGAGGGGAAGCGCCCTCCCCAGGGCGCCTAGGATGAGCCCTTGCGGGGGCTGTCCCCGTGGGTCGAGGTGACGCGTCCCTGCTTCGAAGAGAGGAGCCGTTTCATCTTCGGGCCCATCACGTCGAACACCTTGGCGATGTTGTATCCGGTCTCTGTGAACGAGTGCCTGTCGCGGGGGGTGTAGACCTCCACCGACACCTCGTACCTGGCGTGGGTCTTGGACGCCTTCTTCGACTTCACCACCGCCCTGATCTCCTCGATGAAGGGGTACACCTTGCACAGCTCCTCGGAGAGCCTCTCGAACTTCGCCCTCGCCGTGGTCGCCTCCATCGGCTCCTCGGGCAGGCCTACGATATAGTACGGGGCTTGCTTGGCCATCTCGTCACCGACCGCCAAGTGAGAGCTTTATGGACTCTGCGGTCCGGCGCGACATCGCCATTATGGAGATCATCGGGTTGACTGCGGGGGTGGTCGGGAACACGCAGGCGTCGCCGACGAAGAGGTTCCTGACGGTGTGGAGCTCCCCTGTGGGCGAAGTGGGCCCCTTCGACGGGTCGGCACTCATCCTGCACGAGCCCATGAGATGGGCGCTGTACAGCATCATCCTGTTGTACCTCACCCCCTCCCTCCTGAGGGCAGCGCTGAAGGAATCGAGGTCTCCGGCCGTGAGCGGCTTCTCCCCGTCCCCGGCGAACACCTGAGAGTTGTGGGTCGTCCAGACCCCCCTCGCGCCCGCAGCCGCAAGGATCCTGGCCGTCTCCTCCATCCCCCGTACGAGGGTCTCCCTGTCTGCCCGCTCAAGGTCGTATGACACCCTGGCGAACCCGTCTTTGTCCAGGGTCACCCTCCCCGAGCTCCTCTCCCGGAGGAGGACTATCGAGGCGGAGGAGCGACTGTAGTATCGGAGCATGAAGTCCTTGTGCTGCTTGCCGTTGACCCACGGGATCGACAGGGCGAAGAGCCCCGGGTGGGCAGGCGCCGCCTCGACCCAGAACCCGTGGTACGTCCCGTCCAGGTCGATGAACTTCCACACGGCGACGGTCTGGGGCGGCCCCTTCCAGGGGTCGATGGGCCTGTCGAAGACCCCGCCCACCGCCACCGTCGGGTCGAGACGGAGATTCGCGCCGACGTTCCTGTCCTTCACTCCTGACCTGAGCAGCAGCGCCGGGGTCTCTATGGCGCCGCAGGCGGCCACCACAGCCCTGGCTTTCACTTCCAGCCTGTGGCTCCTCCCCTCGGAGCCGACAGTGGCGACGACACCCTTCGCGGCCCCTCCTTCGATGACCACATGCTCTGCCCTGGCGTCGAAGACGAACCTCGCTCCCCTCCTCTGCGCCCGGGGGAGGTAAGTCAGGGCGGTAGACTGCTTCGCGGAGTAGATGCACCCGTAGGTGCAGAAATCGCACCTCTCCCTGCAGCCGACTGCGTTGCGCGAGATGGTGTGGAAGTCCGTCCCCTCGTTGAACCCGAGGGCTTTGCAGCCGTCCCAGAGGACCTCGTTGTTGGCGTTGCGCTGGCTTTCGGCGTCGTTGACCCCGATGGCGTTCCACGCTTCGTCCAAGAACGCGGAGAACTGGGGGCCCGCGACCCCCTCGATGCCGAACTCGGACTCCCACTCGGCGAGCACCCTGGTGGGCGGCTTCAGGCAGGTGTTCCAGTTGACTGTGGTCCCGCCTCCCGCCCCCCTTCCCGCCAGCAGGACGAAGGAGAGGTCGCTGGTGGCCGCTGTACCGCTCTGCTGGAAAAGTTTCTGCATCATCCGCATCTCGTTCTGCTGGAACGTCTCTGCGGTCTCGTAGGGCCCCTGCTCGAGCACGAGGACGTCGTAGCCCGAAGCCGCGAGCGAGTCGGCTATGACGCTCCCCCCGGCCCCTGAGCCTACGATGACGACATCGGTGTTCACCGTCGCATCGGAGTCCACGGCCATGGGGATGAGCCTGAGCTCCTCGGGGACCGGGACGGGCCGGTCGTGAGACGCGCCCGGGTAGCCTATGGCGTCCCAGTTGGGGTTGGACCCGTTGGGGCCCATGGAGGCATAGGCGAGGAAGAGCGCGAGGCGCTTGAGGGCCTGGAATGCGGAACGCTTGAGCGCGATGGGGCTGTCCCGCCAGGCTTCGAGGTACTTCTCCCGAGCCTCCGTGCCGAGCGAAGTGAACCTGACGGGGCGTCCCGTGAGGATGAGGTTGTAGAGGGGGCTCTCCACCGCAGATAGTACCCTCCGAAAGTCCCGGGCGTTGCCCGGCTGGAGCGAGTGCTCAACCGCCTCGGCGAGCAGGGAGTCGACCCCCAGGTCGTGGGCGCTCCTCCTGTTGAAGTCCGACCCGTCGGAAGCGCCGGGGAACAGGGTGTCGCAGAGGGCGGCCATCGCCCGGCGTTCGCTCCCGCTTAGCTCCAACGTCATCAGCATCTGCGGCCCGGTATTTGATTAGACGCCCAGGACCGCGCCGAGCTCCGAGAGGGCCGAGATCGTGTAGTCGGCCCCTTCAGACTTCAGCCTCTCCGCCGTGTAGTTCCCCGTGGCGACAGAGACGACCCTGATCCCCGCGGCTTTCGCGGCGTGGACGTCGAAGGCGCTGTCCCCAACGTAGAAGACGGAGCCCTTGGGGAGCCCGAATTTCGCTGCTGCCATCTCCAGCCCCTCGGGCCTAGGCTTCATGAGCTCGGTGTCGTCCCTGGTGAGGACGAACTCGAAGCAGTCCAACAGGCCTGCCTTGCCGAGGGCCGCCAGGGCGGACCTCCTCCCGCTGTTCGAGAGCACGCCGAGCCTCACCCCCCGGGACCGGAGCGAGTCGAGAACCTGGCGGACCCCCGGCAGTATGGTGGTGGTCGCCGAGCTCTCGACCTCGAACGCGTCGAGGATGGCGAACACAGCCTTGCGGAGGGCGTCATAGCCTGTGCCCCTCCCGGCCGCGGACTGCTCCCGCGCCGAGTCGAGTATGCGCTGCGTCGGGGAGCCGAGGTCGAGGCCGCCGGTGTCGTACCCCTGGCGCCTCAGCTCATCGATGAGGGCCTTCCGTGCGCCGCGGACGTCGAAGCGGAACGTGACCAGGGTCCCGTCTATGTCGAAGACGACTCCGACGACCATTGCCGCCTAGATCTTCTTCTTAGAGAACAGTATCAGTATCGCCAGCCCGACCAGCCCTATCGCCACGACGAGGATGGCGATGGCTGTGAAAGTGTCGGAAGGGTCAGCCTGTAGGAAAGGCAGCGAGAAGAGCAACCTTCACGAGTTTGCCCGCCTTCGTATTTATTCGTTCTTTGGAATGTTAATTAGCTCAGGGGCCCCGGTCTCTGCGTTGCCCCCGAACGTGCGCTGCTTCGGCGGGGTGGGCGAGATAGGAGGGAACAAGTTCCTCCTGCAGGACAGGGGGACGAAGGTGCTCCTCGACTTCGGCACCGGGTTCTCGGACGGCTCGATGTATTTCGACTCCGGGATCCAGCCGAGGACGGTCAACGGCGCCGGCGACCTGTTCGAGTTCGGGCTCCTCCCAGAGATAGGGGGTCTCTACTCCGAGAAGGCGCTCCAGAACACGCGGCTGAGGTATGCGGACCCTGAGATAGACGCGATCGTGCTGAGCCACTACCACTCCGACCACAGTGGGAGGATAGGATACACCGACCCCAAGATACCGGTGTACTGCGGCGAGACGACGTCGCTGATACATGAAGCGTACAGCGACTCCAGGTCGTCCCCCCTCGACGGGCACCCCATCAGGAAGTTCAGGACGGGGGACAGGTTCAGGGTGGGGTCCATGGAGTTCGTCCCGGTCCACGTCGACCACTCCATCCCCGGGGCCTACGGGTTCGTGATACACACCAGCGAAGGCGCCATGGCCTACACCGGGGACTTCAGATTCCACGGGCCGGCGGGGTCCATGACAGACGACTTCGTCGAGGCCGCGAAGAAGGCGAAGCCGGACATGCTCCTGACCGAGGGGACCAGGGTGGGGCACGGAGTCGCGGGGGCGAACATGAGCGAAAAAACGGTGCTTGACGAAGCGCGGAGGGTGGTGAAGGGCACGAAGGGGCTGGTCTTTTCGTCATTCCGGGGAAACGACGTGGACAGGATCAACACGTTTTTCGACACATGTGAAAACTCCGGGAGGAGGCTCGTGATATCGATGAAGATGGCCATCATCCTCGAGAAGCTGAAGGCTGACAGGCGCCTGAAGGTGCCGAGGATCGGGAAGGACTTTGGAGTCTACGTCAAAAGGAAGAGGACGGGGAGCCTCGACGACTCGGACTACTACCAGTGGGAGAGGCCTTACCTGGACCACGGGGTGAGCGCCCACGACGTCAGGAAACGCCAGAAGGAGGTCTTCCTGCACCTGGAGGCATGGGACTTCCCAGAGCTCATCGACATCAAGCCGGACAGTGGGGGGACGTACATCCACTCGGCGACGGAGGCCTTCAACGAGGAGGGTGAGAAGGAGGAGGCGGTGATCAAGAACTGGGTCCTGCACGTGGGGTTCAGCTACGCCCAGCTCCACGCCTCGGGGCACGCGCCCTCGCGGGAGGTCGGTTCTCTGGTGGAAAGGGTGGGAGCGAAGAAGGTGGTCCCCGTCCACACAGAGCACCCCCTGAGGTTCAAGTCATTCAGGAAGGGGAAGGAGTGGCGGCTGGAAGTCCCCAGAAAGGGGGTCCCCATCGCCTTCTCGCGGTAGCGGACCCGACGCGCAATCAGGTTTAGAAACTCCCGTCCCCCGGCTCCGGCTGACCATGGGGACCCAGCAGGCAAGGGACCTCGCGGAGGGCGCCGTCGTCAGGGCCCGGAACGCAGGGGCCACCTATGCCGAAGCGCGGGTGCAGAGCACCTGGGAGAGGGAGTTCGGCCTGAAGAACGGCGAGCCCCAGCCGTCTTTCTTCGCTGAGGGGTTCGGCATCGGCGTCAGGGTCATCGCCAGGGGCGCTCTGGGCTTCGCCGCCACCAACGACATGAGCCCGAGCTCGGTGAACGAAGTGGCCCTCAAGGCGGTGAGGCTGGCAAAGGCATCGTCCGCTGTCCTTAGGCACCCGGTTGTCTTCGACTCGTCCAAAGCGGCCAGGGCGAAGTGGTCCGCCCCGGAACAGAGGAAGATCGAGAACGCGGACTCGGCGTGGCTCCGCGGCGTCCTAGTGGAGATCGAAAGCAGGATAGCCAACGGCAGAGCCGGAGTCAAGCTCCCGGGGAGGCTCCTCTACATCTCTGCCGAGCTGCAGGAGAGATACTACGTCAACAGCGACGGGGCCAGGGTCGTCGGACGCGTTCCCCGGGTGAGCTTCGGAGGGTCCCTCACCGCCGTCGAAGGCGGGGAGTCGGCCCAGAGGTTCATCCAGCAGGGGGAAACCGGAGGGTTGGAGGTGGCCAGGAGGATAGGGCTTGCGGAAAAGGTCGAGGGCGAAGCCAAGGTCATGGGGAAGGTCCTGAAGACATCGGCCAAGCCCCCCACCGGCGTCATAGACGTCGTCCTCGGCCCCGAGCTGTCTGGGATCGCGGCGCACGAGTCAGTGGGCCACCCCCAGGAGGCCGACAGGGTGCTCGGCAGGGAAGGCGCACAGGCTGGCGAGTCATACCTGAAGGAAGACAGCATCGGGACGAAGATAGGAAGCGACGAGGCGAACGTGAGCGACGACCCGACTCTGCTGCACTCCAACGGGTTCGTCCCTGTGGACGACGAAGGGGTGAAAGCGAGGAAACGCTTTCTCATCAAGGACGGGGTGATCAACGAGTTCCTGCAGGACAGGGCGACCGCAGAGCGGTTCGGCAGGGAGAGCAACGGAGCGTCGAGGGCTGTCTCCTTCGACAGGGAGCCGATAATCAGGATGTCCAACACCTTCGTGGAGCCCGGCGACTACTCCACCGCGGAGCTCATCAGAGAGGTCAGGCATGGCGTGCTGTTCAAGACGTTCACGGAGTGGAACATCGACGACAAGAGGCTGAACCAGAGATACGTAGCCCTGGAGGCGTACCTGATCGAGCAGGGGGAGCTGAGAGGGCTGGTGAAGGCCCCGGTCCTTGAGATCACCACCCCCAAGCTGTGGGGGAGCGTGAAGGCCAGGAGCAAGCACATGGAGTTCGAGGCGGCGACCTGCGGCAAAGGGGACCCCATGCAGGGCGCCCCCGTGTGGACCGGGGGCCCCGAGACGCTGCTCGGCGGCATCAGGCTGGGGGCGAGGTAGGCCATGGACCTGGA
This sequence comes from archaeon, assembly GCA_021819105.1. Classification (GTDB taxonomy): domain Archaea; phylum Thermoproteota; class Nitrososphaeria; order Nitrososphaerales; family Gagatemarchaeaceae; genus UBA183. Next base: position 30,628 of record JAKASK010000002.1, read on the forward strand.
CGGGCTGACCCAGCAGGCGATAGCGGCAGCCGAGGCGCTCAGGGTAGACGACGCGGTGGCCCTCGGCGCCCGAAGCGCCGACAGCATGATCAGGTTCGCGAACGACTCCGTGACGCTGGTGAGCAGGGTCGAAGAGGCCGAGCTCTCCGTCTACCTCGCGAAGGACAGGCGCAGGGCGATCGCGTCCACCTCCAACCTGTCCCCGTCGGCGGTGAAGAAGTTCGTCAGGGACCTCTTCTCCTCCATGAAGGGGCTCCCCCAGTCCGAGTACGTCCCCCTCCCGGAAAAAGCGGCGAAGTACTCGCCGAGAGGAGCCTGGCACGACAGGAAGCTCGAGGACCTGGACGAAGAGCTCCCCGGGCTGGCGGGGGCGGCGATCGACTCAGCCCGGACAGCAGGAGGGAAGAGGTCGGCGGGGGTCATCAGCGCTGGGAAGGTCGACGTCTCGATCCTGACCACCACCGGGACCAGGGGCTCTGACTCGAGGACCGCCATCACGTTGAACATCAGGTCATTCGGGGAGAACGAGGCCAGCGGCCACGGGCTCTCCTGCTCTTCCACTCTCAGCGGCTTCGACCCGGTGACTGCGGGAAGGAGGGCGGGCGAAGGCGCGAGGGGGATGGAGCAGGCCTCGGAGCCCGAGGCAGGGAGGTACGAGGTGCTGCTCAGCCCCACGGTGGCGTCGAACCTTGTCGAGTCGGTAGCTGGAGCGGCTTCGGCCTTCTCCGTGGACGCAGGGACATCCTACCTGGCAGAGAAGCTCGGGAAGAAGGTCGCCTCGCCCTCGTTCAACCTCACCGACCACGGAGCGGTCAAGGGGGGCCTCGGCGGGAGGGCCTTCGACGACGAAGGGACCTCCACCGGGACGAACAGGATCATAGAAGGGGGAGTGCTGCGCGGCTACCTCCACAACCTCACCACTGCGAAGAAGTGGAAGTCGAAGAGCACAGGCAGCGCCGGGTTCGTTTCCCCCCACCCCTGGAACCTAGAGGTGGGGAAGGGGGACGCGACCTATGACGAGATGGTCAAGGAGATGAAGAGGGGGATCGTGCTGACGAGCAACTGGTACACGCGGTTCAAGAACTACAGGACCGGCGAGTTCTCGACGGTCCCCCGGGACGGCGCCTATTTGGTCGAAAACGGGAGGATTTCGAAGTCCCTGAAGGGGATGAGGGCAGGCGACGCCCTCGAGAGGCTGTTCTCGTCCGTCAGGCTCCTCTCCAAGGAGCGGGAGTGGATCCAGTGGTGGGAGGTCGAAACGCCCACCCTCTGCCCCTGGGTCCTGGTGGACGGCGTTTCGATTACGAGAGCCTACGGGTAGCGCCGCCTAGGGGACCGTCGGAACGCCTGCGAGCGCGCGGTCTAGGGTGGCTGCGTCAGGCTCGAAGTCCACCAACCTGTTGGCCAACTTGTCTTCGTATGCCTTCAGGTCGAGGAGGCCGTGGCCGCTCAGGTTGAAGAGGATGGTCTTGGGCTCGTTCTTACGCTTGCACTCCAGGGCGATGTCGATGGCTGCCTTCACGGCGTGGTTCGACTCTGGGGCGGCTACTATCCCCTCGGTCTGGGCGAGGAGCATGCCCGCCTCCATCACCTCGTTCTGGGTGTAGGCCACGCTCCGCATGAACCCTCTGTCTATCAGCATGCACATGGAGGGCGCCTTGCCGTGGTACCTCAGCCCCCCTGCGTGGATGGGCGGGCACTGGTAGTCGTGGCCGACGGTGTGCATCTTGATGAGCGGGGTGGTCCCTCCGGCGTCGGCGAAGTCGTATCGGTATGCGCCCCGGGTCGTGGACGGGACGGCCTTCGGTTCGGAGGCGACGAACTCAGCGTCGGACCTGCCGTGGAGCTTGTCGCGCATGAAGGGGTAGGCGAGCCCGGCGAAGTTGCTCCCTCCTCCGATGCACCCCACGATGTAGTCGGGGTCTGCGTCGAAGTCTTCCATCTGCATCTTAGCCTCCTGGCCGATAACCGACTGGTGGAGCAGGACGTGGTTGAGGACGCTCCCCAGGGCGTACTTCGTGTTGTCGTGGGTCACGCAGTCCTCGACGGCTTCGCTGATCGCTATGCCAAGGCTCCCGGGATGGTTGGGGTCCTGCTCGAGGTACTTCCTCCCCGCGGCCGTCTTGGAGCTAGGGGAGGAGTGGACCTGGGCGCCATAGACTTCCATGAGGGTCCGCCTGTAGGGCTTCTGTTCGAAGCTGCTCCTCGTCATATAGACGGTCAGGTCGATGTCGAAGAGTGCCGTCGCCAGGGCGAGGGCGCTCCCCCACTGCCCTGCGCCTGTCTCGGTCGCAAGGCGCTCGGTGCCCTCCTTCTTGTGATAGTAGGCCTGGGCGATGGCGGTGTTGGGCTTGTGGCTCCCGGCGGGGTTGAGGTCTTCGCGCTTGAAGAAGATCCTGGCAGGGGTCCGCAGCTTGGCTTCGAGCCTCGTGGCCCTGTAGAGCGGGGTAGGGCGCCCCAGCCTGAGGTATGCCTCTCTGACTTCTTCCGGTATGGGTATGAACTCCTGCGTGGCCATCTCCTGCATGAGGCACTCCTTTGCGAAGAGCCGCATCATGGGCTCGGGGGACATGGGCTGCAGCGTCCTTGGGTCGAGGGGGGGCGGAAGCGGCTCGGGGAGGTCGTGCTGGATGTTGTAATATTCTCGCGGCAGCCTGTCCTCTGTAAGGAGGGCTCTAAGCTGAGTCTTGCTCATGGGCCAACCGGCCCCCGCGGGGGATAAATCATATCGTGAAGGTTTCTGTGCATGAGATGTGAAGCAGGATTGGAACAAAAACGTCATAAATGCTCATTTCCGTGCACATAGCGCAGAAGTGTCATGTGGGCGAACGTCCGGAAGCAGTTTGAGCGCCAGGTGGTGAGGCCAGAGATTGTAAGGAAGATGATAGAGTGCGGGATGAGGGTCTCCGAAGACGAGAAGATATTCGTCGGCGACGTGGAGGTCGACTACACGGCCGTCGCCAGGGCCCTGGACGTCGACAGGCGCGTCGTCAAGCAGACCGCGCAGCAGATCAGGAGGAACAGGTACCTCTTCTCCCTGTTCTCGAAGACGAAGCCCCTGGGGACCAGCCTGGTGGACGTCGTCTCCCAGCTCGGGTACACCGCGATAGTCGTCGAGGCCGACCCGACCTCTTCCGGAGTGATGGCGGAGGTCGCAGAGATACTCTCAAGGCACGGGATGGTGGTGAGGCAGGCTGTCGCAGAGGACCCGGAGATGGTCCCGGACGCGAAGATGACCCTCGTGGTCGCGGGCCAGCTGACCGGCCGGGCCATGGAGGAGCTCCACGGGCTGAAAATGGTGCGGAGCATAAAGATACTGAAGTAGCATGGCGAGAAAGTTCGACGTAGCCGTGATGCACGACTTCTTCGTGGACAGGCTCGTGCACACCGCATCGCTCCCGGAGCTCCTGGGCGGGGTCTCTCGGAAGGCGAGGGACGGCGGAGGGGGGATTCACGGGGTCGAGCAGGAGGACATCAGGGGAGGGAACGCGGTGAACCTGGCTCACGCCCTGGCGAGGCTCGGGCTAAGGACGCTGCTCATCACGCACAGCGACCGAGACCACCAGGGGTTACTGAGGGGCACATTCGAAGGGATGGATGCCGACCTTCGGGTCAAGCCCGCCCCTGCAGGACTCACCGTGGCGTTTGAAGAGGAAGTGAACGTCATGTTGGGAGACGGGGGAGGCGCTGCCGACTTCGGCCCTGAGCTGCTAGACCCCGCGGACTGGTCCGCGCTGGAGAGGTCCAGGGTCGTCTGCTCGGTGAATTGGGCTGCCAACGGCCGCGGGACCGACCTGGTTGCGGCGCTGAGGAAGAGGCTCGGGAGGGAGAAGCCCATCTTCTTGGACCCCGCAGACTTCAGGGACAGGGTGCCGCAGTTCAGGGAGCTGCTCCTGAAGATTTCGAAGGACGGCCTGGTGGACTGGATAAGCATGAACGAGGGAGAAGCGAAAGAGGCGGCGAGGGTGCTGGGGGTCCAGGGCACAGAGCTCGGCGACGTCTGCAGGGGGCTCGCCCGGAGGCTGAAGGTGGTGTTCGACCTCCACGCGGTGAAAGGGTCCTATTCGAGTGAAGGGACCGAGGTCGCCTCAGCCGCTTCGGCCGAAGTGGACGCGAAGAGGCTCACGGGCGCAGGCGACGTCTGGAACGCCGGGGCGATCTACGGCAGGCTGAAGGGGATGGACGAGGTCACCAGGCTGAGGTTCGCCAACAAAGCAGCGAGGCTCTATCTGAAGAGCAAAGAGCCGGTGCCTCCGACCCTCGAGCAGGTGCAGAGGGCCTAGGTTACTTCTCCAGCATCCGAGAGAAAGTCCATGCGACCGTGTTGATCACTTCGTTGAGCCTCGCCTTCTCCCTGTAGTTCTCGATGATGACCCTGGAAATCGAACCGTCCGCTTCTTCGACGTCGAACCTGAGCTCCGCCCCCTTGGCGAGCTTGCCCGACTTCACCAGCGCCTCGTCGCTGGCCTTCATCCCCTGAAGTATCTTGCCGAGGAGGAACGACTTGAAGGGCGGGGTAGACGACGCCAGGGTGACCCCCGTCGGCTCTATGGTCACAGTGTCAGGAGTGATGGACGCTGTGGCGATGACCTGGCCCCCCTTGTCCCTCTTCAGCTCCCTGACCTCGGCCGCCTCCTTCGGTTCGGCCATCATCTCGATGGCTGGCCGGAAGGTGGAGGCCCTGAGGTTGGAATCGACGTATCCCAGGGTCTCGTTCAGCCTGGCCAACTCCTCCTGCAGCTGGGCTATCCTCCCTTCGAGCCAGAGCTTGAGCTCGGCCGCCTTCTTCACGTCGTTCTCCGAGGACGCCATCGAGCGGGTCCCAAGGAGGACTCGCTAAAAACGTTAGTCGGCTGCAGCCCCCGGACGAGAGGGGGAGTGAAAGTGTTAAGACCGGACCTCCCCACGCGCCTCCATTGCTGAGGTTGAAGCGTCGGACCGCCGTGGTCGCGGCCGGCTCCCTCTTCGCGGCGCTCTACGCCATACTGGGTGCGATCCCCGTGTCGAAGCTGCTCCTCGGTTCAGGCAACTTCCTCACGGCGAGCAACTTCCTGACCCCGCTGGCAGGGATGGTCTTCGGGCCGGTCGTGGGTGGGTTCGCGGTGCTGGCCGGGGACCTGCTCGACGCCTATGCGGGATACATCGCGTTCGGAAGCACCGGCGTCGCCATCCTGGCGGCGGACCTCGCCGCAGCGGCGACCGCAGGGCTTGCCTACACGGGGAGGTGGAAGGCCGCGCTCGCGGTCCCCGCGGCGGTACTCGTACTCTACTGGGCGGACCCCATCTCGGTGCTCTTCGTGGGGCCGGTCCCCTTCACCTGGCTACACATCCTGTCGCTCATCCCGTTCTCCGCAGCCCTGATCCTCCAGAGGTCAGGAAGGCTATCGAAGCTCAACCCGGCCTTCGTCGCAAGCGTCACCTTCGCGGCCCTGCTCTGCGGCCAGCTCACCGGCACCCTTGTGGGCCAGGAACTCACGGTGAGGGTGTACCAGACCCTCTCGCTCCAGGCGTGGCGGGGGCTGGTCCCCCTCTTCTTCCCGCTCTATCCGATTGAGCGGACCCTCTTCACTGCGGTGGGCTCGGCGATCTCGCTCCCTGTCCTCCGCGCCCTCTGGAAGAGGGAGCACCCCCACGCTGCGGGGTGAATGCGGGGGACGCGATTTGGGAGCAGATTTTAATGGAGTGGGAAGGGGCTCGGATCTGTGTCGCACCCTTCCTTCGAGAATGCAGTGGGCCGCTTCCGGACGATCCTTGAAGAGCAGTACCAGCGAGTCGAAAGGATCAGCAGGCCAGTAGAGTGGCTGGACTACAGCAAGCTGGACAGGCTCGTCGTCGGGGTGATAGGCGGAGACGGCATCGGGCCCATCATCGCAGGTGAGGCGAGGCGCGTCATGGAAGAGCTCCTCAGGGATGAGTTGAAGTCGGGGAGGGTGGAGATAAGGCAGATCGAAGGGCTGACCATTGAGAACCGGATCAGGGAGCTGAAGCCACTCCCGGAGGAAGTGCTCGCCGAGATCAAGAAGTGCCACGTGCTGCTCAAGGGCCCCACCACCACCCCCGAGGAGGGGAGCGGGGTCCCGAACATCGAAAGCGCCAACATCGCGATCAGGAGGGCGTTCGACCTCTTCGCAAACGTCAGGCCCGTCAGGATCCCTTCCCAGGGCATCGACTGGGTCTTCTTCCGTGAGAACACAGAAGGCGAGTACGTCCTTGGGAGCAAGGGGGTGCTGGTGACCCCCGACATGGCGGTGGACTTCAAGGTGACGACGAGGCCGGGGGCGGAGCGGATAATCCGGATGGCGTTCGAGCACGCAAGGAAGACGGGGCGAAAGAGGGTCACGGTGGTCACCAAGGCGAACGTGATCAAGACCACGGACGGCCTCTTCCTCGAGGTCGCGAAGGGGGTGGCGAAGGAGTTTCCGGAGATCAGCTGGGACGGGTGGTACATTGACGTCTTCACCGCCAAGCTCATCGACGAGAAGAGGCGCCGGGACTTCCAGGTGGTGGTACTCCCGAACCTCTACGGCGACATCGTCACAGACGAAGCGGCCGAGCTCCAGGGCGGGGTGGGGACGGCAGGGAGCGCGAATATAGGTGCGAGGTTCGGGATGTTCGAAGCCATCCACGGCTCTGCACCAAGGATGATTTCAGAGGGGAGAGGTCAGTACGCCGACCCGCTGAGCCTGATGAGGGCTGCGGTGATGATGCTGGAGCACGTCGGGATGAAGGAGAAGAGCGCCATGCTGTCGAAGGCTCTGGACGTCTGCGGCGTCTACGACCAGAAGGCGAAGATAACCGGGAGGCCCGACGGCGCGACCGCCGCGCGGTTCGGGGACTACGTAATCGCGACCCTCAGGGACCCCGGTCTGGACGCGAAGTGGGCCTCGTTCCAGAAGGCCTGAAGCTGCTTCACCCGTAGATCCGAAAGTCCTTGTGGTTCCGGAGCGAGGCGGGCTGCACATCCACGCTGTCGACCCGCGCCCTCGGAGGGCCGGACTTCGCCCATTCGACCACCCTCCTCACCCTCCTCTCGTCCCCCTCCAAGAACGCCTCGACTGACCCGTCGGGGAGGTTGCGGATCCACCCCCTGACCCCGGCGTCCGTCGCTATTCTCGCCATGGTGGCCCTGAAGGACACGCCGTGCACGTAACCCCTGACCCTTAACCTGACGGCGGTGCCCACCACGTCACGCCACCGACTGGACGATGTTCGTGATCCCCGTGACCACGAATGATACTGCGAGCGCGGCTATGAGCAGGGCCGTGATCCTCGAAAGGGCGTTCGTGCCGTTGGGCCCGAAGAATCGGCTGACCCAGTCCGACCCTGACAGGATGACGAAAGCGAGGAGGGCGTTGCATGCGATTACTAGCAGGGCGAGGAAGGGACTGTACGGGCTCGCGGAGATTATTATCACGGTCGATATAGCACCGGGGCCGGCGAGCAGGGGGGTCGCCAGCGGAAAGGCCGCTATGTCGGAAGGCTCCAGCCCCTTGGACCTGCTGTCGCTGTCCCTCAGGTGGTCTACGGCGACCATGAAGAGGATGATCCCGCCGGCTATTCTGAAGTCGTTGATGGTGATCCCGAAGGCTTGGAAGATGAGCCAGCCGAAGAGGGCGAATACCACCAGGATTGCGGTCGATATCACAACCGCCTGCCTCACTATCCTCTTCCTGTGCTCGGCGAAGCCCGTTGTCAGCCCGATGAATATGGGCACGGTGCCGACTGCGTCGATCACCGCGAAGAGGAGGACGAAAGCCTCAGTGAACAGGACGATGTCGAAGGCGAAGAACGAAGAGAGCAGCGACATCCGTTCCCACGGTGGCCTCCAAACGGATAAATAAATCGTAGAAGGGTTTCGAAGGAGCTTGTCTCAGGTGGAGCAGACCGCCGTCGACTCAGCCATGTCCAAGATCATGGACCCCGAGCTGGGCAAGCCGATAACGGACCTCAAGCTGATCGACAAGACGGTCATCAACGGCGGCTCGGTCGAGCTGGAGTTTCACCTGACCGCCCCGTTCTGCCCGCCCGTCTTCGCCCTGAAGATCGCGGCCGACATCAAGGCCGGCCTGCTTTCAGTGCCCGGGGTGACTGAGGCCAAGGTGACGCTCCGAGGGCACTACCTTGCCGAAGCGGTGAACAAACAGGTCAACAAGCCCGCGCGACCAGCGTAGTGGGCGCTTTGGGGAGCCGCGAGCGGGTGGCTGAGTACCTGTCCAAGTCAGGGGTGAAGTACGAGATCAGGGAGTTCGACGAAAGCACGAAGAACTCCGCCCTCGCGGCCCGCGCCCTGGGGTGCTCGGTCCCCGAGATAGCGAAGAGCGTGGTGTTCGTCGGCGACAGGACGGCAGTCGTGGTGACCTCCGGAGACAGGCGGGTCAGCGTCCCGAAGCTGTCGAGGATGGTGGGCGACGCGAGGATCGCGAGGCCCGACGAGGTCCGCGAAAAGACAGGCTTCCCCATCGGAGGGGTGCCCCCCTTCCCTCATGACAGCTCGGTTGCGGTCCTGACGGACATCTCGTTGACCAGGTTCCGTTCGGTGTGGGCGTCGGCGGGCGCCCCCAACGCGGTCTTCAGGATGGACCCGTCAGACATGATCCGCCTCGTCGGGTCCGGCCCGTTCGACCTCTCCGACTAGTTCTATATAGAGGAGGCAGCAGTCATAGAGACATGCCTGCGAGGAAGGCGATCGAGATGGGCCGGGGGACCATACTCGTATCCCTGCCCAAGGAGTGGGTGAAGAAGAACGGGATCAGGAAGGGGGTGGACATCTCGGTGGAAGAGCTCTCCCCCGGGAAGCTGGTGGTCAGGCCCTATGGAGACAGGGAGGAGGAACAGAAGCAGATAGTAATCGAGTACGACGGCGAGGACCTGGGCCAGGTCACCAACGACGTGACGGGGGCGTACCTTCTGGGCTACGACCTGATCAGAGTGGTAGGGTCCAAGGTGATAACCCGGGAAGACAGACGGGGCATCAAGGAGATGATGGCCAGGCTGGTCGGCCTGGAGACACTCGACGAGGACTCGAAGAGGCTGACCTTCCAGTTCCTTCTGGAGCCCACCGCGATCACCCCCGAGAAGATCGTCCGCAGGATGTCGGGGCTGCTCGACGGGATGCTGAAGGACACGGCGGAGGCGCTCTCCAAGGGGGACTCGAAGCTCATGGGGCTCGTCAGCGAGAGGGACGACGAGGTCGACCGACTGTACTTCCTCCTGGTGAGGGCCACCAGGGCGGCGATCGTGCGGCCAGAGGTCGCCGAGAGATACGGACTGTCCCCGGTGGACCTGCTCGACTACAGGGTCCTGGCGACCTTCCTCGAGAGCGCAGGTGACGCAGTCAGCGAGCTGTCGCGCAAGCTGCAGGGGAGGACGGGGCGGATGCTGTTCGCGAAGGAATATTCGAAGTGCGTGATGAAACTCATGGAGATGAATGAGCTGGCCACCCAGGGGTTCCTTTCGCGTAGGGCAGGGAGGCCGAGGACCGTGAGCAAGCAGATGAGCGGGCTGGCCCAGGAGGTGACCGGCGAGCTTGCGGCCATCGCCAAAGTCCCGAACGGGGACGGAGCCAACGTCGCCGAGACCCTCGCGTCGCTCGAGCGCGTCAGCAGGCTCCTTGTCGACGTTTCGGACCTTGCTGTGATAACCCAGCAGGTCACCTAGAAACTCGAGCAAGGCTTAATTAACGAGGGGCCTCAACTCCCGACTTGCCCAAGTATCTGTTCGTAACCGGTGGGGTCATGTCGGGGCTGGGCAAGGGCGTAGTCACTTCTTCTGTAGCCAAGCTTCTCCAACTCTCGGGGGCTCAGGTGACCTGCCTCAAGATAGACCCCTACCTCAACTTCGACGCCGGGACCATGAACCCCTACACTCACGGCGAAGTGTTCGTGACCGACGACGGAGGGGAGACCGACATGGACATTGGGAACTACGAGCGTTTCCTCAACCGGAACCTGGCGAAGTCCAACAACATAACCACGGGCCAGATCTACAAGAAGGTCATCGACGACGAAAGAAGGGGGAAGTTCCTAGGGAAGTCGGTCCAGATAATCCCCCACGTGACCGACGAGATCAAGCGCAGGATACGGGAGCTGGCGACCAAGGAGGAGGTCGACATCCTGGTGGTCGAGTGCGGGGGGACCGTCGGGGACATCGAGAGCCTCCCGTTCCTGGAGGCGTTCAGGCAGATGCGGATGGAGGAGGGACCGTCGAAGACCCTCTTCATGCACGTGAGCCTCGCCCCGGAGCTGTCGGTGGTCGGCGAGATGAAGACGAAGCCCACTCAGCACAGCGTGCAGGAGATGAGGAGGATAGGCATCCAGCCCGACATCATTGTGATCAGAGGGACCAGGCCCCTGCCGATGGAAACGAAGGAGAAGATCTCTCTCTTCGCCAGCGTGCCCGCCGGGAGCGTGATTTCCGACCCTGACGTCGAGACAATCTACCGGGTACCCAGGCTCCTGGAGAAGGAGGGGCTGCTCAAGCCCATCCGCAAGCAGCTTGGAGTCCGCTCGAGGGTGGCCATGAGGGGGTGGAACGCTGTCGCCGACAGGTTCGTCGACCATCAGCTTACTGTGAGGATAGCGATGGTCGGGAAGTACGCGAACCTCGCCGACAGCTACGTAAGCGTCAACCAGGCGCTCTCTCACGCGGGAGCGGTCAACGGGGCGGGGACAAGGATATCATGGATAGAGTCGGAAGAGATAGAGAAGGACGAGTCGAAGCTGGGCCTGATCGATGCCTACGACGGCGTGGTCCTCCCGCAGGGGTTCGGGGGCAGGGGAGTCGAGGGAAAGATAGCGGCCGCAAACAGGGCACGGGTGGCCCAGGTGCCGTTCCTCGGGCTCTGCTACGGTTTCCAGTTGGCCAGCGTGTCGTTCGCGAGGCACGTACTCGGGCTGAAGGGAGCGAACTCCACAGAGGTCGACCCGGACACCCCCCACCCGGTCATACACCTCCTCCCGGAGCAGGCGCGGGTCAGGGACCTCGGGGGGACGATGAGGCTCGGAGGACATGACGTCTACATCAAGAAGCCGAGCAGGGCGTTCGAGATCTACCGGACCGACAAGATCAGGGAAAGGCACAGGCACAGGTTCGAACTGAACCAGAAGTACATCAGGAAGTTCGAGGAGAAGGGGATGAGATACACGGCGTTCAGCGACAACGGGAGGAGGGCCGAGATCCTAGAGCTCGAGGGCCATCCATTCTACATGGGGACGCAGTACCACCCTGAGTATGTGAGCAGACCCGAGGCCCCTGAACCGATCTACGTGTCGTTCGTCGAGGCATGCGTCAGGCGGGCCAGGCGGTCCGGGAAAGCAACGAAGGCCTGAGCCCTAGCTCGCTGAGTATTCACCGGCGAGCCTGATCGCGAGCTCCGCCACGTCCCTGGCACCCCGGGCGAAGAGGTAGAGGTTGGGCTCGGTCCCGCCTCCGCCTTCGTCGATGACAGCGTCAAAGCGGCCCCGGGACGTCCGCAGCTTCCTTTCGAAGGCGCTGAACGTGGGGTCGTCGACCCCGCTCCGAGGGACGCCGGATATGGGGAAGGTCCTGAGACCCGCCCTGCGCAGAACCCCTTCCATCCTGCGGTCGAAGCGGAGGTTGATGCAGGCCCGGAGCTCTGGCTGGCGAGACCTGGCGAGCAGGAGCATCCGAGCCATGTGGACCGAAGCGCCCGCCTCGGGCGGAAGCATCGCCTTCGCCCTCCCCTTCACCTTCACGATCCTGCCAGGGACGGCGACGACGTCTGACGGTGTGGCGGCGTCTCCCGCCGCGCAGGCGATGTTCACCGAGACCTCCGGCATGACCTCGGCGAAGTACTTCGAGCCTTCGAGCACCCTGACAGCCTCCGCCACCTCGGCCACCGCCGCTTCCTTCTCGCCCCCGCGGCGGCCATACTCGACGATGCAGAAGTCGCACCCTGCGAGAGACGGGTGGAGCCTACGGTGGGCGTCGCAGACGGAGCCGTTCCCCAGCAGCCCGGTCCATATCCCGGCCAGCGCCCTCACTCCGTCTGTGGGCCCCTTCGCGAGCGCGGTGGAGAGCTGAGAAGCGTACCTGTCGGCGTCAGGGCCGGCCACGCCCAGGGTCGACAGTCCCGCGTAGGTCTTCTTCCTGTCGGATGACAGGTAAATGCTGACCGAGGCCTGGGTAATCCCGAGGAGAGACGAGATCCTGTTCTGGGAGAGCCCCTGGGACCGGAGCCTGGCGGCTACGAGCTGGCGCATGGACGGAAGGAAGACCTGGGTCATGAGCTCGTCGGGGGGCTGCATGGTATAAGCGGTTTATTCACCGATTTATAAAGGCGACCTGGACACGGGGGACCATGGGGAATGCGGCAGGGGGCGTCGCTGGCTTCCGGGTCAGCGCCACCGTCAACCTTGCCGTGGTCATAGTCTTCTCCGCGCTCATCGCGCTGGGGACCTTCCTTTCGATAAAGCTCCCGGTGCCGCTCGGAGAGATCACCTGGGCCCCCCCGGTCTACATGGCGCTGAGCATCCTCGGCGGCCCCTGGACCGGGTTCACGGCAACTGCCATAGGATCGTTCGTCGGAGAGTCGCTTAACGTCGCCTACCTCGGCTGGCCGGCGATCTACGCACCGGGGATAGTGTGGGCCCGTGCCCCCGAGGCTCTCATCATAGGGTGGGCGAGGAAGAAGGGGACGAAGGCCATGGTCGCGGCGATGGTCGGAGCCACGGTGTTCGAGACCCTCCTGTTCTTCTTCCCCGACGCATTCTTCTACACCTACGGCCTGTTCGGCTACGGCAACTCCACGTCGTGGGCAAGCGGCTTCGCCCTGGCCTCGACGGACCTCCTCACCATGCTCGACCTGGCGTTCATCCCGGTCGCGCTCGTCCTGATCCGCGTCGCCCGGCCAGCGTTCAGGAGACTGGGCTACGGCTAGGGGCGGGACCGATGCACCACGGAGGGAAGGAGAGAATCCCGTTCATGGAAAAGGTCGTCTACGCCAGCCTGGGCAAGAGGTCGGGCAGGGTGGTAGTGGGACCCGGGCTCGGACTCGACAACGGGGTGGTCTCCCTGGGGAGGGGCCGGGTCATGATCGTCACCGCGGACCCTGTTTCAGCGGTCCCGGCCTTCGGCATGAGGCTGTCGGCGTGGATGAGCGTCCACCTCATCGCCTCGGACTTCACGGCGTCGGGCGCAGACCCCCAGTTCGCGGCCTTTGCATACAACTTCCCCCCGTCCATGACCCCGGACCAGAAAGAGGGCTTCGTCCGCGCCGTGGGGGCGGAGTGCAGCCGCCTGGGGGTCGCCATCGTCGCGGGCCATACCGGTAGCTATCCGGGGGGAGGGTTCACGGTAATCGGCTCCGGGGTCATGTTCGGCACCTCCCCCCGCGACGGCTATGTCACTCCGTCCATGGCGCGGGTGGGGGACAGGATACTGATGACCAAGCATGCCGCCATCGAAGCGACATCCACACTGGCACGCTCGTTCCCTCGCTACCTGGGCGAGAGGGTTGGGACTGACGCCGTGAGGAGGGCGAGCTCGATGACCAGGCTGTGCACGACCGTGGAGGACGCCCGGACGGCCAGAGGAGCGGGGCTGGGGGGCGAGGGGGTGTCGTCCATGCATGACGCGACCGAAGGCGGAGTCCTGGGGGCGCTGCAGGAGATGGCTACGGCGTCGGCGAAGGCGTTCGTGGTGGACCCTGGGAAGGTCAGGGTGACGGACGAAGCAAAAGCTGTCTGCGAAGCGTTTGGAATCGACCCGCTGGGAACCATGGGAGAGGGGGCGCTGTTGCTCACCTGCGCCCGGGAGAGGGTTCCGGAGGTCGAGAGGCGGATGTCCCGGGCCGCCATCCCGGTCACCGAGGTAGGCTACGTCAGGGCCGGGAGAGGGCTCTGGCTCGCGCGGAGGGGTGGAAGGACCCGTCTCGAGGTCGCCGGGCCCGACGGTTTCTGGGCGGCCTACGACCGGGCTTCGGGCCACGGGCTGTGCTGAGCGTGCGCGGAAAGCTCATTTAGATTGCCCTCAGGGCACAGGCCCGATGCCGAAGCAGGGGCTCCCGCTCCCTGAAGAGTTCGCGAAGAGGATCCACAACACTCTCGTGGCGCCCGAGGCCACCCTCGCCGAGCTGGAAGCATTCTGCAGAGAAGCAGTCGCATACAGGTTCGGTGCCGTGGTGGTCCAGGGCTGCTGGGTCAGCGAAGCCAGGAAGGCCCTTGGCGACTCGGTGCAGCTGTCGGTGGGGGTTGGGTTCCCCATGGGAGGGGTGTCGACCAAGGCGAAGATCCTCGAGATCGAGGAATCGTCCCGGCTCGGGGCCGATATGTTCGACGTCATGCCCAACATCGGATATCTGAAATCCGGGATGCAGGAGCGGTTCAGCGAGGACGTCGCAGCCATGGTCCGGGCTGCTGGAGGGCGGCCCGTCAGGGTGATGCTGGAGTTCGCGATCCTAGACAGGGAGCAGAAGGTCTTGGCGGCTAGGCTCAGCGAAGAGGCAGGGGTCGCCGGGGTGAAGAACTCGAGCGGCTGGGGGAGGGGAGGCCCCGCCACCGTCGACGACATCAGGCTCCTCAGAGAGACGGTCAGCAAGAGGGTGCACGTGAAGGCTTCTGGGGGGATCAGAAACCTCGACACGGCACTGGCCCTGGTCGACGCGGGGGCTGACTACCTGGGCACCCGGGCCGGGGTGGCGATAATCGACGAACTGAAGGAGCGCCTCGCCGGGTGAAACCCATCACCGTGGTGGGGAGCTACCTCACGGGCCTCACCATGAGGGTCGCAAGGCTCCCCAAGCCAGGGGAGACAGTGGTGGGGTACGACTATGCCGCTGTCCCCGGGGGGAAGGGGTCGAACCAGGCCATCGCGGCCAGGAGGCTCGGCGCCCGGGTGAACTTCGTCGGGCGCATCGGGGAAGACGAAAGGGGAGATGCGGCGGTCGAGCTGTGGAAGGCTGAAGGGGTCGACGCCGACCTCGTGGGCAGGTCCAGGACCCCCACCGGGCTCGGGTTCGTGATGGTCGACGGTGACGGGGCCAACGCAATTGCCATCGACCCCGGCGCCAACGGCGAGGTGGGGCCGGAAGACCTTGGGAGGGCAGACTCGGTGCTTTCGGCGTCGGGGCTGGTGCTCCTCCAGCTGGAAATCCCGCACCTCACGATGGAGGCTGCGGCCAAGAGAGCCAGGGAGCACGGGGCCAAGGTGATACTGAACCCGGCCCCCGGCATGCGAGCGGACGAGCTCAGGCTGGAGGACGTGGACATCATCACTCCCAACGAGGAGGAGTTCAGCGTCCTGACCGGGACCGCCGACTTGGACTCGGGGGCCAGGGCCCTCCTTGCGCTGGGGCCCAAGGGGGTGGTGGTAACGCTTGGCGCCCGCGGAGCCAGAGTCGTGACCTCCGGCGACTCCTACACGGTCCCTGCGCCGGCCGTCAGGGTCGTGGATACGACGGGGGCCGGCGACGCGTTCAACGGGGCCCTGGCTGTCGCCCTCTCCGAGGGGGAGCCGCTGCGGCAGGCGGTGCGTTTCGCCAACTGCGCCGGCGCGCTGAGCGTGTCGAAGCCAGAGGTGGTCGCCTCGCTCCCTCGGAGGGCCGAGGTGGACGAGTTCATCAGAAACGACGTGCTCGAGTAGTCAGACGGGTCCGCCGCTCAGCGTCCTGTAGAGCATCTCGCGGAACAGCTTCTGCGACGCTTCATAGACCACGTCCACGTTGGGCTTCTTCCCCAGGACCCCGCGCTCGTCCACAACCGTCGCCCCGCGGGACGGCCCGTCGGTGCTGTCCACCTCGACGAACTTCTTTCTGACGTCCGAGGCCACCCGGGGGTTGAGCACCATCGACATGGTAAGGCTGTCCGTGCACTCTGTCCCGTCCAGGCCGTAGGTCCTCTTCGTGAACCGCCGCACCTCCCTGTTGACCGCCAGGAAGAACTTCGACTCGCCGGTCCCCATCGCTTCGATTCGGTCTAGCTCACGGGCGCCGAGGAACCCCCGCCTCATGCAGATCTCCCAGCCCACCATGGTCGCCGGGAGCCCCGATTCGAACACGATCCTGGCGGCGTCGGGGTCGACCCAGATGTTGAACTCCGCCGCCGGGGTAACGTTTCCCAGGTACTGGTTCGATCCTCCCATGAAGTAGAACCTCCTGACCTTCTTCACTATCCCAGGGTCCTTCCTGATGGCGATGGCGAGGTTGGTCATCGGGGCTATCTCGACGAGGTCGATCTCCCCCGGGTTGCTGTTGATCGTGTCGACTATCGCATCGACCGCATGGGTTGTCTCCGGCCTCTGCTTCGCCTTCGGGAAATAGGAGCCCCCCATGCCGTCGTTGCCGTGGACTTCCTTCGCGGTCCTCCACTCCTTGAGCAGGGGGTGCGTTGAACCCGGATAGACCGGGACCTTGCCCGACCTCCCAGCGACCTGGACCGTATAGAGCGCGTTCTCCACCTGCTGCTCGAAGTCCACGTTGCCGCAGTTGATCGTGATGCCCTCGAGCACCGCGTCCCTGGCCCTCAGGGCCATCAGGATGGCTATGGTGTCGTCCCCGGCGGTGTCTGTGTCCAGCAGGAGCCTCCGCACGGCAGAGGTCCCACTCCCAGGATGATAAGAAACCTGCGCCGCGAGGACTTTAATCGGGCCACCCACCGCGGCGACCTGAAGCGGAGTGTCGAGCACGGAAAGGGCGGCGAGGGCGCTGAAGTCCCTCAAGGACGAGGAGTGGAGGACGCTGGCGGGGCTCGAACGCTCGGCCGCGGGGTCTGGGACCTCCGACCTCGGGAGGCTGGCACGCATGAGCAGGCTCCCGCCCGACAGGGTCAGGTTCGCCACCGACGCCCTCGAGAAGAAGGGGCTCGCGAAGCGGAAGGGGAAGGGGTACGCGCTCACAATAGAGGGGGTGGAGGCCATGGCGCTGAAGGACTACGTGAAGAAGGACCTGATCTTCGCGCTGGGGGCGGTAATAGCGAAGGGGAAGGAGTCGGACGTCTACGAAGCGCTGACGGAGGAGGGGACGGCCTACGCCCTCAAGCTCTACAAGATCGGAAGGGTCAGCTTCACAAGCGTGAGGAAGAAGCGGGCGAGTGAGCCGGCTGAGTTCAGGAGCTGGATGACCGCGAACTACGACGCGGCCAGGAGAGAGTACCACGCCCTGAAGAAGCTCGAGGGGCTTTCGTCTGTCTTCCCCAGGGCTGTGTCATACAGCAGGAGCACCGTGCTTCTGGAGGAACTTTCGGGGGTGAGGCTCTCGCAGAGGCCCGAGCTGGTCGACCCGGCGGCGACCCTGAAGAAGACCATCGAATCGATGAGGACCGCGTTCATAGAGGGCGGGCTGGTGAACGCAGACCTCAGCGAGTACAACATACTCACAGACGGGGCTTCGGTCTGGCTCATCGACTGGCCCCAGGCGGTCGAAGCGGCCCACCCCAACAGCATGGACCTGCTCTTGCACGATGTGAGGGCGGTCACGGCGTTCTTCGCGAGGGCGTACGGAATCGAGTCGGACTTCCAGAAGGACTTCGACTACGTGAGCGGGAAGTCGGCGGTGCCGGAGTAGAATCGGCTTCCTCTGCGCGGTCGACTGGGCTCTTCGCCCTAGAGCCTGTCTTCTATCTTGACGTAGAGTACGTTGTTGCCCCTGATTACGACCTTGCCGTAGTTGGCGACCTTGGCTCCGTTCTCGGACTCCTCGGCGTCTGTAAGTATCACATTCATGTAGGGATCGACGTTAGACATCTTCCCTCTGTATTCTATCTCGTTCTTGAGCCTCACCGACACCACTTTGTTCGCCGCCCTTTGGAGGACGTTGAGCGGGCGCTTGGTCTGTTGGGGAGGTTGAGACGGCTGGGGAGTCACTGCGAACTTTTTCTCCGGGCCCCGAATCACAGTTAAAAAGACATCGGTGATGAAACGAGTTTGAAAGTGGAGGTCGGGGAGAAAACGGCAGGGTCGGTGGAAACTGCGGCAGGGTCCCTGGGGAGGGTCGCGTCGTTCCCGTTCTTCGGCTCGGGGTCGGAGAAGCTGGACTCGCTGCTCGGAGGAGGGTATAGGGCCGGGACACTGACAGAGATCTTCGGGAGGAGCAACACCGGGAAGTCCCAGCTGGCCGTCCAGGCTGCGCTGGAGGCGGGGAGGTTGGGCCACCGGACCCTCTACCTGGACACCGAAGGGTCGTTCAGGCCCGAGAGGCTGGAGCAGATCGCCTTCGCCCGGGGCTGGGATACCAAGGGGCTCCTTGAGAGGGTCGTCTACGCGAGGTCCAGCACAGCGGCCGAGCAGATGGAGGCGGTCAGGCGGATGCAGGACAGGGAGGCGACCGCGCCCTGCAGGCTGGTGGTCGTCGACACTTTGACACGGAACTTCTCAGTTGAGCTCCCCGGAGCCTCGAACATGGCGAGCAGGCAGGGCGCCATCGACGTGCACCTGAGCGAGATGGCCAGGGACGCCTACATCAACGGCAGGGCCTACATCCTGACAAACAGGGTCACTTTCGGTCCGACGCACGACGTGCGCATCGGAGGGAGGACCGTGGAACAGATGGTGAACGCTTCGATCATCCTCGAGAGAGAAGGCCAGAAGGTGAGGGCGACCCGGACCGACTCGGGACGGTCGGCCCAGCTCGAGATGAGTGGAGCCGGCGTCGCCTGACGAGGCGCCCCCCGTTACCGCTATTCCCTGATCATTGTGAGCAGCATCTTGAAGCGCGTGGTGGCTCTCACGGCATGGGGCTTCCCGGCTGGGAGGACGATGGCATCGCCTGCCTTCATCCGGCTTTCACTCCCTGCTATGGCTACTAGGGCCTCGCCTTCGATGAGGTACAGGAAGGCGTCGTAGGAGGCGGTGTGGGGGCTCAGCCCCTCTCCTTCGTCGAAGGCGAACAGGGTCACCGTCCCTGCTCCGCGGTCAATCAGCGTACGGCTCACAACGGACCCGGACCCGTAGGCGACAAGGTCGGCCAGCGGATGCTTCTCGGCTGGCTCCATGCCACCGCGTCTCCGGGGTGATGCCTCGCCCTCTCCGCTCTCGGTCACGGCAACGCCAGGTCCCGGCCCCCGATTTGAACTTCGCCCATGCTGGCGCGGCGCCGAAAGCCGGCCGCCGGCGCGTGGAGCCCGGGCAGATACCGATATTACATCCAAAGCCCCGTGGGCATCCTGTGAGCATCGGGTCCCTGACCTCGAGGCACTTCACGCTCCATGAGCAGGGCGACGGGATCTATGCCGCCATCGCAAGCGACGGAGGGTGGGCCATCTGCAACGCCGGAGCCGTCGACCTCGGCGACCAGGTGCTGGTGTTTGACACCTTCGTCAACCAGCATGTCGCGGAGGAGTTCAAGAGCATGGTCACCCAGCTCATCCGCAAGCCAGTCGGTTACGTGCTGAACAGCCACTTCCACTCAGACCACGTCAAGGGGAACCAGGCCTTCGAAGGCGCGCGGATCGTAGCCACCACCAAGACCCTCGAAGTGATGGCGAAGTCGAAGACGCGCTACGACACCGACCCCGAGTCGGTCAGGAAGGACGTCCAGGAGGACCTAGAATCCCGGCTCGCCCACCCGGAAGACCCCGACTCCCTGCTCTTCGAGGGCTATGACCGAGGGCACCTCGACGGGCTCCCGACCCTGCGATACACGCTCCCCGAGGTCACCTTCGACGACAGGATGACCTTTCATGGCTCGAAGAGGACCGCCGAGGCGATAACCTACGGCGGGGGCCACACCGTGAGCGACTCGCTCCTCTATCTTCCGGAAGAGAGACTGGCGTTCATGGGAGACCTCCTGTTCGTCGGGTGCCACCCGTACATCGCCGACGGAAACCCGGCGGAGCTCTTCAGGATACTCGACAAGGTGGAAGCGCTGGACGCGAAAGTCCTCGTGCCAGGCCATGGCCCGGTTGGCTCTCCGGAGGACCTGGGCGAGAACAGGGGCTACGTGGAAGAGCTTCAGAGGGCAGTGGAGGAGTCGCGGCGCTCTGGGAGCGGACTGGAACAGGCGCTGGCCCGTCCGGTCGGCGCGCCCTTCGAGAACTGGAAGTGGCACGCATTCCGCAGGGATAACCTGGAGTTCCTCTTTTCGAACCCGCCCACGGCCGGCTAGCAACGGCGAGAAGCCCAGAGCGCTGAGACGGTCCCAGGCGTCAGAGCAGCGTTCAGCCCTTGGCCGTGTGAAGACAAGTTAATTCCGAGGTGAAGGTATTCAACCTCAGACGTGTAAGGAAGGTTAAATATCATACAAACGCCGTGCTCACGAAAGTCGTGCAGGCATCCATCGCGTCGATCCTTGACTCATTGAAGAGGGCAGACCTGGACGACGCAAAGAGGAAGATCCAGGCCCTTGCGCCGGAAGTGAAGACGGAGAGGGAACGGGGTAGCCTAACGGCTGCCATGGGCATTTACGCGAGCATGTTGAAGGGGAAGGAGGGAACCATGCAGAGCTGGGACAGCGCCAGGGTCGAGAGGGCGGCGAGGTCGGTAAGCGGAAGCCAGCTGGCCGACGAATTCGACTTCGGCTACGCTGACACGCTGCTGAACTACTCCAAGCTTACAGGGGCAGGCCAGCAGTCCGCATCGTGAAGAGCAGCATCCAAGTGAAAAGGAAGACCAGGGCGAACCCGCCGACTCCGGTTGTGTAGACCTTCCCCTGCTGCTGCTTGGGGAGCCCTCTGTACCAAGTGAAAAGCGCCCCGTAGTAGGTGACCAGGTACATCCCGATGGCGATGCTAACCCCTACGCTCCAATCGGTCCCGAAGGCCACCTCGAGCCCCTCGGTTGCGACCCCCGCTATCACCGCGCACCCGATCCTGAACCAATATAGCTTATCAAACGCGGCGGGAGGCAGAGGACTCGTGGCCGAACTATCAGGCTTCGAGATCTTGGTGCTCGCCAAAGAAATCGATTTGGCGCTTCGAGGCACCTACGTTAATAACATTTACACGATTGGAGCTTCTCAGCTCATCCGGTTCAGGAGGCCCGGAGGCGAGGACGTCTGGCTGGTGGTCTCGCCCAAGAAGGGCTCCTGGGTCTCTGCGAAGGTGTCAGAAAGGGGGGAGACCAGCGAGTTCACCTCGAAGCTGAGGGCCGAGCTTGAGAGGGCGCGATTCTCTGGGGCCGCCCAGGCGGACCTAGACAGGGTGTTCCTCCTTGAGTTCGAGGGGAACGAAAGGAAGACCCTGGTCCTTGAGCTCATGCCCCCGGGGAACCTGGCGGTGCTCGACCGGGAGGGGAGGGTCCGGCTGGTACAGAACGAGATCAGGGGCGGAACGAGGCGACTGGTCAGAGGCGCCGTCTATCTCCCGCCGGCTCAGGGCAGGCTGAGCCCGAGCGAAGTGGACACGAAGTCCATGGCGGGCGTGCTCAGGGAGGAAAAGACGGTGGGCAGGGCGATCGGGAGGCACGTCGCCCTTCCGAGGAAATACGTCGCCGACGTCCTAGCAAGGCTCGGGGTGGACGACGGTACCGCCACCACTTCATTGGCAGGGAGGGAAGAGGAGGTCTCCGAAGTCATAAAGGGGATGGTCGAACGGGCCAGGAGCTCCCCTTCGCCCTGCATCTGCGAGACAGACAGCGGGGACGAGCTCTTCGCGTTCCGTCCCTTGAAACTAAAGGCGAAAGCCGAAGCGGCCGCGATGTCAGAACTCTGCGACAGCCTCCTCCTCCCTGAGGCAACCTCACAGGTCGTCGAGGAGACGCCCCAGGAGTCAAAGCGCAAGGAACTGCAGGCGACGGTCTCCAAACTCAGGGCCGAGTCAGAGTCGCTGCGCGCGAGGGCCTCGAAGGCGAGGGAGGCCGCGAAGGAGGCGAGGGCTTCCACCTTCGAGGATGCGCTGAAGACGATGCACGCGGCAGGAGCGAAGCCTTCGAAGGAGCCGGCCTCTGCCGAGGGCGCTGCGTCGGCCCTCTACGACCTGGCAAAGGAACTCGAGGCAAGGGCCTCGGTCGACCTCGAGACCGCTACAAGGCTGGAGAAGAGAACGCTGAAGGCGCCGCAGAAGAAGGCGCAGACCAAGCCCATCGCCAGGAGGAAGGGGGAGTGGTTCGAGAAGTTTCGGTGGTTCGTGACGGGCGAAGGCCGCCTCGCCATCGGCGGCCGGGACGCCCAGACCAACTCGGCCATACTTTCGAGGCACATGGACGCCAACGACACCGTCTACCACGCCGACCTCTTCGGCTCGCCCTTCTTCGTCCTGAAAGGGGGGGAGGCCCAGACAGACGAAGAGGCCAGAGAGGTGGCACAGGCGACCGTCGCATTCAGCAGCGCGTGGAAGACCGGCCTGGGCTCCGCCGACGCCTACTGGGTCAGACCCGACCAGGTCAGCTCGGCTGCGCCGAGCGGGGAGTACCTGGCGAAGGGGAGCTTCGTCATCCGTGGCAAGAAGAACTTCATCTCAAAGATGATGGTGGAGCTGGCGGTCGGAGTCGACCGCGAGGGGAGGGCGATGGCGGGTCCCGAAGCGGCGATAAAACGGACATGCGTCCGCTACGTCATCCTGCGGCCTCACAACGAGAAGGGCTCGGAGACCGCCAGGCGCGTATTGAAGGACCTTTCAGACAGCGGAAGCCCCCTCCCGACCCTCGAGGAGATTCAGAGGGCGCTCCCCGCGGGCGGAGGGAAGGTCGTCCGCAGGGCCTGACCTCCTAGGCTCGCTTTTCGCTCCGCCGCCACTCGTCCCTGGGGAGAGTGCGCCGTTGCCTCCTGCTGCCCTGCTTCGGCCTGGAGGCGTACCTAGGACTCGGCCCTGCGTTCAGCTGGTGCCACCCCCTGTGGGAAGCCGGGTCGAAGACCCCGATGTACCCGTTTGGGAGGAGCTGGAAGGGCCTGCCGATGTGCCTTCGGAAGTCGAACTGGGTGCTCCCCGCCTTCCGGAACCCTTCGAACCATGCGGGGAAGACGAAGTCTGAGACCAGCACTCCGTCAATGAGATAGCCGTCGGGGTCATCCTCGCAGGGGTCGCAGACCTCGTAGGCATAGAAGACCAGCCTCCCCTTTTCCTCCCTGTAGGCTGCGAGGTTGATGTCCGGGTCTCCCAGCATCTCGAGGACTTCATGACTGATGTCGTTGGTCCATGAGCTCCCGGACTGTAGGTTACTCTCAGCGAAGACCTTCCCAAGTGGGAGCCCCTCGGGCGTAAGGTCGTGGTAACCAAGCGCCCCCGCCTTGTCCGAGTTGTCGAAGACCCCCACCCGCCAGGCGTTGCGGTGGGGCTCCTTTCCCTTCGGAACGAAGGTGACGTCGGCGTCGATCCCCCAGGCCGGCGCGAAGTCCCTGTGCACCTGAGTACGGACCGCGGCTGCCGCCCTCGCCACCTGCACGTCCTTCAGGACGGTGCACTCGTTCACGATCTGTATCTTTACCACTGCCATGTCCCCCAGTCGGTCGGGTGCTTATTTGAGAGTTGACGGCCGTGGAGGGACCTCCAAACCGTTTTATTTCGAAGGTGCGCGGTGACCCGAGGTACAGGGAGCTCTTCTCCAAGAAAGGCGTCAGCGTGTGACCCCGGCGGAAGACGGCATGGCTCGGCCTGCAGGTACTCCCTTCGCTAGAGGCAGTCGGCCACAATCTCGGCCACGTCTCTGACCTCCATCCCAGCTCCCGTCACCTTGGTGCTGTCGTCGAGCATGGAGAGGCAGAACGGGCACTCCGTGGCTATGGTCTTCGCCCCGGTCTGTGACGCCTCTTCAGTCCTTATCCCGGCTATGGACCTCTGCTGTGGAACCTCATACCAGTAGTTGGAACCCCCTGCGCCGCAGCAGAAGGTCTTCTCCTTCCGCCTCCCCATCTCCCTGACGTCCTCCACGGACGCTTCGAGGGCGGCCCTCGGCTCGTCGAAGACGCTGTTGTACCTTGAGGCGTAGCAGGCGTCGTGGAGGGTCACCGAGACCTTCTGGACCTTCTCGGGGGGGACCGTGATCTTCCCCTCGCGGATCAGGTTGGAGATTAGCTGCGTGTGATAGACCACCTCGTACCTGCCCCCGAATGCGGGGTACTCGTTCTTGAGGGCGTTAAAGCAGTGCGGGCAGGTGGCGATTATCTTCCGGACCCCATGCGAGTTGAGCTTCTCGATGTTCTGGAAGGCGAGCTCCTGGTACCTTCCCTCCTCCCCAAGCCTGCGGGCCGGGTCACCTACGCACGCCTCCTCGCTGCCGAGGATGGCGAAGGAGACACCGGCAGCTTTGAGTATCTTGCTGAGGGCCCGCGCGATCCTCTGGGCCCTCTGGTCGAAGGACGAAACGCAGCCGACCCAGTAGACGTACTCCGCGTCGGGGTTTGCGGCGACGGTGTCCACCCCCAGGCCCTCTGCCCAGGCGGCCCTCGTAGAGTTCTTGAAGCCGTAGGGGTTCTGGTTCTCGGCCAAGTTCTGGAGCATCGCCGACTTCTTCTTGTCCAGCTTCCCCTGGGCGACGAGCCCCCGCCTCAGGTCGTAGATGACGTCCAGGTGCTCCACCCCCACAGGGCAGCTGGCAACGCAGGCGCCGCAAGAGGTGCAGGACCAGAGCTCGTCCTCCCCGACGGACCCGAAGGGGTCGGCGCTCCCGTCCTCGGCCGAAGCCGCGAGGAGGCTGACCTTCCTCACCAGCACCCTGGGCGAAAGCGGGCGCCCGGCGGCTGTCGCGGGGCAGGCGGCTTCGCAGGCCCCTATCTCGACGCACGAGTCGAAGGAAAGCCGTTCAGCCGGGTCGAACTCTGAGACCTTGCCGACCCCGACGCGGACGGACTCCGGGTCGGTCTTCCCAGCCATGACCTCGGCCAGGTTGAAGGGGACCTTCATGCCAGACAGGGGCTTGTCGTAGGTCCCGATCAGGTTCACGCTCGGCCTGGAGTAGTATGCGGCCACGAGCACGTTCCTGGCCACCCCGACCGCCGAGCCGGCCAGAACGAGGGACGGGGACCAGAGGACGGCGAGTTCGGTCGTGGTGAGCGCTATGGCCAGCATCAGTATCAGCTGAAGGTAGGACGACGAAGCGGTGAAGTCCGACGAAGCTTTCAGCCCCCTCTCCACCGCCTTGCTCCGCACGAAGCGCTCGATCCTCCAGGCGAACGAGGCGACGAGGCCGGCGATCAGAGGGACGGAGAGGACAAGAATCAGGGTGACGAGCAGGGGGACATACCCCAAGACCGGGACCAGCAGGGAGTTTGCTATCGACAGGCCGACCCCCAGGGCGATCGACAGGTGCATCAGAAAGACAGCGTCGCCGCTCCGGAGCCGGGACGCTTCGTCCCTGGTCAGGCCGACGAGGCGACCTGGAGAAAGGCTCACCGACCCGCGTCTCGCGTGGGCGGTCAGGGCGTAGAAGACAAGGACCACGGATGCTACCGTGACCGCGTAGGCTGCAGCGAAGACGGGGTCCACTGCGGCCATGGTTCGTCGGCGGTCCTTGGGAGTTTAAAGCATGTTCGCCGAATACGCCTAGCGCGCCCTACTGGCGAGGGCCTTCCGCAGCGCAGGCACCAGCTGGTAGAGGTCTCCCACGATTCCGTAGTCAGACGCCTGGAAGATCGGCGCGTCCTTGTCGGTGTTTATCGAAGCGACCACCTTCGAGTCCTTCATCCCTGCGACGTGCTGCAGCTGACCTGAGATCCCTACGGCAAGGTAGAGGTCTGGTTTCACCGTCACACCTGTCAGTCCTATGTGGTGCTCCTCAGGGAGCCACCCGAGGTCGGCAGAGAGCGGCCTCGAGCAGCCGAGGGCGCCGTGCATCTCACTTGCAAGCTCTTCCAGCATCGGGAGGTCCTCCTTCTTCTTCACTCCCCTCCCAGCTGAGACTATCACCTTGGCCGACTTCAGGTCCACCGCGCCGGCTGCCTTCTTCTCCCTGCCCACAACCCTCACGGGGTCTGAGACCTCCCCCACCTCCTTCTCCTGCACCACACCCTCCCCCGCGGCCATCTTGGGATAGGAGCCGACTTTCACTGTCGCCGCAGCCGGAAACTGGCACGACACCCTGGCGACGACCTTCCCCGCGAACACGTTGCGATCGCCTGAAAACGACGCCCCGTCGGCGCTGAGATTCGCCACCTCAGCCATGCACCCGACGCGCATCTTTGCCGCGAAACGGGCGGCTATCTCCCTCCCTGTCCGGGTCGCTCCGGTGAGCAGGACCAACGGCTGCAGCTCCCTGGCCGCCCTGGCAAGCGCCTCGGCTGCGAGCGCGGGGGTGATATCCGGATGGGGCCCCTTTAGAAGTAGCTTGCCTCCGGGCGAGAAGGCGCCGGGACGACTGGCCCCTATGTCGACGACCTGGACCATGGCGCCGGCCCCCTCGGCCACCCCGACGGCAGCAGAAGCTACCTCGTTGGACACCGACTCTGACTCCGAGTAGACCCAGACCGACTTCACTTGAGGACCCCCTCCTTGACGAGCGCCTCGACCAGCTTGGCCGCGGCCTCATCGGGCGTCCCCCCTATCATCACGTGCTTCCTGACTGACGGCTGGGACGACATCGATTTCACTCCGACCTGGCTGTAGTCCCCAAGCGGGGCGACCTGGTCCCCGACAAGCTCTTCGATGGGCTTCTTCCCCGCCTGCATGATCTGGATGAGCGTGGGATACCTCGGCTCGTTGATCTCGCTGACGACTGAGACGGCGAACGGCACCGGGGCCTCGACCGACTCCACGCTGTCCTCGAGGGAGCGCTCGAGCTTGGCTGCGCCTCCCTCGACTCCGATCTTCTTCGCATAGCCCACATAGGGGAGACCGAGGAACTCCGCCAACATCGGCGGGACCTGCCCGGTGTAGGTGTCCGAGGACCCCTCGGAGCAGATCACTACGTCGTAGGGGCCGGACATCCTGATGGCGGCGGCCAGCATGCTCGCCACGCGGAAGGAGTCGAGGGACAACGGGTCCGAAGTCACCAGCACCCCCCTGTCGGCGCCCATGGCCAGGGCTTCCTTCAGGGACTTCTTCGAGTCAGCCGTCCCCACCACGAAGACCACGACCTCTCCCTGATGCTTCGCCTTCAGCCTGAGCCCCTCTTCCACCGCGTTCTTGTCGAAGCTGCTCATCTTGCCCGGCGCCCCCGCGAGGACGGGGCTCCCGTTCGCGTCGAGCTTGAGCTCTGTTTCGTCCACGGCGTGCTTGACGCAGACCGCTATCTTCACTGGGCCCTGGCCAACTCCTTTCTCGAGATCAGCATGCGCAGTACTTCGGAGGTCCCCTCCCCTATTGTGAGGAGCCGGGCGTCCCTCCAGTGCCTGTGGAGGTCGTCGGTGGTGTAGCCGTAGCCGCCGTGTATCTGGATGGCTTCGTCGCAGGCTTTCAGGGACATCTCAGTTGCGAAGACCTTCGCCTGAGACGCTTCTGAGGCGTAGTCGCCTCCGAGCTCCTTGACCCTCGCGGCGTAGAGGTACAGGAGCCTCCCTGCGCTGATGCCCGTCTTCATGTCCGCTATCTTCTCCCTGATCAGCTGGAAGTCAGAGATAGTTTTACCGAACGCCTTCCTCGACCGGGCGTAGGCGACGGACTTGTTGTAAGCAATCTGGGAAATCCCGACGTTGAGCGCGGCGACGACTATCCTGGCGCCGTGGAGTATCTCCTTGGCGTACTCGCCCCCCTGCCCCTCCTCCCCCAGCAGGTTCTCCTCTGGGACCCGGCAGCCTTCGAATACCACCTCGGAGGTCCTCGACCCTCTCATCCCGAGCTTCTTCAGGTCGCCGCCGAACTTCAGCCCGGGGCTTGGAGCCTCCAGGAGGAAGCACGAGGGACCTTTCTTTGTCTTCGCGAAGACCAAGTAGAGGCCGGCCTCCCCGGCGTTTGTGATGAACATCTTCGATCCGTTGATCGTGAACTCCCCTCCCTTCCTCTCCGCGGTCGTGGCCATGGAGCCGGAGTCGGAGCCGGAGGCTGGCTCGGTAAGGGCAAACGAAGCGAGGGTCTTGCCTGTAATGACGCCCCTCAGGTACTTTTCCCGCTGGCTTGCGTTCCCGAACCGCAGGAGTCCTTCAGCCACGGCGTTGTGTATCTCGACGCTCAGGGCGACGGAGGCGTCGGCGGAGCCGAGGAGCTCCACGGCAGTGGCGTAGACCGAGAACGGGAGACCGAGGCCGCCGTGCTCTGCCGGGAACGGGATCAGGGTCATCCCCTGCTCGAAAAGGGCCCTCCGCGGCCCGGCGATCGATGCGCCGCCTGCGTCCAGCTTGGGGGAGAGTGGAAGGATCTCCTTCTCCATGAACGCCCCGAGGGACGAAAGGACCTCGGAGTACTCCTGGTGGCGTCCCGGGTGGAGCATCTCCATCAGTCGCCTGTGCTCGGAGGTGTAGATCGCCAAGTTGGGGGCGAAGCCTGCGCGGATTCCGGGTGGATTTAATCGTTCTTTGCTGAGACAACAATTCCTAAAAGTGCAACCTTGGGCCGCCGGCACCATGGACATGGCCGGCCGCCTGGCAGAATACGCGCTTTCCGTGAAGTTCCGGACCCTCGACGCGAGGACGGTCAAAGAGATGAAGGCCAGGACGGTGGACGCCCTGGGCTGCGCCATCGGCGCCTACGACGAGGAGCCGGTGTCCTTTGCCCGGAAGTTCGCGTCCAGGGCCGCCGGAGGCGGGCCGTCCACCCTCCTGGGGACCTCGAAGTCTTCGCCGCCGCCGGTCGCGACTTTCGTCAACGGGCTGATGATCAGGTACTTCGACTTCAACGACACCTATCTTTCGAAGGAGCCGGCCCATCCGAGCGACAACCTCGCCCCCTGCCTGGCCGTATCTCAGGCCGAGGGAAGAGACGGGAAGGAGCTCCTGGCTGCCGCTGTAGTTGCCTACGAGGTCCAGTGCAGGCTCTGCGACGCTGCCGATATCAGGCACAGGGGGTGGGACCACGTCAACTACGGGCTCGTTTCGTCTTCGCTGGCAGCGGCGAAGCTCATGGGCCTCGGGTTGGCCCAGGCGGTCCACTCGGTGAACATCGCGCTGAACGGCCACATAGCGATGAGGCAGGTGAGGGCCGGAGAGCTGTCCATGTGGAAGGGGGCCTCGTTCGCCAACGCCGCCAGGAACGCCGTCTTCGCAGCCATGCTCGCCAGGGAGGGAATGACTGGCCCCTCGCCGATCTTCGAAGGCGAGATGGGGTTCTTCAACCAGGTCTCGGGGCCGTTCGACCTAGACACCCGGGGGTTCGGAGGGAAGGGGGGCAAGTTCAGAGTGGCGGACACCTACCTGAAGTACTGGCCGGCGGAGTACCACGCACAGACAGCCGTGTGGGCCGCCCTTGAGATCCGCAAGAAGGTGAGTGACATGGAGAGGGTCGAGTCGGTGCTGGTGGAGACCCACGAAGCAGGCTACACGATCCTCGGGAAGGACAGGGAGAAATGGGCCCCCCGGACGAAGGAGACCGCCGACCACAGCCTGCCCTTCATGGTCGGGATGGCGCTCCTGCACGGGACTGTCGACAACTCCACCTACGGGGCGGCCAGCCTCGATGACCCTGCCAACCTCGCGTTCGTGAGGAAGGTGAGGGTCGTGGAGGACCCGGCGCTGACCGCCGCCTACCCGAAAGCCATGCCGAACAGGATAACGGTCAGGGTAAAGGGTGGAAGGGGGGCCAGCGCCCAGGTCGACGTGCCGAGGGGGCATCCGGGGAACCCGATGTCGAAGGAGGAGATCGAAGCGAAGTTCCTACGGCTTGCATCGGGCAAGGTCAGGGACCAGGAGGCAAGGGAGGCTCTTGGGCGCCTGTGGAAGCTGGAGGAAGAAAGGGAGCTGGGAGGGGTGCTTTCACTGCTGCGGGTCGGCGGGCACTCCAAGGCTTAAAGCGAGACGGCGGAAGGGAAAGGTTGTGAAGCTCGCCCTGGGTTTCAATCCGGTCCTGGGGATAAGGGAGTCTGCGAAGATAGCCTCTCGGGCCGAGAAGCTGGGCTTCGACTCCGTCTGGATGCACGAGAGCCTGTTCCAGCGCGACGTGGTCACCTACCTCTCGGCGATGGCCTCTGCCACCCACCGCATTCGCCTGGGATCGGGGGTGATCAATACGTTCACGCGCCACCCGGTGACGGCGGCGACCACGTTCGCGACCCTCTCCGAGCTGTCTGAGGGCCGGGTGAACCTCGGCCTCGGGGTCGGGAGCTTCCCGACCATCCCGCTCATCGGGGAGCAGATTTTCCCGGTGAAGAAGACCAGGCCCCTGCGCAGGGTCAAGGAGTACGTCGACGTGGTGAAGATGGTCTGGGAAGGAGACAGGGTGGAGTTCGACGGCGAGTTCTTCCACGTGCACAACCTGACCATGGGATTCAAGGCGGAGGCGGACATACCGATCTACATCGCCTCGCTCTCCCCGCAGACCCAAGCATTCGCTGCGACGGTCGCCGACGGCGTAATCCTCTCTCCTGCGCTCAACACAGCATGGGGGACGAGGCGAATGGTGGAGAACGTCGAAAGGGGAGAGGCGAAGAGAGGGCGCCAGGTCGAACGGGCGTCGTACATGCTCACGTCTCTGGACCCCGACCCGGAGAAGGCGGCGGGGGCGGTGAGAGACTACTACTTCTTCGTCTATCAGCTCTCCGAGGTGGTCAAGGCTGAGGTGCTCGCCCCCTACGGGGTCACAGATGAGTCGCTCCGGCCGATGAAGGAGGCCTGGAAGAGGGGGGACGTCCCCGAAGCGAAGAGGCTCATCCCCGACCGGGCGATAGAGGTGCTCACCGTCTCGGGGACCGGAGACCACGCGGCCGAGAGGCTGAAGGAGTACGCAAGGGAGGGGGTGACCCTCCCGATTGCCATGCCGATAGGGAACGTCGAGTACACGATGGAACAGCTATCGAGGGTCGTCGGCCCGTAGCGGAGCTAGAGCGGGAGATAGAGCGGCAGGAAGAGCGAAAGCACCAGCGATGCCATGTAGAGCAGGGCGAACTTGAACGCCAGCGCCGCGGTCCTGGGGTCGGCGGTGTCCGGTATCTGGCCATTGAACATCCGGACGAGGCTCCTGGCGGCCGGAGCTGTCACGAGGACTACTGCCGACCAGACCGGGAGGAGCTTGACGATGATGCCCACCAGCACCAGCGAGTACGCTGCGGCCAGGAGCGCCGCGTACAGCCTCTCTGACCTTTCGGCGCCGAGGGCCACGGCCAGCGTCCTAGTGTTGACGGAGCCGTCGTAGGCTATGTCCCTGATGTTGTTGGCCAGGAGGACCAGGGCTACGAAGAGGCCGATGGGGAGCGCTGCCGCCAAGGGGGTCCAGGAGAACTGGCCGGTCTGGACCATGAAGGCTCCCGCAGGGATCAGCAGCCCCCACATGGCGAACACCGTGGCCTCTCCGAGGGCGTGGGCCTTCAGGACGACTGGGTCGGCGGTATAGAGGACGCTCCCGGCTATGCCGACGGCGATTACGAACATCACTGAGACGCTGCTCACCAGGGCGAGGTAGAGACCTGCCGCGAGGGTGAGGGCGTAGAGGAAGATAGAGATTCCAAGGATGGTGGACAGCGGCGCCTGGCCGAAAGCGGCGGGGTGGAGGCGGTACTTCGTTGTTGGCGCTCCTCCCTTGTCCACCCCGTGTTTCACGTCGAAGAAGTCGTTCAGGACGTTGGTGGCAGCATGAAAGGCGACCATCCCTGCGAGCGTCAGGAGGTAGAGGAGGGGGCTGAAGGCCCCTGTGACCGCTGCCATGAGGGTCCCCATGGTGACGGACGAGAATGTCATCGTGAACGACCAGGGCCTGGTCGAGATGAATGCGGTCCTGAAATCCAAGACAGTGGGGCATCGATGGGCTCGGCTTTAACGATAGCAGTAGAGCCGAAGGCGCCCGGAAGCGGGTTTATCCGAAGCGCCCCGCCACCCCGGCCCGTTGGACTCGTTCGGCAGGCTCGCCCTGGGCCTCGCCGCCGTGGTCTCCTCGATGGTCGTACTGTTCGCCGTCCCGGCGGGCTACTTCGTCGCCGCCACCTTCAGCGCGACCTCGGTGATGGTCGCGGCGGCCTATGCGCTGGGAGCCCTGCGCGTCCCCCATGGAGCAAAGCCGTTCGCCATCGCCGTCGGGGTCGCGAGCGCAGTCGCCCTGTATCTGGTATTCTATGCGGGGGCGGTCGCCATCGACCTGTTCCACCCACTGGGCATCACGTCGGCGTCGGAGTCCTCGATATATTCGCTGATCTCCTCTCCGTCGAACCCGGTCTACCTGCAGGCGGGGGTCCTACTGTTCGACTCCGCAGGGTACGAGTCATTCTTCCGTGGGGTCCTGCAGAAGAGGCTGACGCCCCGCTTGGGGGTCGGGTCAGCGCCGGCGGTCGCGCTGTTCGACGCTGCACTGCATCTGGTCACCCTGAACCCCGTCTGGGTCGGAGCGACCTTCGTGACCGACCTCGTGTGGGGGTTGACCTACCACTACGGAAGGGGGACCCAGGCGAGCTTCGCAAGCCACTTCCTGTGGGACCTGGCGATATTCATAGTCAGACCCGTGATGTGAAGCCTCCCTCCGGGGGGGTTCCGCTTATAACCGGACAGGGGCCGGCTCGGGCCAACTTGCCCCAGGGAAGGCTGCTCTGGCAACCCGAATCCGGCTACGTCCGCAGGACGAACATGCACGCATACGCGAAGTGGCTGGAGAGCCGGGGCCTGGGGTTCGACAGCTACGACGAAATCTGGAAGTGGAGCGTCGAGGACCTCGAGGGGTTCTGGGGCTCCATCTGGAAGTACTTCGAGCTGGCAGATGCAGACTATCCGGTCCTGGCAGAGCGGAAGATGCCGGGGGCCCGGTGGTTCGAGGGGTCGGAGGTCAACTTCGCCGAGAGGGTGTTCCACAAGCACAGGGAAGGGGTCGCGATCATAGCGAAGTCGGAGAAAAGGTCCGAGCGGACCCTGACTTGGCAGGAGCTCGAGAAGAAGGTCGGGGCGTTGGCGGCCAGCCTGAAGGAGATGGGGGTGGGCCAGGGAGACAGGGTCGCCGCCTACCTACCGAACGCCCCCGAGGCGGTGGTCGCCCTGCTCGCCTGCGCCAGCATCGGCGCCATCTGGTCATGCTGCTCTCCAGACTTCGGTGCCCCCGCCGTGGTCGACAGGTTCAGCCAGATCCAGCCCAAGGTCCTCATCGCCACGGACGGCTACGGCTACGGGGGGAAGTGGTTCGACCGGACGGAAGCCGTCGCAGCCATATCAGGGTCCCTCCCTACGCTGAAGAAGGTAGTGGGGGTGGCCGCGAGGTCGACCAGCAACCCCCTCCCCGGCTCGGTCTCCTGGGATGACGCCGTCGCCGGCGCAGCAAGACCCGAATTCGAGTCCCTCCCCTTCGACCACCCGCTCTGGATCCTGTACTCGTCAGGGACCACTGGGCTGCCGAAGCCCATAGTCCACGGCCACGGTGGCATCCTCGTCGAGCTCTCAAAGGCGGTCTCCCTCCACAGTGACATCAGGGAGCAGGACCGCTTCTTTTGGTTCACGACCACCGGATGGATGATGTGGAACTATCTGGTGGGAGGGCTGCTGCACGGAGCGTCACTGGTGCTCTACAACGGGAGCCCCTCATACCCTGACCTCGACGCCCTCTGGGACCTTGTCGACAGGACGGAGACGGCATACATGGGAGGGAGCGCACCCTACTTCGCTTCCTGTGCCAAGGCGGGCCTGCAGCCGAAGTCCTCGCGCGGGCTCAAGAAGCTCAGGGGCATCGGCTCCACCGGGTCGCCCCTCTCCCCCGAGACCTTCGAGTGGGCCTACGCCGGGGTCAAGGAGAACCTGTGGCTCGCTTCGATGAGCGGCGGGACCGACGTGTGCACCGCCTTCGTCGGGGGGTCTCCGACGCTCCCTGTCTACTCGGGGGAGATCCAGTGCAGGTGCCTGGGAGCCAAGGTGGAGGCCTACGACGAGAGCGGCGCCCCGGTCGTTGGCCAGGTCGGGGAGCTTGTGGTCACCGAGCCGCTCCCCAGCATGCCTCTCTATCTCTGGGGGGACAGCGACGGCAGCAGGTACGCGGAGAGCTACTTCGCCATGTATCCTGGAGTGTGGAGGCACGGGGACTGGATAGAGATCACTAGGCGCGGCACCTGCATCATATTCGGACGGTCGGATGCGACGATCAAGCGACTGGGGGTGAGAATCGGGACCAGCGAGATCTACAGGGCGGTGGAGGCCGTCCCCGAGGTCAGCGACTCCCTGGCGGTCGACCTCCCCGGAGAAGGGGGCAGCGGCAGGCTGGTGCTGTTCGTCGCCCTCGCGAAAGGGGAGAAGTTGGACCAGGAGCTGGAGGCGAAGATCAGGGCGAAGGTGCGGTCGGACCTGTCGCCGAGGTACGTCCCCGACGAGATCATCGAAGCGCCCTCGGTCCCCAGGACTCTGAACGGCAAGAAGCTGGAGGTCCCCACCAAGAGGGTACTCATGGGTGAAGACCCTTCGAAGGTCGTCAACAGGGACTCGGTCGCAGACCCCGCCTCCATGGACTTCTATGCTGGCCTCGCGGGGAAGGTCGGACGCAGGGCGGCCTAGGGGAGCGGCGAGGCCCGCGTTCGGAAGCAGATTAATACCCACCAGGCGGCAGCGTCAGCTGTGCCGGGTTCTAGAAAAGTCTACATGATTTCCGGCGGGGTCACCAAGTTCGCGAAGGCCCACCCCGACATGGACTTCCGGCTGATGGTGAAGCGCGCCTTCGACTACGCGATGAAGGACGTGCCCAAGCTGAAGTCGGACGACATAGAGAGCACCAGGATATCGTACTTTTCAGACCACTTCGCGAGGCAGCTCAAGGCCGCTTCGATGGTCCAGGACTACCTCGGGATGAACCCCAAGGACTCCAGGAGGATAGAGTGGGGGGGCGCGACAGGAGGGCAGGCGATCCAGGCGGGGTGGGAGACGGTGGCCAGCGGCAGGAACGACGTCTGCCTTGTGGCCGGCTTTGAGACCATGTCCCACGTGGAGACCTGGAAGGGGAACGAGTTCATCGCCCTCGCCTCGGACACCAACTTCGACTACCCGGTCGGCGGGTTCTACACCGGCTACTACGCCCTCATGGTCCAGAGGCACATCTACGAGTACCTCAGGAAGACGAAGTTCGCCGACATCAAAGACGAGAAGAGGGCCCAGCGCGCGGCGACCGGAGAAGCGAAGAGGATCATGGCCATGGTCTCGGTCAAGAACCACGTCAACGCGCTGAACAACCCTTACTCGCAGTACCCCGAGAAGCTCTCGATGGAGGGAGCACAAGGGAGGGAGATGGTGGCGTATCCCCTGAACAGGCCGATGATCTGCACCATGAGCGACGGCGCGGCCGTGGCCGTCCTCGCGTCAGAAGAAGCGGCGTTCAAGTATACCGACCATCCGGTCCTGATCAAAGGGGTCGGCTGCGGCACCGACACCATGCGGCTGGCGGACAGGCCGCACGGCAGGGTGCCCATATTCGCCTGGGAGACCGACGAGTACTACTCGAAGCTGAAGTACCCTGGCGTCCATTCTTTCAGGGCGGGGAGGACGGCCGCCCTCGAGGCCTACAAGAACGCCGGGATCAGAGACCCAAAGGAGGAGCTCGACTTCGTGGAGCTCCACGACGCCTACGCGAGCTCTGAGATCCAGACCTACGAGGACATCGGGCTCTGCAGGTACGGCGAAGGGTACGACTTCGTCGACCAGGGGCACCCGTTCCTCGAAGGGGTGGACTACGGCCTGGACCTCCCCAACAGGGGGACCCTGCCGGTGAACCCGTCCGGGGGCCTCATAGCCTGCGGACACCCCGTGGGCGCCACCGGCATCATGCAGGGGGTCTTCGCCTTCTGGCAGCTGCAGGGGACCATCAAGAAGCACTTCGGGAACGACCGCCTCCAGATCCGGGACGCCAACCGCGGTCTCATCCACTCCCATGCTGGGACAGGGAGCTCGGTCACGGTGACGATAATGGAGAGGGCATAGTTTGCCTGGTCCAAAGAAGTTCGCGAAGTTCAGGGACGTGATGAAGGAAGTCAACAGCAAGGGTGCCGCCCTCTACAAGAACCCCGTGGGCACGGAGGACCTGGTCATCCTTTCGCCGTACTCGGTCAAGTACATCCACAGCTACGCCGAGGACTCGCCGTTCTTCCTCGGGCTCGCCAAGGGGAAGCTCCTGGGGAGCGAGTGCAAGCACTGCCACTACAGGTACGCGACGCCCCGCAGCCACTGCATGAACTGCGGCCAGGAGACCCGCTGGTTCGACCTCCCCAAGGTAGGGAGGGTCCACTCCTGGACTACCTGCTACTTCGGAAGCGAGGAGTTTCTGAAGGAGACGCCGTTCAACCTGGCGCTTATCGAGTTCGAAGGGGTCGACACGCTGCTCCTTACGAGGCTGAAGGGGGCGAAGGAGAGCGACATCTACATCGGCATGAAAGCGAAGGCGGTGTTCAGGAAGACACCTAGGTACCTGATCTCCGACGTCCACTTCGTCCCCGCCTAGGGTCCGAGCGCCGGGCTACACCGGTGCGAGCCACTTCTCGTACTTCTTGATCTTGCCGTGGGTCGCCTCGGCGTACAGCTTCGCCATCTGGTCCGTCACCGGCGTCCCGTCGTAGCCGATCTTCCTGCCGTCGATCTCGCGGACCTTCGCGATCCCGGCGGCTGTGCCGCAGAAGAAGACCTCGTCCGAGGTGTAGAGCTCCTCCTTGGTGGAGTCGTTTCGGTAGAAGGTTATCCCCTGGTCCCTGGCGAACTGGATGACCGTGTCGCGGGTTATCCCCCTCAGGATGCCCGAGCTCGCGGGTGGGGTGCTGAGGATCCCGTCCTTCACCCGAAATATGTTCTCTCCAGGTCCCTCGGCCACCATCCCATGGGTGTTGAGGAGAATCGCCTCGTCATAGCCGCCTGCGGTGGCCTCCATCTTGGCCAGGGCCGAGTTTGCATAGTTTGCGGCGCACTTCGCCTGGACAGGCATCGAGCGCGAGTCGATCCTGGCCCAGCTTGACACGGCTGCCCTGACCCCCTTCGATGCGGCGTCGGCCCCGAGGTACGCGCCCCACTCCCAAGACGCGATGGCCACGGATACCTTGCTCCTGAGCGGATTCAGCCCCATCTCGCCGTAGGCGGTGTAGGCGATGGGCCGGATGTAGCACTCTTTGGCAGGGTTGTTCCTCACCAGTTCCTTGCAGGCTTCGGCGAGCTCCCCCTTGGAGTGACCGAGGTCCATCCTGTAGATCTTCGCGCTGTTCAAGAAGCGGTCGATGTGCTCGTCCAGCCTGAATATCGCAGTCCCTTCCGCGGTCGAGAACGCCCTGATCCCTTCGAACACGGCCATGCCGTAGTGGAGCCCATGCGTCAGCACGTGTATCTTCGCGTCGTCCCAGGGAACCAGCTTCCCGTCCATCCAGATCTTTTTTTGCGGCAGCATCTTACTGAACCGCGACTTGGGACGGTATTTAGGGAGAGCGCCTAACAACATCAGAGCGATTAATATCGCAGGTTGCGGAAGCTGACGCCGATGCAAGACCCGGTGATAGTCGCGGCCTGCAGGACCCCCATCGGCAAGTTCGGCAGGAGCCTGGTCGGGGTGGCTGCCACGGAGCTCGGGGCGCTGGCCATCGAAGAGGCGCTGAAGAGGGGGAAGCTCTCCCCTCAGGACGTCGACGAAGTGGTCATGGGCAACGTGGTGTCCGCCGGCCTTGGCCAGAACCCGGCGAGGCAGGCAGCCGTCCACGCGGGGATCCCCTTCGGGGTAGGTTCGTTCACGGTGAACAAGGTGTGCGGCTCGGGGCTGAAGGCCGTCATGCTGGCGGCCCAGTCCATCAA
Source organism: archaeon (assembly GCA_021819105.1). Classification (GTDB taxonomy): domain Archaea; phylum Thermoproteota; class Nitrososphaeria; order Nitrososphaerales; family Gagatemarchaeaceae; genus UBA183. The sequence goes on from JAKASK010000002.1 coordinate 68,234, forward strand.
GGCCGGAGACAACGAGGTCGTGGTCGCCGGAGGGATGGAGAGCATGAGCAACGCCCCATACCTCGCGAAGGGGGTGAGGTGGGGGACGAAGTTCGGGGACGCGAGGCTGCTCGACGCCATGATAGTGGACGGACTCTGGGACGCCTATCACAACTACCACATGGGGCTGACCGGGGAGCACGTGGCAAAGAAGTATGGAATCGGGAGGAAGGAGGCGGACGAGTTCGCCTACCAGAGCCACAGGAAGGCAGCCAGGGCCTCCGAAGCGGGGGAGTTCGAGAGGGAGACCGTGAAGGTGAAGATAAGGAGGGAGGGCGAAGTAGTGGAGTTCGCCAAGGACGAGTGCATAAGGCCGGACACCACGGTGGAGAAGCTCGGAAAGCTAAAGCCGGTCTTCAAGCCCGGCGGGGTGCTGACCGCAGGCAACTCGTCGCAACTGAGCGACGGCGCCTCGGCCGTGGTGGTCTGCTCGCAGGACGCGGCGGACAGGCTCGGGGTCAAGCCGCTGGCCAAGATAACAGGCTACGCCACGGGGGGGCTCGAGCCCGCCAGGGTGATGGAGGCTCCGATCCCCACTACCAGGGCCCTGCTGAAGCGCCTGAAGATGGATGTGGGGGAGATCGACCTCTTCGAACACAACGAGGCGTATTCGACCGCATCCATCGCGGTCCGCAACGCCCTCGGCGTGGACGAGTCGAAGTTCAACGTCTGGGGGGGCGCGGTCGCCCTTGGGCACCCGATAGGGTGCAGCGGGACCAGGGTCCTCACGACCCTGATCTATGGGCTGAAGAGGGCGGGGAAGAAGAAGGGGCTGGCGACCCTCTGCCTCGGCGGGGGGAACGCGGTCTCTATGGTCATCGAGGCGTGAGCTCGCGCAGCTTCCTGCGAAGGACCTTCCCGATGAGGGTCTTCGGGAGCTCGGGGACGAACTCGACCTTCTTGGGGGCCTTGAACTTGGCGAGCCTCTTCTGGCAGAATTCGATGACCTCCCCTTCTGACACCGGCTTCGCCGGGTCCTTGAGCACGACGAAAGCCTTCACCACCTCGCCGCTGAACTCATCCGGGATGCCGATAACCCCCGCCTCCTTGACGTCTGGGTGCTCGAAGAGCACGTCCTCCACCTCCCTCGGGTAGACCTTCAGCCCGCCGACGTTTACCATGTCCTTCTTCCTGTCGACGATGTAGAAGTAGCCGTCATCGTCCATCTTCGCGATGTCCCCCGTGAGGAACCAGCCGTCCTTCAGGACCGCCTCGGTCTCGGCCTTCTGGTTCCAGTAGCCCTTCATGACCTGCGGGCCCCTGACTGCCAGCTCACCGACTTCGCCTGTAGAGAGGACCTTGTCCCTGTCGCCGGCGTCGACAATCCTGGCGTCGGTCCCGCTGTAGGGCGGCCCTATGGAGCCGTCCTTGGCGATCCCCCCGCTGACGGGGTTGCAGTGGGTGATGGGGCTGGTCTCCGAGAGGCCGTACCCCTCGACCAGGTTCCCGCCTGTGAGCTCGATGAACTTCTTCCGCACCGCGGGCGGGAGGGCCGAACCACCGGAGAGGCACGCCCTTACCGACGTGAGGTTGAACTTCTTCGCGTCGGGCCTGCTGTTGATGGCGATGTACATCGCCGGCGCTCCGGAGAATATCGTGACCCTCTGGCTCTGGATGGTCTTCATCACCTCGTCCACGTGGAAGCTCGGGAGGAGAACCATGGCAGCCCCAGCGGCCAGCGGGGCGTTCATCGTCACCGTAAGCCCGTAGATGTGGAAGAGGGGGAGGACGCAGAGGGAGATGTCGCGATCGGTGAGCGGGAAGAGGCTGACTGCGTAGACCGCGTTGGACAGCAGGTTGTAGTGGGTGAGCATGGCGCCCTTCGAGACCCCTGTTGTCCCTCCGGTGTACTGCAGTAGGGCAACGTCGCCCTTGGGGTCGACGCTGGCGTAATCTTTCAACGGGGCCATGGAGTCTACGAGCTTCGCGAAGTCGACGGTCCCGGCCCTGGGCACGTCCTTGACCCCGGCGAGTCCTGCGAGCATCTTCTTGGCGCCGGGCAGGTAGTCGCCCAGATGGGTGGAGATCACGTGCCTCAGCTGCAGTCTCCCCCTGCACCCTTCCAGGCTCTTGTAGAGGTCCATCCCCTTGGCGACAGTCCGGCTGGCGATGACGATCTCGGCTCCCGAGTCTTTGATCTGATACTCCAGCTCCCGTTCCTTGTAGATCGGGTTGCACATCACGACGACCCCCCCTGCCTTCAGGATCCCGAAGTAGGCGAAGACCAGCTGCGGCACGTTGGGGAGGAAGATGGCCACACGGTCCCCCTTCTTCATGCCCAGGGAGACGAGGGCGGAGGCAAACCTCGAAGAGATCTCGTCGACCTGGGAGTAGCTGAAGTCCCGGCCCTGATAGTGGATGCATCTGTTGCTGGGGTGGGCTTTGGCGGACTCGGTCAGCAGGGAATAGAGCGGCCTGGGTTCGGGGGGCGACAGGCCGTACCTCTCCCCCACCTCGGCCTTCAGCCAGGGACGGACCGCCTCCTGCTGCAAGGGCTCCTTGTGCGGACGGACGCCCCTTAAGCGTATCTCCCTGAGACGCGTTCGGGGTCTTGCACTAAAGTATAAACGACGAGGTTCCAAATCAGAGGCAGATGTCTCTGGCCGACAAGTACCTGGTGCTCTGCGTCGACAGGGACGACGACCTAGGCACGAAAGCGAAAGTGAACTCGCCGGTGATCGGGAGGGGGGCAGTCCTCGAGGCGGGGACGAAGCTCGCGCTTGCCGACCCCGAGGAGGCGGACGCCAACGCCATCTTCGCGGCGGTGAAGAAGTTCGACGCGCTCACAAAGTCGAGCAACCTCTGCGAGGTGGCCGTGGTCTGCGGCGATGCGGACAGGGGGTTCGCGGCGGACAGGCGAGTCGGGAGGCAGGTGGCCTCCATCCTGGATGCGGGGGCCTACACCGGGGTGGTCCTCGTTTCCGACGGCGGGGAGGATGAGCAGGTGGTCCCGATAATACAGAGCCTCAAGCCCATAGTCTCGGTTGAGAGGGTGACGGTCAAGCACAGCCAGACCGTGGAGGAGACGTACCAGGTGCTGGGGAGGTATCTTCGGATGCTGGTGTTCGACCCGCACTATTCCAAGTACGCCCTCGGGGTCCCCGGGCTGATCTTCGTACTTGCAGGCATCTTCATCCTGGCGGGAAAGACCTTCGAAGCGGCGCTGGCCTCCCTGCTCGTGCTAGGGGGCGCGTTCCTGATCAGGGGGTTCAACGTGGACAGGACTGTCACAGGGCTGCTTCAGAGAGGGTACACAGGTTACATCAGGCTGTTCTCCATGACCGCGGCTGCCCTCGTCGCTCTGGCAGGGATCTTCACCGGATACAGCGCGATGATGGCAGACACCGCCGCCGTCAACGCCGTTGCGGCTGACCCAGGGGACCTGCTCGTGTACGGGGCGGTGCTGGCCGGACACTTCATCGAGGGGGGGCTGAACCTCGTGTGGGGAGGTGTCGCCATCTACGCGGCCGGGGCCCTCCTTTCTCATCTGGCCAGGGACAGCGTGAAGTGGCGGAGGGATGGGTTCCTGCTTGTCATGCTCGGCATCCTGTACTTCCCGCTCCTCACGTTCTCTCAGTTCCTCGTCAGCGGGACCACCGAGGCGACGTTTCTCCTCGTCTCATACGTCCTCATCGGACTCGCGGCCATTTTCGCCCTGACCAGTGCCATTTATCCGCGAGTCAGGACGAGGGCGGTGGCCGAAAACGAGTAACCCATGCTAGAATCCGCGCTAAGATATCTGGGAGTCTACCGTCTGTACGAGGGGAGGCTGAGGTCCCAGGTCGAAAGGGAGGAGATACCTGGCCACATAGGCATCATACTTGACGGCAACAGGAGGTGGGCCCAGGACCAGGGCCTGACCGAAGGGCTGGGCCACAAAGAGGGAGCCGACAGGGCCGAGGAGTTGCTCGACTGGTGCCACGACCTCGGGATAAGGACCGTCACGCTCTATGTCCTGTCCACTGAGAACCTGGACCGGACCCCGGACGAGCTGAAAGACTTGTACGAGCTCATCGAAGCGAGGCTCAACAGGCTCCTCAACGACGCCAGGATAGTGAAGTACAGGGTCAGGGTGAGGGCCATCGGGCACCTGGACCTCCTCCCCGACTCGATCTTCGACCTCCTCCGTGCGATAGAAGCGAAGACCGAGGGGTACGACGACCACTACCTGAACATCGCTGTCGCCTACGGCGGGAGGGCTGAGATCACGGACGTGGTGAGGTCGGTGGCACAGGACGTCAAGAGCGGGAAGCTCAGCCCCGAGGCCATAAGCGAGGACACGGTATCGGCGCGGCTGTACACGTCATTCCTCCCCAATCAGGAGCCGGACCTGATCATCAGGACCTCGGGAGAGGAGAGGATGAGCGGGTTCCTCCTCTGGCAGGGGGCATACTCGGAGCTCGTCTTCGTGGACGTCTTCTGGCCCGCCTTCAGGTTCATCGACTTCCTGCGGGCGGTCAGGACCTACCAGAAGAGGCGAAGGCGCTACGGCAAGTAACGTTTATGACGCATCAGCCGGACGGGGAGGCTGAGTTGAAGGTAGTCCTCGGGACGCTCAAGGGGAAGGGGGAGGAACTCGTCGCGTTCCTCGAGCCAAGGGTCGGCACAAAGCCTGAGCTGTCAGGGGACTCCATCGAGATCGACGACGGAAGCTTGAGGCAGGGGGTCAAGCCCCGCCATGTCAAGACGTACATCAAGCGGTTCCTGTTCATGAACGGGGTCAGGAAGAACTACAGGGTGTTCGTGGCGGGGAAGGAGCTGACAGTCCAGGAAATCGAGCTCGGCGAGAAGGAGGAAGAGGAAGCGAAAGAGAAGAAGGCCCCTGAGAAGAAGGAAGAGGAGCCGGAGGAGCCGAAGGCTGAGTCCGAACCTGAAGAGGAAGCGAAGGAGGAGCCGGCGGAAGAAAAGCCGAAGCCCAAGAAGCAGGCCGCTAGGAAGCCGAGGGCGACGAAGAAGAAGGCAGCCGCCGAAGAATCCTAGGAAGAGCGCCCCCTGCGGGCCCGGGCGAGCCGTTTCTCCCTGAGAAGTGCCCTGAGGTAGTTCCTTGATTCCCTCAGGTTCTTGAGCGCCTGTGGGAAGTCCCCGAGGGCGAAGTCGTCGGAGCCTTTCTTCAGGCTCTTCAGTGCGAAGCTCAGGGCCTGCCTCTCGTCCGGGACGCGGTAGGGCTTCAGCCTGATGAAGCGCCCTGGGTTTTCTTCGTCGAGGTCGAACTTGATGAACGCGATGCTCTTCTCGACCTTGACGTAGGCGAGCCAGATTGACAGCAGCAGGCTGCTGGACGGCTCCCCTGACAGGGACGCCAGCGCCGCGCCTATCCGCTCCCCGGCCTCAGCCAAGTCTGCGGCGGTCTCGCTTCGCCACTCGCTCACGCTTCCCATCAGCCTTCGAATGATCCGGACAAGAAACCGTCTTCCCGCCTGGATTATTTATAACCAAGACGCGGACGGCGGCGAACAGTTGCCGAAGAAGGAAGAGCGCATAGGCGGCGCATGCTACATCGGGCTCGAGTCCCTGCTTGACCTTGGGCGGCTCTCCTGCGCGCTGGAGAGGGCGCCGTTCCCGCTGTTCGCCTTCAAGGAGGGGAACGCGACGAGGATCGCAGCGCAGGCAGACCTGTTCATGGGGACCCCCATCTTCTACTACTTCGACAACGGCACGGTCGACGAGTTCCTCGCCTACAGGATAACAGGGGAGGGGGAGGAGGTACAGTTCGTCAGCTCGGCGAGCAACGCCTCGTACCTCTACGCCCCGGTGATAAGGGTGCACAAGATGCCGAAGCCCCTGGAGGCGAAAGACGGATTCAACGACAAGTTCATCTCCGTCGAGGTCGAGAACCTGCCCAGCCTGGTGAAGGTAGGGGCGTACAAGACCCTCTTCGAAGAGCCTCCGCTCCCGCTGTTCGCCTTCAAGGACGGCGGCGGGTGGGTCCTGGGGACCTTCGCGAGGATCGACGACTACGAAGAGGCGTCCATATTCTTCTACTGCCGCGTGAGGGAAGAGCCGTCGGGGTTCCTCAGATACACCTACGACAGGATCACCGAGACCACCTACGTCAAAAGGACAGACGAGCCAGGGTACCACTACATCAAGGTGGTCAAGCTCACCGGCCGGCACCCCCTGGTCGAGTTCTAGCCTGACCCACGGATGAAGCGCTCAGCCTCGGTCATCGTGAACTTCGAGTTGTCGTAGGAGGCCTTCTTGACTGCCTCGGGGAAGGGGAACCAGCCGAACCCCTGGTGCTCAAAGGAGATCTTCACCTTTTCGTTGGCGGTGGAGGCCAGCAGGTACACCACCTGCTTGTGGACGTTCTTCCCGTCCCTCCTGTAGAAGTACTCTATCTCCTTCCTGAACCCTGGCAGGAACTTCAGGTCCTTCAGCCCTGTCTCCTCCGCGACCTCCCTGACGACGGTGTCGAGCTCGCTCTCCCCCTTCTCCACCCCGCCCTTGGGGAAGTCCCACCGTCCCGCGTTCTGCAGGAGGAGGTACACCCTCCCCGCTGGAGAGTCCCTGAACACGACCGCCCCCGCCGAACGCTCTTCCAACCGCCTAAGATTTTTCGAGCCAATTATTATCGTTGACTCGGCGGGGGCTCCAAATCGTTAAACGGCGAGGCCCGCCGACTGCCAGCCGTCCAATGACAGTCACGACCCTGGAGCCCGCCCCTTGCGCTTCGTAGACAGGCTCAGGGAAAAAGTTCAGAAGGAGAACCTCTGGTTCTTCATCCTCATCCTCCTATCCCAAGAGGAGAGGTACGGCTTCGAACTGAGGCGGCTCATCAACGAGAGGTTCGGCTTCTGGAGCGGGACAGTCACGGCCTATCGCGTCCTCTACGACCTCGAGAGGGCCAGGCTGGTCAAGGCAGAGATGAAGGACAGGAGGAAGTACTACAGGATAACTGAGGAAGGCCGGGCGGAGCTGGACGGTGCAAGGTCGTTCTTACGTGGCCTGCTGAAGGACGCTGCCTGATATTTTACAATGGTAAAATAGGGGGCTGAAATACCCCCTGGAGGAGGGATTCAACGTTGGCGAAGAAGGCAAGGGTGGCAATTGCCGGCGTGGGGAACTGCGCTTCTGCGCTCATCCAAGGACTGCATTACTATTCCAAGAAGGGGCCCGACGAGGGACTGACCTACTGGGACGTCGGAGGCTACACCCCGAAGGACGTCGAGATTGTCGCCGCCTTCGACGTCAACGCCAAGAAGGTGGGCAAAGACCTTTCGCAGGCCATCTTCCAGCACCCTAACAACACGGAGAAGATCGCCGACGTCCCCAACATGGGGGTCAGGGTGAAGAAAGGGCCGCTCCACGACGGGATTGGGAAGTATCTGAAGGAGGTAGTCCCTGTGTCGGGGCAGCCGGACCAGGACGTGGTCCAGGAGCTCAAGGACACGGGGGCGGACATTCTCGTGAACTATCTGCCCGTGGGGAGCACTCTGGCTACGGCGGCCTACGCGGAGTCGGCGCTCAAGGCGGGCCTCGCCTTCGTCAACGCGATCCCGGTTTTCATAGCGTCGACCAAGGAGTGGTCCGACCGGTTCGCCGAGGCCGGGCTCCCGGTGGCCGGTGACGACGTGATGAGCCAGGTGGGCGCGACGGTGCTTCACAAGACCCTGGTGAAGATGGCGATCGACAGGGGGGTGAAGGTCGACGAGACCTACCAGCTGAACATCGGCGGCGACACAGACTTCCTGAACATGCTCGAGGAGAGCAGGCTGAAAGACAAGCGAGAGAGCAAGACGAGCGCCGTGAGGGCGATGTCCCCCTACGAGGTACCGACGAGGATCGGGCCCAGCGACTACGTCCCCTTCCTTGCCAACGACAAAGTCTGCTACATCTGGCTGAAGGGGCGCTACTTCGGAGGGACGACGGTCAAGATGGACGTGAAGCTGCACGTGGTGGACGCATACGACAGCGGAGGGATCATGGTCGACGCGATACGGGGAGCCAAGTTGGCGCTGGACAGGGGAGTCGCAGGTCAGCTGGAGAGCCTTTCGGCCTTCTGCTTCAAACACCCGCCCATCCAGATGCCCTACCCAGCCGCAAAGACGGCGTTCGAGGAATTCATTTCGGGGAAGCGGGGCCGCTAGAGGCCAACCTTCTCACGTAGAAGGCAACCCCGACCATTACGACCAGGATTATCGCGATAGGGATGAGGTACCTGGTCACCACGTTCTCCGCGATCGCTATTCCTGACGACGTCGGCACCACTCCGCTCACCGTCGACCCGGAGTAGGAGAAGGTGAGCTTCGCGCCGGAGAACGGGACCGTGATCCCCGAGCCGGCCACGGCGCTGGCGGAGGCTGTGGCGTTGGCCCCTGGCCCAAGTGATGGAACGCTAACTGTCAGAATGCGCGAAGTGGCGTTGGCGTTCTGAAGGTCGCTCAAGGTCAGGCCGGCGGGGAGAGGGAGCGTGAAGAGCACGTCGTTGACGGACACCCCGGACGGATTGTTGATCTCGACGGTGATGTTGAAGCTCTTCCCCTCTTCGGGGGTCACGGGACTGGTCGCGATGGAGACCGAGAGAGGCTGATAGACCTGCACCCTGGGCTTCGCTCCGTGGAGGCTGAAGGACGTCCCGCCGAAGAAGAAGGTCGCGTCGGTGGGGGTCCCCGTCATGTTGCCGTAGGACTGTAACATCGAAACTGGGTAGTCGATCGTGACGTTGCCTCCGGGGGCGATGGTGGCAGACGTCGTCGTGAGCGGCGTCGAAGAAGTGACTCGGTCGAATGAGTCTGCGGTGGTGGTCACAGTGGCGTTGTAGAACGGCAGCTGCCCGGAGTTGAACGCGGCGGCTGCTACGGTCGAAGCCATCCCCATGAAGAGCTGCGACGGGGTGAAGGACTTCGTGAGCTTCATCCCTGCAGGGACGGCGGCCAGGTTGGACTCGCCCGAGACGTTCTGACCCGAAGAGAGCCAGTGGAAGGTAAGGGGCGAGAGTATGAAGTTCACCGGGGATGTAACGTTGTAGGACATGAACGACCGCAGGGTGGTGGACTTGTTGATCTGACCGTAGGTTATGACGACCTGATTCCCGGAGCAGGCGATGCCAGTGCCGCTGACCGCACCGCAACCCAGCCAGCTGGGAAGCTCTCCGACCGCCCTGAATGAAGTGGCGTTCGCCAGCCCGAAGTTGGAGGCTACGAAAGAGATGGTCACGTTGGTGGCTGTGGATGAGAGGGGGGAGAGGGTGGCCCCCAGGGTGAGGACCGGGAACCCGGTGATTATGGCGACGTGAGAGAAGATCACTGACACCACGTTGGTCTCGGCCTGAAGGGTGTTGCCGTTCGGGTCCTGGTAGGTCACGGTGTAGGAAGTCGTGGCGTTCACGCTGCCAAGGGCCCCGACCGACAGAGGCACAGAGACCGTAGCAGTCCCGCCGGGAGAACCCCCTGACTTGGGCGCGAGGCCGGCAATCGAGTGGCCCGCCACCACCACAGAGATCGCGGGCGAAGTCCCCACGTTGAATACGGTGACGTTCATGGTCTGGGTCGAGCCCGCAGGCTTTCCCAGGCTCCCGATTGGAGACACTATCGCATAGACAACCGGCTCGTCGACCCCCAGGGAGAGGGTGATGGGGTTGAGCTGGGTCGTCCCGGTGAAAGTCTTTCCGTTGGCCTGGTACTGATAGCGGACCGCCGAGGCGGGTATGGTGAGCGGGCCCGTGGCCGACCCGGTGTACTCCAGTCTGTATACAGGGGTGGTGCTTGCCCCGACGGTCAGCGACGTGGAAGTGAGGCTGTCGTTGCCGCCGAGGAACTTGAAGTCACCCGAGCCGTTCCACCAGCCGTCGGTGTAGGTGATGTTGGTGATCGTATACGCAGGGGAGATGTTGGTGAACGCCAACGTGACCGCGAGGTTGTCCCCGGTCCTCAGTACCCCGACGTCGACCGCCCGGGTCGCGAGGAGGGTCGCGGGCTGTTGCACGAGGGTTGCGTTGACCCTCGAGATGCTCTTGCCTGGAGCCACGTTCAGAGTGTAGGTGCTGGTGAACGAACGGGTGTCGGTCGACAGGGTGGCCGGGTCTGACGACTGCATTATACCGTCGAGGGCCTTGATCTGGACCACCGAAGAAGAGCTCTGACTCGACGCGTTGAGGTGGCTCACCGTCGCCCCGAAGTACGACAGCACCGTCGGCGTCCCGGTCGAGCTCACGGCCGAAGTGGCAATCGAACCGACCACGAGGCTGTGCTGGAAGCCGGACGACGAGCTCACCCCCTCGAGCACGATGAACGGCGAGGCCGTCGTGATGAAGCTCGAGGCAGAGATGGCGTTCGAAAACCCGTGCTCTCCCGTCGGGAGGAGCTTCAGCAGGGTGCTAGACACCAGAGTCGTGAACGACACGGGGCTGTAGAAGGTGTAGGTCCCCGTCCCGTTCAAGTAGGAGACGAAATCCGTAAGCAGGTAGGAGTCCAGCGCCGAGGCCGCCGCCGATGCGTGGGCGTAGGAGTCGGAACCGACGGCGAGGAACATCCCCTGGGGGGTGAGGTAGGGCACCGGGAGGAGGTTGTACCCCCTCGGCCCGAACACCTGGAAGTCAGAGTGCCATCCGGCGGTCGAGACTGCCGTCACGTTGTACCAGCTCAGGCCAGGGGTGGACTCCAGGGCCGACAGGTGGCTGGAGCCGTTCAGCCCGCCGAAGGTGAAGTACCAGAGCGCGTCCGAGCCTGCGATGTAGACGCTGAGCTTTTCGGAGTAGGCCGGCTGCGCGTGGGCCAACTGCACAGGGATGGCCGACAGCATCAGAAGGGCAAGGACGGATAAAGCTAGCAACTGAGAACGCTTCAAGCGAGACGTCGGAAGGCGCTCGGTTCTCCATATAAAAGAGATTTCCTACTTCTTTCGGGAAGTCTCTTCCGACGGGTCGTCGACCCCCTTTTCGTCCAGGAGGAAGACGGCGTCCCGTTCAGGGTGGTAGGGGCTGTCCACCATCCTCGCTATGCGGTTCTTCGCAGCCTTCCGGAGGTACACCCTGTAGGTGCTGGTGTGCGCGACCACGTGGCCTCCCGTGGGCCTGGTGGGGTCCCCGAAGAAAGAGTCAGGGGCCGCCTGCACCTGGTTCGTGACCACGACCGCTATGTTGTAGATCTCTGCCGTCCTGAGAAGCTGGTGCATAAAACGGTTGAGACGCTGCTGCCGCTCCGAGAGGGTCCCTCTGCCGAGGAACTCGGCCCTGTAGTGGGCGACTGCGCTGTCCAATATCACAAGCTTCACCTTGTTGGGCTCGATTATCCTGCCGAGGTCTTTGACAATCAGCTCCTGGTGCGCGCTGTTGTAGGCCCTGGCCACGGTTATGCGCGAGAGGATCTTCTCGGGGTCCATGTCCCTCGCCTCGGCTATCTCTGCGATCCTTTCGGGCCTGAAGGTGCCTTCGGTGTCAACGTAGATCGCCCCTGCGTCGAGGCCCCCCTCCCCCCTGGGCGCCTGCACCATCACGCTCAGCGTGTGGCAGACCTGACTCTTCCCCGACCCGAACTCGCCGTAGAACTCGGTCATGGCCCAGGTCTCTATGCCTCCCCCGAGGAGGTCGTCCAGGTTCTTCGAGCCCGTGGAGACCCTGTCTATGGCCTTCCTCTTGACCAGGAGGTCGGCTGCGTTGATGAAGTCTGGCTCGAGGCGGTTTAGCTCGACCAGCTTTTTGCGCGCCTTGTTGTTCAGTTCGACGGCCTTCGAGACGTCGATGTCTACCGCTTCGGCTATGTCCATCGGCCCCGAGGTGGCGAGGTCCAGTATCGTCGCTATGCCGGCATCCTTCAGTTTCTGCTTCGTAGCCGGCCCGACGCCTGGGAGGGTGTCAAGTTCGAGCTCTTCGTTGGTCTCAGTTTCAGGCAACGGTCCCCGCGAACGTCTTCAGGTAGATAAGTCTGCGCTAGGGAGAGATGCGTGAAAGTGTCCGTGGAAAGAGGCTGGCAGACCTGATGTGCTTCAGCCCCGCTATCCACCTTGTGGACCTTTCTACCCCGATGCCGAAGCCGGAGTGTGGGGGCATGCCGTACTTCCTGAGCTCCAGGTACCAGGTGAACGACTCTCTGGGGAGGTCCTGGCCCTCGATCCTGCTCATGAGCTCGTGGTAGTCATGAATCCTCTGGCCCCCGGTGGCAAGTTCCCCGACTCCTTCGGGTGCGATCAGGTCGGCGGACTTCGTCACCTTCGGCCTGTCCGGGTAGGTCATGTGATAGAAGGACCTCGCGCTGAGCGGGTAGTCGGTGATGAAGAAGGGGGAGTCCTGGGTCAAGCTGATCGCCCTCTCGGCTTCGGTGGGCAGGTCGTCCCCCCACTCGAATGGGAAGCCGCTCTTCTCCGCTATCGACCTGGCTTCGTCATAGGTGAGCCGGGGGAATGGGAGTTGGGGCTGCTTCAGGGTGCGCCCCAGTATCTTGAGCTCCGCCTGCCTGTTCGCGATCACCCGCTCCACCATCTTCGAAAGCAACTCCTCCTGCACCTTCATGTTCTCTGCCTGCTCTGCGAACGCCTGCTCCGCCTCTATCATCCAGAATTCAGTCAGGTGCTTCGCCGTCTTGGACTTCTCAGCCCTGAAGGCGGGCTGGAAGATCCAGACCTTCTGCAGGGCAGGGAGCGCAGCCTCCTCGTAGAACTGGGCGCTCTGGCTGAGGTTCGCCTGCTTGCCGAAGTAGTCCAAGGAGAAGAGGGTCGACCCGCCCTCAACCGCGGCCTGCACGAAGGTGGGCGCGCTGATGAGCTGGAACCCGCTCTCCCTGAAGTAGTCGAAGGCAGCGCCTACGACCTCGGCCCTGATCCTCATCGAGGCTATCGCCTTGGGACCCCTAATGCTGAGGTGCCGCTTGTCGAAGAGGAACGAGGCCGACTTCGCCGCCGTCTTGGTAATGGGCCAGCTCTCAGCGGGCGCCACCACTTCGAACTCCTTGGCTGAGATCTCCTTCCCTCCGGGGGCCCTCCCGTCGTCCCGGACCTCGCCTCTGACCACGACAGCCGACTCCTTCGTCGACCTGCGGGCGCCCTCGAAGGCGGCGTCCGAGGTCCCCTTCCTGGCAGACACCTGCACGTAGCCGGAGCCGTCCCTGACCTGCACGAACACCAGGCCCCCAACGGTGTGCTTACGCGCGACCCACCCCCTGACCTCGACCGAGACAGGAGACCTGCCGGCGAGCACGTCGGCCGCGGTCGCCACCACGAAACCTTTCACGGTGGAGGGCGCTCCTGCACGTGCTAAAAGCGTGATGCGGGGAGCCTCCCCAACGTTAAAGGGGCCACGGCGGGGTAGCATGGAACATTTCATGACAAAGAGGGCAGCGATACTGAGATGGACCGGGAGAGGGAACGCCACGGACCTGCGGTCGTCGGTGCAGCACGTCCTGAAGGAGAGGGGTGTGAGGGCGAGAGTCAGCTCGGTGGGGGGCTCTCTGGTCCTGACAGGGCCGGAGCCGGTCGGAGCGTGCTCGATCTTCGAGAACATGCCCGGCATCGCCTGGACGGCGGCCGGGTACACCGTAGGCGGCCCTGGGGAAGTGGCGAAGGTCTCTGCGGCGCTCGCGGCCAACTACCTCAGGCGCGGCTACAGGTTTTCGGTGAAGGCGGAAGCTTCTGGGCGGGGAAGGTCTTCTGACCTCGCAGGGGCGGTGACATCTGCGATGCTCGAAGAAGTCAAGGGGGCGAGGGCGGTCAACGAGGGGGCCAAAGTGAGGTTCAGGGCGGCCCTGGACGGAGAGAAGGGCGCGGTGGGGGTCGAGGTCGCCGTCGGTCCCGGCGGCTCGCCCATGGGGGACGAAAAGGTCGTCTGCCTGGTCTCAGGGGGGGTGCACAGCTCGGTGCTCGCCTGGAACGCTGTCCTTCTGGGGTTCAGGGTGAAGTTGGTGCATGCGCCGACAGGGGAAGAGAGCACCATGGCGGCGGCCAGGCTGTATGCCGAGCTTTCCAACAGAGCAGACCCGCGCGGGCTCTCACTGACACTCGCGGAGGGGGGAGGGTCCGCTGCCGGGCGCCTCTCGAAGGTCGTCGCCAAGTGCAAGGAACAGGTGTTCGGCGGGTTCACGGCAGGGAGGCCTGCGCCTGCCCTGCTGGGGTCGAAGGTCCTGAGCCCGCTCTACATGATGCCTGAGGAGTCCTTCGAGTCCCAGTTCGCCGCGCTCGGGTTGAAGAGCGACGACAGGCTGACCGACTGGGGCGCAGAGGCAGCCGGGACGCCGGGGCTGAGGACCTTTGGAGGGAAGACGGCTGACGTCAGCGGGGTCCTCGACGGCCTCGCCTGACACCCGCCTCCATCGCCGAAACGATCGCAGACAGGGCGTCGTACCTCGAAGCGATTTCGCGGACCCGTTCCGCCCTCCCGGGGAAGGGGCCGCCGACGAGGGTGCGCAGCGCACTCCTCGCGGTATTTTGGGTGAGCGTCTCCTGCTCGACGGTTACCGAGACCCCGAGCCGAGAAGCCTTGTCTGCGTTGCCTTCCTGCTCTGGCTGCTTCGGGATTGGGACCAGCAGCATCGGCTTGGACGACAAGATCGCCTGGGCTATGGTCCCATGTCCCGCCCGCGATACAACCACGTCGCAGGACCCGAAGTACAGGTCCGCTATGTCGCACCATTCATAGTACCAAAGCCTGCCCAACCTCTGCGGGGAGGTGCTGCCCTTGGGGTCCCCCGCGGAGACCACGAAGGCGAACTCGTCAGACATGGCTTCGCCGAGCTTCAGGGCTGCGTCGAGGAAGGCCGTCCTCGTCATTGGGGGTCCGGACACCTGCCAGAACACCTTCGGCCTTTCGTCGCGGACGAACTCGGCGGCCGCCGCGTCGGGGGCGCTCCTTTCCCTGGGGGCGATGAACCCCACGTAGTGGGTGTTCTCCACTCCGCTCCCCCATAGGTTCTTCTCGCTTATCGTGTAAGGGGGGGGCAGGTCCGGGAGGAAGACCCGGTCGCTGAGCTCCCAGAGCTTGCCCATGGCCGCAGACATCCCCACCGAGAAGAGCCTGGAGAGGGCGCCCTGCCGCCCGTGGGAGCTGGTGAGGTTCAGCTGGTTGAGGACAGTGTAGGTGGGGAGGCGGCGGAGCTTCCCCGCCAAGGCGGTGGGCAGGGCGGAGTCGCTGAGCACGGCGTCGGCCCCGAACCTGCCGATGTTGGCCAGCTCAGAGAAGAACTGCCTGTCTGTGCGCGCCATGATCGATGGGGAGTCGAGGATCGTTTCCTTCACTTGGAACTCCCCTTCGTCGGAGTACCTGACGTCGGCCAGGGGGATGGTGTTGCACCGGTATCCCTTCTTTTTTATGAGCGAAGCCACCTCCCCGGACGACGAGAATTGGAGCTGGGCCCCCCTCGCCTCCAGCTCCTTGGCGATCTCGAGCATCCTTGTCGCGTGCCCCAGTCCGGAACCGAAGCACCCGATGTAGACCCTCATCTATTCCTCCTGGCCCGTCCTGACGACCTCGCCTCTCGGCGACACTTCCCCGAAGACTTCGGCCTGAAAGACCTCGACCTTCGTGCCGCTGCTGAGCCAGGCGTCCGGCGGGAGCCCTGCCTTGATGCACGCCTCCGACAGGTATGTTTCATGGTCCCACCCCTGCTCGGTCGCGACCTGGGGGAGGAACAGCCCGCTCGCGAACCTGTTCGAAACGACCACCCCGTCCACCCCGAGCCTGACCATGGCAGGGAGGTCCGTGCGACTTGGGGCTTTCACCTCGCGGGGGAGCGTGAGCACGCTCACTTCGACGACTATGCTCCCAAGCTCGTCAGGCTGCACAGGGTATGGAAAACGGGGGTCTTCAGAGGCGTAAACGGCGACGTCCTTGATCGCTTCCCCGAGGGGCTTGACAGGCTCCGAGTAGCCTATGCATCCCCTCAGGCTCTTGACCCCAGCCTCCAGCTTGTTGAGTGTCACGAAGACCCCCCTCTTTTCGGAGAACACTGGGGGGAGCTTTCGCACGCTCTCGCCGCGGTTTCCCAGGACGTGAGCCTCGAGGACGTCCCTGGCGAGGAGCACGGCCCGCCTTCCGTCGGCCGATGTGAGTGGCAACGAGGTCCTTGTTCAGGCGGCGGGCGAGCGACCTTAACTTTTTCCAGTGGCTCCCGCGCCAATACAGCCTTCCGCAGCCGACGCACCTGAAGAAGAGGCGGTGCCTTCGCTCCACCGAAGGTGGGACCTTCCCCGCCACCTCGGCCCTCCCGAGCGTCTCCAGCTCGCCGCCGCACATCGAGCAGAGGGGGGCGCCCCTTAGCAGCGGGACCCCGTTCACTTCGCACGCCCTGGCTATCGCGGACACCCTGGCCCCGTCGCTCCTCTCCGTCAGGTGGAAGGCTAGCCGGCCCTTCGAGGCGGCCCGGCCGGCGAGCTCCCGGTCGGAGGTGAGCAGTATTCTCTCCTCCCGCCCCGCGGCCTCCAGGAGACCCGTGTCGTCCCCTGCCCTGTAATATGTCGTGTCGAAGCCCAGGGCCCTCAGCTTCCTGGACAGGGAGCCGAGCATGGCGTCGGCGATGAACCGGGTCCTCGCGCGTCCGCGTGGTGGCATCTTGCGCCCGGGGGCTACCTGGTCGCCTCGGTGGACCTGACCGCCTCGTAGAGCCTTCGCGCGGCCGGGTCCTTCTCGAAGTGGTCTCTGATCGGCCGGATTATCTCGTCCAAGGACGCGGCCACTCCCTTCTTCAGGTCGGCAGGGTGGAGCTTCCCCGACACAAAGGCGTCCGCCAGCTCCCCATAGGAGAAGTACTCCACGTTGCCCCCGTACTTCTCAGGACGTTCTATCAGCATTGACTTCCGCTTCCTGAAGACTATGTACCTCGAGTACTCCGTGAGCGCGTTCCCCTCGACCACCTTGGGCGGGCAGTAGGCCGAGTTGATCTTCCTGGCTATCACTTCGGGGCCGTCGTGGACGAAGATGGACGTCTCAGGCTTGCTCTTGCTCATCTTGCTCGCTATCTCGGCGTCGAGGGCGCTGTTCTCGTCGTAGCCTTCCGGCTCCTTCTTCCCCTCGAGGCCGATGAGCATGTGGTGGTGGACGGCCACCGGTTTCTTCCACTTCATCTTGTCGGCGATCTCCCTGGCGAGAATATTCGCCCTCCTCTGGTCCAGCCCCAGCTGGCAGATGTCGACGTCGAGCCAGAAGATGTCAGCCACCTGCATCATCGGATAGAACAGCTGCGCGGCCTGCAGCGCCTCCTTGCTGGTCCTGCCGGCGATGGTGAGCGCCCTCTGCGCACGGGCCAGGGTGGAGTTCTGGGCCACGGTCACCACCCTTTTCCAGTACTCCTCCTCCCTTGCTGCGTCGCTGGTCCAGAGCACGTCGACCTTGGTCATGTCGACCCCGGCCGCCTTCCAGACCTCGACGAAGTACCGCCCCACCTGCTGGATCTTCTCAAGGTCTCCCCCCATCTTGTTGTTGACCCAGGCGAACCAGTCGGCGATCCAGAGCTTCATCCTGACCCCCGCCTTCAGCATGTCGTCGACGAGGATGGGGCGAAGCACTCCGAAGGGGAGGTGGGCAAGGCCGCTCGGTTCGAACCCATCGTAGGCGCTGGGGTGGGCCTTCGCCTCCAGCAGAGACCTGAGCTCCGTCTCGGTGATGATCTCCTCGCCGACCTGCCTGATCAGCCCGAGCCGGGTGTCGACGTCCAAGGGTGGCGCTACGCCCCCTTCCTGTCGATTAAAACAGTTGGCCGCGAGGCCCAGGTGGCCCGTCGGGAACGCTTTTCAGGCGACAGGTGAATCGTACTGGCGTGGCGTTGGGCTTGGACGGCATTCTGCAGGCTCTGCCGATAGACAACGGGACCCTGCAAGTCCTCCTTCTGGTCGTGGAGCTGGTCCTCCTGGTGGCCACCTTGGCGCTGCTGGTCCTGAACAGGAGAGAGACGAAGTCGAGGGAGCTCCTCATGCGGCACTTCTCCTCTGTCGCAGACGTCATAACGCGCCAGGAGTACTTCGTCGCGGTCATCGACTCCATCCAGCGGTCACAGAAGACCCTGGTGGGCATCATCACGGGGAGCCCTCCGTCGAACGAGGAAGGGGAGATTATCCGCCAGATACTGAACTCGGTGGCCGAGGCCTCTAAGCGGAAGGTGGAAATCCGTTACCTGCTTCCCCTGGCCCCTGACAGGCTGAAGATGGGGAGGCTCTACTCCAAGAGCGGGGCCCGGGTGGAGTTCAGCCCCTCGGTCCTGATCAGCGACGCGAGGTACACCTGCGTTGACGCCAAGGTGGTCCTCGTCGGAATCCCGGAGCGGAGCGGAAAGAACGAGCCCACCAGGAAGGGATACACAATGACATCGGAGAGCGTCGCTCGCCTCTTCACCAGGGACTTTGAAGAGCAGTGGGCCGCCCCCGGGGCGAGGACCTATCACGACTACCTCAGGGAGCTTGTCGGCCAGGCCAGGGCGTCGAACCCGAGCGCCTCCTCGGAGCTCATGGCGGGGAACCTCGGGGTCGGGAATGAGGACGTCGAGGATGCCCTCAGGGACCTCGGGCAGGCCGCGGGGACGACCTGAGAAGCGCCTTCAACGCACATTAAGCCGCTCACCCCGGCGGTTGCAGTTTGAGCGCAGGGGTCTCCAAGCGCGCCATCCTGAAGTCGCTCGCAATCGGGGTCGGAGCGGCCATGGGGCTCACCGCCCTCGGCTTCGACACCAGCGTCTCTCTGTCCACCTACGGCCTTTACCTCGGGGCCTACGGCCCCTTCGCAGTGATTGCCGGCGTGCCGATCCTGCTCAACTTCGCGTTCGCGTTCGCGCTCCTGAAGGCGGATCAGAAGTTCATCAGGTATTCGATGGTAGTGACGAGCCTCGTCATGTCTCTCGGCGTCGGCTACCTTCTCTTCGTAGGGATATTCCAGGTCCTCATACCCGGAAGGTAGGCGGCGCCGGGGTCCGGCCGTACCCCCTGCCGACGACGTAGAGGCTGACGGCGAGTGCGGCCACGCTCACGATCGGGGGGACCACGGCGCCCCAGAGGTTGGAGTACACGGCCTGCACCGTTGCCACCCCTCCGAACACCACAGAGACAAGGGTCGGCGCCAGGCAGGAAGGGCAGGTCGCGGTATACCCGAGGAAAGCGCCCACACCTGACAGCGTCGCGCTAGCCGAGCAGGCGCCTCCCATCCTCTGGCTCCTCCTCACCAGGTTGTAGGTCGCGACGACCGCTGACGCGACCAGCACGGACATCGCCACCGCGAGAGCAAGCTCGAACGGCTGGAAGATGAAATTGACGAACTGGTTCAGCTGCACGAGGACGTAGGGGGTGTAGATCGCCGTCTCCGCCACGCTCCCCGGCGCCGGCCCGCTGGTGAACACGTATGCCCAGGGGTACAGGCCGAGGGGTGACTGGACGAAGTTGCCGGGCGCGGTGTTGTACCCGGTGATCACTATCTCGTTGACGAGGATTTCGTAGGTCACAAAGTAGAGCGCCCCTGTCAGGTATGCCGTCAGCCTGAGCCTCCTTTCGGAGAGCGGGGCGCGTAGGAATGGGAAGGCGGCGACGACGAGGTACGGTATGCCGATGACTGCGGCGACTCCAAGGGAGACGACGTACACCCCCCCTGCCAGGTCCGCAGGCGAAGACGGGTACGGGTAGCTGGCGGCGAGCAGGAACTTCATCGACCCGAAGGCCACGACCGCCAGCGTCGCCGATGCGAGCGCGGCGACAGGGCCCTTTTTCGCTCCTCCCGGGGCGGGGGGCGAAGCGCTCCCGGTCTCAGACACAGGGTCCGCGTTGCTGGGCCTGCCTCTGCGGAGGAGCAGGGTCAGGCCCACCGCGAGCGAAGCGGCAAGGTAAACTGCCACCGAAGAAAGTCCGGACGCCCCCCCTTGGCTCACTGCATAGTAGGAGATCAGCAGCGGCAGGCCGAACATCAGGGCGACCACGAAGAATGCGTAGGAGCGTAGGACCCCCGCCGGTTCTACCGAGAAGTCCAAGGCTCCACCCTGCACCTGTCGCCGCGGACCCGACGACCGAATTTAAGCCTCTTCACGAGACTCCGCGCCTGTCAGATCTGGACCACCCGGGAGAGGATGACGTAGACGACCGCGCCCGCCGCCGCGGTTATCCCAAGGCTCGTGACCAGGTAGTACTGGTGCGGAAGAACCCCGTAGGCCACGTACATCGCGCCTCCCGCGACCACAGAAAGACTGGCTATTATGCTGAAGAAGATGTTGAAGCTCTTCAACTGCTTGGGCGGAGCCGGCTGGGCGATATAAGGAGTCAGCCTTAAATCCCTAACTGGTTCGGATTCACCAAGCTTGAAGCGGAAGTACGTTTACCTCTCACTGGAGATAATAGCCATCCTCGCGGTGACCTACCCGGTCATCTGGTCGGTCTACGCCGGGACCACCAGCGGCAACGCGCCGTTCTCCTGTCCCCCGCTGATCCCCTGCGACAACAACGCGCAGCCTGTCAGCACGACATGCACGACCTTCTGCATCATCAACATTCAGAACGCTGCCTTCTCTCCGGCCAACATCAACGTCACCCAGGGCGCCACCCTGGAGTGGGTCAACCTTGACTCGATAGCCCATACTTCGACGGCCGTCTACTCGGGCGCCTGGAACTCAGGGGTGATACCGCCAGGCGGGCACTTCCTCCTGACAGTCAACCTCGCGCCCGGGACGTACTACTACCAGTGCAACGTGCACCCGTTCATGACCGGCCAGATCAACGTGCTCCCCGCGGGCAGCACCTGAACGCGGTTGGTTCCCTAACCCGTAAGGGACGAATCCGATACCCTTTTTTATTCGGCTTTCCGGGATTTATCCCGTGGGCTCAGGAGTCAGAGCCATCCTTGTCTTCCTTGGCGGGATGCTGTTCACCGTCGCGTTAGGGGTAGCAACACAGTACAACATGCTGGTCCTGGCGCTCGGATCCATCGGGAGCATGCTCTTCGCCCTCCGCGAGGGGTTCGTAGCCACAGGAGAAGAGGGAAGGGGGGCCACTAAGCTTCCGGTCAGGTGGATCTGGTTCGTAGGTTGCGTCGCCCTGGTCCTGCTGACGCTCACACCGATCCTTGGAGCCTACTCACCTACGATTGCCGCGACTGGGGGCGGTGGAGGCGGAGGTGGAGGTGCGGCACCCTCGGGGCTGACCCCGACATGCGGGAACCCGTGCATCATCATCATCAGGAACTCGGCCTTCGGTAGCGGCTCGCAGCTCCAGAACGGGAACGGATACGTCGTGGTGAAGGCGGGGACCACTGTGACCTGGGAGAACCGCGACAACACCCAGCACACCACTACCTCGACGGCCAGCCCGCCGCTCTGGGACAGCGGCATCCTGAATCCAGGCCAGCAGTTCTCGCATACCTTCAACACCCCGGGGACATTCTCGTACATCTGCAACGTGCACCCGATGGCAGGAACTGTCGTAGTCGTATCCTAGAACGCCTCTGTTCGGAAGCGCCTGCTTTGTGTCCTCTGCTGTGACTTGGCCATAGGGTGACTTTCTGCGCCCGTTCATGCTCCAGGTCGGAGCGGCAGCCTTCCTCCTGTACGCTGCGCACAGGTTCTATCTGCAGTTTCTCCTGGTCGTCTGGGGGGCGGCCGTCATGGCTGGCATCGCCATCTATGAGAGGAGGGCAGTTGGGTGGACGCAAGTCCCGAAGGCGCTGGCCGAGGCAGGCAGGCTGGTCGAGCTGCGGCAGCGCCTGGCAGCCATCGAAGAGGAGCTTTCGGCGTCGAGCAAGGAAGAGGATGCGCGACACCTGCGCGCGTGGAAGGGGTCTGCCGAGCAAGGAATCCGAAAGACGGGGTGGTCGGTTGGGGAGTCAGGGCTCGAGGACATCCAGAGCGCCTCGGGCCCCGATGGAATGGGCCCCCTGCCACCGCGGGGGGGACCCGGAAGCGGCGGAGCCAGCAGGAGCGCGAGTGGAGTCACCTGCTGGATTCGTTCGACGAGTAGGAGGTTCTGGCGTCCGAGCCGCTAGAGTCCGCCAGGGCCAGGCTCGAGCTGATGGCGGCGAACGTCAGAGCGCACTGTCGGCTGCTGAGGGAACTCGAGCGCAGAAGCAGTAACCCGGGGGACTATGGAGACGCCTGGGCTCCCTTCGCTTCGACCGCCAAAAGGGCGACGTCGGACCACGACGTCCGAGTCCATGCCTCCAGGAAGGCCAGGGCGAAGTTAGACGGCCCCTACGACTTGGCCACCTCCAGGGGCCCGGTTGCAGGGGAAGCGGCAGGGACGGAGAAGCTGGAAGATGACGCTGAACGCCGGAAGTAAGTTGCTGCGGACTCAGCTCGTCGTGCCGCAGGCAGTCGCGTGGCTGGTGCAGTAGGGGTTAGGGAGGACCACCAGGTAGCCGAACATCCCATTGGAGACGTGGTAGTGGCAGAAGAACTCGTAGATGCCGGGCTGCGTTGCCTGGAAAGCCGCCACCCCGTACACTTCGGAGTACCCTGCCGAGGTGTTGAGCAGGATCATGTGGACTAGGTTGTCCACCGGGACGTCTTGGATGGACGGAGGGCTGATGGTCGGAACGCCGTTCTGTGCGACGACGAAGTTGGTCGCGGGCGAGGTCACTGGCATGAGGGCAGTCCCGGACACGCAGTACACTCCTGAAACCCCTGCGGACTCCTGCGCAAATGTCCCGCTGTTCGAGCACGACCCGGGAATGTTGGCGTTGGTCACGAAGTTGTGCATCCCTGCCATCGAGTCGTTGATCTGGAAGTTGTAGTACCCTGTGGCAAGGGTGAAGGTGTGGGCGTCGGTATCGTTGTGAATGAACATTATCTGCACTATGTCCCCTTGGTTCACCACTATCTGGTTAGGGCAGAACCGGTCCTGACCAGTATTGTCAGTGTTGCACCAGTCAATCTTGTAGGCTACAGTCTTCGGCTGGACCCCCAGCGAGGCGAGCGCCGCGTTGAGGCTCGAACTCACGGCAGAAACCCCGGAGTTGGAATTCGCCGTGCTTTGAGCCTGGAAGGCGACCGAGAGAGAAGCGAGAGCGATCAAGATTGCTACCACTGCGACCGCGAGCGCCGCCCAAACTGTGCTCGAGGAGGTGGTCCCGCCGCCAGAGGCGACGGATGGGGCGCTCAGTGACCCTCTGTAGGCTGCGCCGAAGAAGAGCACTCCGGAGCCGATCGGGAGAAGTATCAGAGCCGATAGCATCGCGATGAACCCGGGCGTGACGTTCACGAACACACCATAGAACAGGAACATGCCCACCAGAGCAAGCAAGAGCCCGACCGAAGTTAGGGTTCTATTCAACCAATCACTGCTCGGCCTAACAGGTTAGGGAAGGTTGCTTTAAAAGTGTTTAATCTTCCGTTCGTCTCCGCCGATTTACTGAAGATTCGTTCGGGAAAGTGGTCATGCTGACGGGCGGTGCGCCGCCCCGACAGAAAGTTCCCGACACTCACTAAAAATATGACCGAAGGTTAGGTCCGATTGTGAATGTCGAGCGACTGCGCAGTTCGCGCCTGCTCTGTGCTCTGCTGATTGCGTTCTATCTGACGTCTTCGTCCCTCGCTGCGTCGGCTTACGGGAGCGGAGGATCCCACTCCGGGAACGGGACGGCACCTGGGCAGGACGCGTCGCCTCCGATCTCGACGGTCGCCGTCAATCAGAGCTCGGCTTATCCGCTTGGCGTCGCGGCCGACAGGTCTGGCAACGTCTGGTTCGCAGAAGACAACCTCGACGCCCTGGCAGTGTACTCCCCCTCCAATGCGACCATGAAGACGTTCCCCATCCCCACCCCGCACCACCTCGCATGGATTTGGTTCATGATCTTCGACGGAAATGGGAGCCTCTGGTTCTCGGACGCGTCGCAGCAGCTACTGTGGAGGTTCGACCCGGCCACAGGGGCCTTCGCCAACTACACCGCAGGCACGGCTTACCCGATGGTGCTGCACTACGACCAGCAAAGGAACAGGATGTGGTTCACGTCTCTGACGACCAGCCAGGTTGGTTACTTCGACATCGCGGGAGAGAGCGCGGTCCTCGACAGGGTCGTGAACCTCAGCTCGTCTGTCACCGGGTCGGGGGTCGCAGGTATCACCGTCGACTCTGCGGGCAACGCGTACGTGGCGGAGGCGCTACAGGCGAAGATCGTGGAGCTGGACGGCAACACCCTATCCATCATCAGGACCTGGGAACTCACGCCCGGTTCTCAGCCTGTCGGGCTTGCGCTCGACCCCGCCCGGGGGCGCCTATGGTTTACAGACCACGCGTCGAGCTTCTTCGGGTACGTTGAACTGGACTCGGCTGGCTTCGTGGAATACCCCACGTCGCTCTTGTTCACCGGGGGCGAGTACGCCTTCACGCTCCCATATTGGATTACCGTCTCCTCCTCCGGAGACGTGTGGTTCAACGAGCACATAGCCAACCGGATCGGCAGATTCGACCCTGCAACCCTGCAGCTTACGGAGTTCAACATCCCGACCAACAGCTCGTCCCCCCTGATGATCTCGGTGGACGACCGGACCGGGCAAGTCTGGTTCACCGAGTTTGCAGGCAACGCTCTGGGAGAGGTCGACGAGAATTCCACGCTCGGAGTCTCCGTCAGCGACAGCATCGCCGCGGGGACAGCAGCCCCTACGATATCGTTCACGAGCACCCCGAACCCCGCACCGGCTGCTCCCCCGACGGTCAGCATCACAGGGGAAAGCACGGGGGAACCCGGGCCCGCCTTCGGGGCGACCGCCAGCGCCCAGGAGAGCGCCTTCCTGGTCAGCGTGACGGCCAACCGTGCGGGACCAGGGAACTACACGGCCGCCGTCTGCTACCAATACGCCTACGTCAATCAGTGCGGGTACCTCATGCTGGTGGTGCCGCCGCCAGGGTCCTCTCTTCCACTACTCTACTCGGTCTATGCAGCGACCGGGGTGGGGGTCGTAGTGCTGGTCCTTGCTCTCTTGCGCGAGACGCGGAGCGCCCGGCGCCGGCCGCGCACTGCGTGAGACCTCCTGGCCAGTAGAAGGCCCAGACCAGCCGCGGCGACCGAAGCCGCAGCAACGGAGACGACGATCCAGACGGGAAAGGGAGCGCCTGGCGTCACGATCAACTTCAGGATCGCGGAGTAGATCACCCCTCCCTGGGCAGTCGCGCTGAGGGTCAGGTAGTATACCCCTGGGTTCAGCCCCCCGAGGGAGAGGGTCAGCCCTGACGTCGCCCGAGAACCAGGGGCGAGGGTGACAGCGGAGCTATTGAACGCGGCCGTCATGTTCCGGAGCTGGCCCGTGATGGTGACCCCGCTCACCGAAAGAGAGAGGGTCGTGGAGTTCCCCGCGGCTTGGTAGAAGGACAGGGGGACGGTGACCTTCCCCCGGGCCCCAACCGTGAGATAGGAGTCAGGGAGCGTGAGCGAAAGGCGGGTCGGGCTCTGAATGGGCACGACCTCCCCTATGGCGTCCCCGCCTATCTCCACGAACCAGAGCCTGCCGTTGCGGTCCAGGGTAACAGAGTAGACCCCGGCTATGGCCGTGTCGCAGCATGCAACTGGATACTCGGTCATGACGCCAGAGGATGGTATGAACGCGGCGATCCTGTTCCCGTAGTGCTCCCCGATCCAGACCGTGCCGTTACTGTCGACGGCGATCCCGTTGGGGAAGGTGACAGAGTATCCGAGGGCGCCGAAGGTCTGGGAGGTCCAGTACTTCACCAGCGACTGGGTGTTGGGGTCGTAGCTGTCAAAGGAACTGTCGACGTGCTCCGTCAGCCACAGCTTCCCGGAAGGGCTGAGCGCTATGCCGCTGGGGGTCCGGATGCTCGAGTTGATGACCTCTGTGGTGCCTACGAAAGACGTCGGGTGCGTGAACGCGAAGACGTATGTCTGGTTCAGCGGCGCGAACTCGGTTATCCCCTGGCTGGTCCCGTTCTGGAGCTGCGAGATGACCGCCCTGCCAAGCATGTCCGAGTCGGCAGCGGTGAACCACAGGTTTCCCTTCCCGTCGAGCGCCATCCCCGCAGGCGCAGACTGGAAGACGGGGAGGTCGAAGCTGCTGAAGGTATCCGTCGCGGGGTTGAACTCGTCAATCTGGTTGGAGAAGAGGCAGGCGACCCAGATGTCGCCAGACGGGTCGGCCAAGACGGCCCCGGGTCCGCACTGCACTGCCTGGGTCGAAGCGTCCAGGGCCACCGTCTCGCCAGGGATGGGGTACTCCGCAATCGAGGCTCGGCCGGCTGGGAGTTCACCCAGCTTGTTCGAGGTCAGCTCCACGAACCAGATGTTCCCATGGGTGTCTGAAGCCACCGCGTCGGGGTTCGAGTGGTTGGTGGGGATCGGGTACTGAGTGAAGTTCCCCGAAGCCGGGTCGTACTCCCCGAGCTGGTTGGTGCCCTGCTCCACGAACCAGACGTTGCCCTGGGGGTCGGTGGTGATGGACCATGGCTCGGAGTTGCCTGCAGGGATGCGGTGCTGTACCAGGGCGTAACCGTCGGCCCAGACGAAGCTGTCACCGCCCGACTGCGAGGTGAGTTGCGCCCTGGCGGGACCGGGAGAGGCGGTGGTCAGTGCTACGGCGAGGAGCAGGAAGATGGTGGCGACGCTGGTGCCCGTCCGTACCCATTTGGGAAGCGACATCAGAAGATGGAAACCGCGCCGGCTCGCAATGCAGTTTAACCTTTCCCCGGAAGACGGTCACTGACCGGGGGCTGGCTGTCCGCCGGCGGCGCCTTCTCGCTTGTTGTCGACGTACATCAGCGTCGCGGCCATCGTGACGATCCCGAATATCGCAGTCGCGAAGCAGAAATGGGTCGTCGCGATCAACGCGCTCAGCCCTGAGCCGACTACCTCCCCGCCTATCACCACCTGGATTGGGACCAGTATTATCGCGAGCAGCATGAGGCGGGAGGACAGCTGAGGCCTCGGCTTCATCCTCCATGCCGCGATGGCGGCGAAGAGTATCACCAGCCCGGTCACGACGCTGAGGAACCTGTGCAGATACTCGATCAGCGTCGGATAGTGGCTCAGCGCAGGGAACAGGGTGCCGTTGCACAGGGGCCAGCTGGCACCGAAGCCAGTGCCGCACCCGGCGCCGTAGCCTCCGAGGGTGACGTAAGCCCCCCAGGCGTTCAGGATGTAGATGGCGAGGGCTGCTGCGTAGACCCAGTACCTGGCCGAAGACAAGTGGTTTCATCACGCGCGCCAGTGAATTGTAGTTAAGAGTTTCGAGCCGTCGGACCCCAGATGGTTTAAATCAAAAACAGAATCGGTGGGAGGCAGTCTTGGGGACCGTTGTCCGAGAGATCGAAGTGGATGCTCCCCTTGAGGCTGTGTGGAAGGTCGTCTCCGACATCGACAACGAGCCGGAGTACTGGCACGGGACGCGCGAAGTGGTCAACCTGCGGAGGGAGGGGAGCGTGACGGAAAGGGTGGTCGATCAGAATTTCATGGGGACAAGGGTGAAGCAGCGGGTCACCCTCAACCCCGAAGAGTCGGTCGAAGTCGACTATCTGAAGGGGACGACGGTGGGGAGGAAAACCGTCAGCATTGCGAGAGTTGGGGATGGGAGGTACGTGGTAAGGGCTTCCTGGAACGTTCATTTTACAGGGATGCTTGTGCTGATCACGCCGGTCATCTGGAACCACATAGTCAGGGGCACGGAGAACGCCCTTGCGCGGATCAAAGAAGCGGCGGAAGGGAGGGCCGACGCCCCTGCCGGCGGGCAGGCGTCGAACTGACGGGGTCGAGTGTCCGTGGATAGAAGGGCCATTGTAGTCGCGGCTGCCGTGGTGGTGGTCATCGCGGTCGGCGCCTCCCTCGAGCTTGGCTTGCTGCCCTTGACGGGGGGTGGCGGTGGGACCACCAGTTCCTCCTGCTCGTCCTGCTCCCCGCCGGTCGTGGATGTGGTCATGCCCGCGATCGGGAGTTCGGGGAACTACACGAACCCAGACCGCATGATCAACATGACGGCCGGGGAGACGAGGAGCTTGGAGGTCGACGTCTACCCCACCGTCCCCCTTGCATTCACCATGAACTTCACCACCGTGCTTGCTCCCGACCAGGCGGGCCTGTCCCCGGCGCACGGGATAGGCGCCACCTTCGACCCCTCGAACTTCACGGTGGCGGCCAACGTGATGGGGGTGACGTCCATGACCCTGGCCGTCGCGCTGACCGCGGCCAAGGGGACGTACGACGTCGTGGTATCCGCGGCCAACCGGTCCAACAGCACCGAGGTCTGGGGGCTCTACTTCGAGATATCCGTGAGCTAGCCCCTAACAGCTAAGGCATAAATAACGACGACGATGAAGTGCTAGGCACGAGACCCGAAACATTAGGGAAGTTCGCCATCATCCTGGGGGCAGCGCTGTTCGCGGTGCTAATGGACACCCTCCTCATCCCCGTGGGACCCACCGTCGGCCCGATCATCGTCGGGGTCATGACTCTCCTGGCCTTGGCTCTGCTGGTCGTCGGCCTAGTGAAGAAAGGTTAGGCCGTCCTGAGGGCGAACAGATTCAAAGGGATACACGCCGAACCCTCTATTGGACCGTAAATCCAGTCGAAGATTTTGGACGCTGCGTTGGTCTGACGGGCGCGGAAGGCCGCGAGTTTATGGTGACTTCTCGGCGGGGTGGCCGTACTGGTTGTTGTAGCCTGGGAATCCGCTGTTGGTCTGGAAGTTGAAGCCCCACCAGAAGGACACGCTGCTGTAGTAGAGCAGATAGGTCTCGCTACCCTGGCCTTGGGTAATCGCGAAGGCGATGTAGTAGTCCGAGGACGAGCTCGGGTTCATCTGGAGCTGATAGTTGTTCTCTCCGTGCTTCGAGAGAACCGAAGTCGACAGGGCCCTGACGAACTCTACGGTCCAGCTGTTGGTCTGGGCGTTGTAGACCCCCCTCGACTGTACCATGAACGGATTCATGAACTGGCTGACCCCGGTCGCGCTGGATGCGTTCGAGCCGTAAAGGCCTTGGGTGTTGATGTAGGGGAACTGGGTAGACCCGGGGATACCGCCTATCTGATAGAACGACGTCGAGTTGGCGTATCCGTCGACTGCGTAGGAAGCTCCCGGCGAGAGGCCGAAGTCTGCCGTGTTCACGGCCGTGCCGTTGGGGAAGGTCATGCCGGGATATCCTGTGTCTGCGGAGGAGTTGTCGGTGGGGTTGCTCTGCCACATCCAAAGCTCAGCGGAGCCGCCGGAACCAGTCCCGAGCGCTCCCGTGGTCCCGGGGACCATCTTCGGCTTGTAGGAGACCTGATACCAACCGGAGGTATTGGCTCCCGGATGGATTCCCAGCATCACGATGGCCTGCTCGGGGTAGGTGTACTGAGACCCTTGGGCGAGCTGGTAGAACCCTACGTCCTGCGGGTACAGCCCACCGTAGCAGCTCGAAGTCGGGTAGAGGCAGGCGGGGTCATACATCGGGAACAGCCTGCCCGCGGGGTTCCCGGTATCATTCAGCATCGGTATTCCGGACGAGCCGTAGCTGGGGGAGCTCCCGAAGTTGGGGAACTGAAGCTTCACAATTAGCAGCGCCGTCCCTGATACGTTGGCCCAGGCCATCTGCACCTTTGCGAGGGTTGTCTCACCGGAAGGCGGATAGTTGCTAGACGGGATCAGCGGCACAGACTCTGTCGACACCCCGCTCCAGAAAGGCTCGGAACCGGGGCTGGCAAGGTTCGGCGTCCCGCTCACCTGGGGGACATAGATCGTGGAGAGCTGCGACGAGTACGCGTTGATCGCGTAGGAGACTGTGAACATCGAGATGAACAGGATGAACACCCAGGTTACGCCGACCCAGAAATATTTCGATGTTCTCCGCAAGGACTGGCCTCAACCACTAATTAGGGCGCATATTTATCTTTCACCCAACGCTGAGACGTTCGACCCGCGTTCACCTGTTAGGGATGTCTGCTGTGAAACCCTTAAGTAAAGCAGATGGGTGCGCCAAGTCCGTTGCTGCCTATCCTCCAGGTCGCGACGACTTTCAGCGTCTTCGGTCTTTACTATTTCGTGTTCGGGCTCTTCGCCGCTCTGGGGCTGGTCATGCTCGGGATCATTCTTCTCGCAGAGCCGGACCCGCAGTACGACCTGTCGGAGATAATGGGGCCCGACGAGGACCCGGCCGACCAGACGGCGTCCTAGACCGGCTTACTTTTTGCCTGTAGTGTTCTTTCTGTTCGCTGCGGCCTTCCCATCCGCCGCGTCCCTTTTCGCCTTCGCTGACTTCGTGTAGTAGTACCTCATGGAGAGGAAGGCGCTCCCCCCCACTGCGAACGCGATTACGAAGACCAGTTCGTAGGCCACCTCGCCGTTGAACCCGGACGGCGGCCCTGAGGGAATGGCTATGTTCGAGGAGGCCAACTCCAC
Organism: archaeon; assembly: GCA_021819105.1. GTDB lineage: Archaea > Thermoproteota > Nitrososphaeria > Nitrososphaerales > Gagatemarchaeaceae > UBA183. The sequence continues at coordinate 98,464 of JAKASK010000002.1, forward strand.
AACCGAAGTTCCCGCGCTCTCCTCCACCATGAGCCCCGTGGCCCTGTCGAACCAGAAGTTGACGGTGGTTCCGTTGACGTCCGTCCCCGTGAACTCCATCGTGGAGAAAGTCCCCGCGGGGACCGAGGCCGTGTTGTTGTGTAGGAAGGTGGCGCTCACGTTCTGGAAGGCGATGTGCCCCGACGAGAGGCTGGCGAGGGACACCGCAGGAAAGTTGACGGGGTTTACGATGTTGTCAGTGATGTTCATGGTGCTGATGAACGGGTTGAGGTCCGTTCCCGCGGTGATGTTCTCGAAGATGTGGAGCCTCATCGACCCGTTCCCGAAGATGCTCGTCACCGTGTAGGTGATGTTCCCCACCACCCCCGAGAAGTACGCGATGAACCCACCCTGTGCGGTGTAAGAGGCGAAGGCACCCTCGACTGCATAGGGAGGAGACGCCGCTGCAGCGGCAGAAGCCAGCTGGGTGGCGAACAGCAGCAGGACTGCGACGGCTGCGAATGCGTGAAGATAGCGCAACCTAGGGCGACCTTCGACGCATCGGTAATAAGGTTGAGTCGGGCTCTGGTTAGTTGCCCTGGCCGATCTCTGCAGCCATGGCGCCGGACGGCTGACCGTTCTCCAGGTACCTCTTTACCATCGAGCAGCTCTTTTCGATGCCCATCTCGACTTCTTTCTTTATCTTCAACTTGTCGATGGCGGCGCCCAGGAGCCCGTAGCCGAGCTCATAGTCTGCCTCGAAGGTCAGCTTTGTACCCCCCTGCATCGGCTGGAAGTGGACGGCGATGTCGTTCTTCTTGAACGGACCGTTGATCGCCTTCGTCTTGATCAGCCTGTTGTCCTCGTACTCTGTCGTCTCGTTGTCCCATTCAAGTTCTCTCCCGCCGAAGTTCCCCGAAATCCTGAAGATAGTGCCCACCCCGAAGTTGTCCTTCACCTTCACCGGGGTCACCCTAATGCTTACGTCTGCAGGGAACGATTTTGCTATGTGCTCCGGCCTCGCGTAGTATGCAAAAACTGCCGCGACAGGAGCAGAGATGTCAACGCTGCGGGAAACTTTCGTCAACGGGCATTGCATGATTAGGTTTCTATTTATAGATTTCTTGCAGCCCTAACAGGTTCGGGTAGCGTCCTACTCCAGCCGGATTCTGACCATATCCTTCGGGGGGGCGTTCCCCAGGCCATCGTCCTTGGGGCTCTCGCGGGCTACCGAGAGGATCTTCGAGGGGGTCTGGACCAGGACATCGCCGGTGCTCCTCGACATGGACACGGTCACCGAGCGGCCTACGAACAGGGTGAACCCGACATTCTCCCCGGCAGTGCAGAAGTACATAACACGCCCGTCCCTGTCTACCTCGATCCGCCCTATCGAAGTCCGCGCCTCGAATATCTCGCCAGACACCGGTGAGTGCAGTTCGATGGTCAGCTTCTCCGTCGCCTCCTTCGAGTCGCCTCCCGCCTTCCCGGACGTGAGTTCTATCTGAAGGACCGGACGTGTGCCGTCGGCGCGAAACCTGTAGGTCTTGGTTTCAAGGGGATGCGCCGGTTCGGTAGGCGGAGGTGGGACCTGGCTGCCTGACAACGGAACGGACCCGGAGTTGGCGGTATAAGGCCGTTCAGGACCGGCGGAAGCAGGTATGCGGAATCAGGGAGTGCCTAGAGGTCTTCGTCCTTCGGGCCGTTGCCCCAAGCGCCAATCAGCATGTAGATGAACAGTATCCCCACTGCCCCGACTATCGATATCAGCGTCAGCCCAGTTATGAGCGTCCCGAACCTATTGAACGGCTCCGCGTTGTACAGGTAGTATAGCGGGAACATCCCCAACACGTAGATGACCGCGCCGATGACCCACAGTTCCTCTTTGAGCTCCACCATCTCACCAGAAGCTCGCTATGGCCCCCGCCACCATTGATATCGCTCCGCCGAGCACCATCGTCTGGACCGCCCACTCGTTCTCGAAGAAGCCGTGCGAGCTGGCGCTCCCTATCGCGAGAATCCAGAACACCCAAGGTACGACGAATACGGCGAGTGCGATCAGCCTCCTTCGTGCCACCATCAGCTTTTGCCTCCATCCGTCCCCGCGGCCTGTGCGCCGAGCTCACTCCCGCGCATCCTGCTCAACTTCAGCATCTTGGCTATCGCCCTCGACACCCCGGCCATCCTTGACGAACCCCGACCGCTTGAGCTTGGCGTTGCCGCCGGGACCGGAGCGAGCTTCAGCCCCACCGGAACCGGGACCCGCGTGTAGATCACGTTGGGGTCGTAGGTCCCCTCGTTGATTTTCGCCTGGGTCTCAAGGGCCATCCCAGCCGTCAGCCAGACCGGTACCGACACCGGGTTAGGCTTGCCCATTCTCCATGTCATGAGGACGTTGGTCGTGAACGCTATCACAGAAATCCCGGCAAGCCACGCCCCTATCATCGCCATCTGGAACCAGGGCTCGTACAGAGCCGGCCAGGCGATCTCTCTCCTTACTGCCCCTTCGATCCCCTGGACTTTGAAGGCGACTTCTAGGGCGCCCATGCCCACCGACCAGCCGATGAAGTGGAAGATGCCGAGGCCGGGGGAGTAGAGCTTCCTGCCGAGGAGTTCCGGGATCATCCAGTACAGGAATGCGAAGAACGACCCCAGCGTGAACGTCGCCATCATGAAGTGGATGTGAGCAGGGATCCACATGGTGTTGTGGACAGTGAAGTCGAGCGCAGGGATAGGCTGCAACGGCTCCGCGGTCGCCCCTCCCACGATGTTGCCCGCGATGGCTGCGATTATGAAGAGAAGGCTGGCGTCGTACTTCGGCTTCGTGTACTTCAGGGTGATCAGGAGTATGGTCCAGATTATCACGAACGGGACCGCGATCATCTCCGTGGCCACCTGGGCGAAGACATCCCTGATCCAGAGCGGAATCGGGTCCACGGCCATGTGGTGGATGTACACCGACATGCTGAGCACGAACAAGACGGGTATCATGTATCTGACCATGCGCTCGCTGTACACAGGCCTCTTCGCGTAGATCGTGACCATCCAGACGGCCAGGCCGAGCACGAGGAAAGACCCGAAGTACACGAGCGGATGGCTCTCGAACCAGAACGCGGCTCTGAATACCTCCACGTTGGGGATCGCGAAGACGTCGAACCCGAGGCCTCCCAGCGGAGAGAGTATGGTCCAGATGATCGCCCCGAGGACCGTGATTATCCCGATGCCCATTGCGATGCAGTCCATGATGATGAACGATACAGGGATGGAGAACTTTTCGTTGGGAAGCTTGTCTACGTAAGCCGTAGCTATCAGGGCTATGATCAGGAGCTCGTCTCCGACGAACTGGATCAGTTCAGCCACATAGAACGAAGCAGGGTTCTTCAGGGGGATCAGGAAAGTGAACATGTACTGCGAGTTCGAGCCGATGACCATCATCAGCCCAAAGACAACCAGCCAGTGTCCGAGGTTAGCCATCCACGGCATACCGAGTTTCTTCGTCCCCCTTATGGTGGGGACGGCGTAGTAGGCGATTGAGAAGCCCAGGGTGAAGATTGTTCCGAAGAACATCACCACCGCGTGGTATGTCATCATCTGGAAGTAGGCGATGGTGGAATAACCAAGTTCCTGCAACGGAAGGAGGTTCCCTGTGAAGGAGAACCCTGACTGGGTCCTCAGGTCGAGGCCGAATGACCCGGCTATGAAAAGCCACATCATCCCGAAGCAGACAAGCTTGATCGAGAAGTGTTTGTACCCCTTGCTGTAAATGATCGACTTGAATATGTTGAACGCCTTGTTGGGCACTTCCTCCTCTTCTATCTCGGGGGCGACCGGCTCGGACTTCGCTGACATCTTATCAGCTCGCTGACCCGTTCAGAATCTCGGGCAGGTTCCCGCCCAACATCTTCGATTGCAGCGCCACGCCCGCTGAGCCGTGCGGCACCACTATGATCAGGGCGTCCATCCAGGGGTGTCCCAGACCCTGGGCGGTCACTCCGCAGTACTCAGAGCACATGACGTGGTAGAGGGACTGGTTGCCCTGGAACACCGTCGGCTGGAAGTTCCAAGTCACGAAGTCTGTGTACCCAGGAACGGCCATGACACCGAACTGAATCCCCTGTGTGGCGAAATTCCCTTCCGTGTTGACGTAGAACCCGTGGGTCACGTCCATGCTGCGGACGATGAACAACACAGGCACCCCTGCCTGAACCACTGTCACTGTAGGAGCCCCCACCACGTGCGGTGAGAACAGGAACTGCCACTGCTCGCATGTCACGTAGACCACCTGATAGGGGCCCTGAATCGGCGGGTAGTCTGCCTGGGCGACCCCTTCCCCTACGTTGTTGGCAATCTGGTAGCCGGCGTAGTCGTAGGGAGTGTAGACAACCTCGAGGACCACGACGGTCAGGAACAGTATTAGCGTCCACGCAACCAGAACATTGCGCTTCTTCAAAACGACGGCCTAACGTGTTAGGGTTGAATTAAAAAACCTTTACAATCTCAGGGTAGACCGATTCTACGGGTAGGTATTAGGGGGGCCTAGTGGAGAAGGGCGGCGAAATAGAGCAACAGGATGCCCAGGGCCAGGAACCCGAAGACCTCCGGCCCATAGTGGGCAGGCACCCGGCCTTTCCCTTCCACCCCTGAACCGATCGGCTCCACCAGCCTGACGGTCGCATAAAGAGCGGCCGTGACCCCGAATGCGAAGAGGTAGGTGGTGTCGAACGAGTAGAAGTATCCCAACGCTGCGCCGACGGCGGACGGCCCTGCGAAGAGGAGCCCCAGCAGGGGGACCTCCCACCAGCGGCCGCTGCCTGGACCCCCCTTCAGATAGACGGCATACAAGATGGCGACGATGCCGGCCTCGAGGAACTTGTGGATGGGATAGGAGACTAAGGCAGGGAAGGTGACGAAGGCCTGGATCAGGGTCTGGAGGTAGCTCCCTGTCGAGGGCGCCGACGCCACCGCCGAGACGGCGCTCCACCCTTCGCCCAACCCGTGTACCCCCATCACGAGGGCGACCGCCGCCGGGATGAGGAAGGTCGCATTCCTGCTTGGGGTGCGCCCCGGCACGGGCACAGAAGCCTGATCGAAGAAAGCGAGGACCGCCACGCCGGCCACGAAGGCGCCTATGAGCATCAGGTGGGGGAACCCTCCGAAAAGGTAGAACGGATAGAGTGATCTGTTCTCCCCAAGGGAAGCAGCCTCCCCCATGGTGTCGTAGAAGAACCAGAAAGCCAGTCCGACCCCGAAGGCTGCAAGGTACCTTTCGCGCACCTTCAGCGCCGGAAGGAGGTAGAGTGAGGCATAGACTGGCACGAAGGTGGCCAGAGCCAGGCTCCCCACGATAACCGCGAAGGATATCATTTCTTGGGCGTGGTTTCCGCGGTTCCCAGGCGTGTTAAGACTTGCGTCCGGTGGACCCGACGGACCGCCGTGCCTAGGACACCACCAGGGCTCCGTTCTGCATCGATGGGTGGATGGAGCAGAATATGCCGCAGTACACCCTGAACGTCCCCGCCTCCGTCGCGGTGAAGGTCACGTCGTAGGACTGGCCCGCCGGGATGGTGACGAGGTTTTGTTGCCCGTTCTGCTGGATGTCATCATAGTAGGTTATCTGGAACCCGTGAGGCTCGCTGGGTGCGCAGTTGATCACATGTATCGACACCACCTGGCCCACCTTCACGTTCATGATTGGCCACTGGGTCGTGGTAGGGACGTAGAGGCTCCCGTTGAGGCCACCGTAGGGGCTTGGGTAGTCTCCCTCGACTATCAGAAAGTAGGCGTGGCCGCCTGAGCCTCCGCTCGCCACGTGCTCAACCTGGGTGCCGTTGGTCTGCGGCACCGAGCTGCACGTCGCTTGCATGAAGCTCGGCTCGCCCGTAGGTGGGGGCGACGAGGAGGAGAGCACAAGGAAGGCGGCCCCGCCGATGGCCAGCAGGACCACTCCTCCGAGCAACAGATACTTGTTGCGATTCGAACTCCTGGGGCCGCCCGCCGAGCCAGCTACGGCGGTCAATCTGCGTCTCCGGCCCTTGTTGGCATCGGTGGAGGACCTATGCCACCTTCACGAAGTTCTCGAGCTTGGATTTCAGCACTGCGGAGGGGACCGCGCCGACGATGATGTCTTCGACCTTCCCCTTCGCGAAGAACATCACGGTGGGGATGCTCATGATCCCGAACTGCATGGCCAGCTCCTGGTTCGCGTCGGTGTCGACCTTCACGAACTTCACCTTGCCGGCGTACTCCTTTGACAGCTGGTGAATCACTGGCTCCATCATCTTGCACGGCCCGCACCAGTCAGCATAGAAGTCGACCATGACGGGCTGCGGAGACTTCACCACCTCTTCCTGGAACTTGCTTGCCTGCACCGCTACAACTGAGTCTGTCATTTCTGATGCAGCGACCGGTTCCCCCCTTCATAAATCTGCCTTGGCCCGGAGTGGATGAGGTTAGGACCAACGTCGGCTAGGTCGCCTCAGACGACATCCAGGACCTTGAGCGTCCAGGACCCCGAAATGAGCACCCCGAGGGCGCCCATCCCCATCAGGAAAGAGTTCGAGTCCAGGTTCTGCGAAGACGAGTAGACCGTGTAGAACCCGGGCTGCCAGACGAGCATCATGGAGCCCATCATCCCGACCGAGAGGAACGTCAGCAGGAGCGCGCCTGCCCTGAACCCCCTGGGCATGGCAGTCACCGTGGTCCCGACCAGCACTCCGACGCCCAGGTAGGTGAGGTCGGCAACATACCTGAGCCCGACGTTGAGCACCGTCGCGTCGAAGGTGGGGGGGAAGTTCCAGAAAGCTAGCACAGCCCCGGGGATGATGAGCCCTCGGAGCAGGCTCCAACCCCAGCTCTTCTTCCTGTCCTTCCCTTCCGGATCTGTCCGCAGCCTTTCGAGGCCGTAGCCCAGCGAGATGGAATAGACGACGAGCAGGGCGCACTCGACCATCCTGGCCGTCAGATTGGCGTTCTCTAGCGCGTCGACCGGGGGGACCAAGATGGCCGCAATCAGCAGCACAGATGTCAGGACGAGGATGTTCGTCCGTCCCCGATAGTCACCCAAACTCAGATTCGTGATTACCTAGCCGCTCCTGAGGCCGCGCCCCCTTTCAGTCATTTGAACCTTCTCAGCAGCGCTTCGCCGCCCTCAATCCTTAAAGTCGGGAAGAGGTGCTGAGGCCTGTTCTTTTGAAAGCTGCCAGGCACCACAGAGGTCTTCCTAGATGACCCCGGGTGACCTTCTCCTCTGGGCCCTGGCCGCTTCGATGGCGTCGGTCATCTCCTACTCGCTGAAGTGGACCGTCGAGAACAGGAACAGGGCAGGGTCCCTGGCGGTCCCGCTGGTGGTCTTCGTCCTGGTGATGATGCTGTCGATGGTCGTCAGCGCAGTGGTCTACTTCTCCGCGCCGAGCCTGGGAACCCTCGTCGACCTCGTCGTGGTGAACATGATCGTCATGGGCGGCGGGGCCCTCCCGTTCGTCCTGGTCATCTTCAGGTCTCTCCTTGCAGAGGAAGGGAGCCCTCCAGGGACGGCGACCCAGGTCGATGCCGGCGCGAAGGTCCGCAGGTCGTGGGGAGGGCCGGGGCCGGCCGCGGCAGTGGTCACTCTTGTGCTCCTGAACGAGTTCTTCATGGGGTGGGCCTTTCAGCTTGCAGGAGGCACCTTTCCGGCGGCTCCAGGCCAAGGCTTCGTTCCGCTCTTCTCCGCGGTGGTGAGCTCATACTGGTTCCTCTTCACCATGGCCTTCGAGATGGCGTTCACGGCCTTCCTACTCAGGAAGGAGATTTCGAGCGCACTCCTCGTGGTCATCGCCTTCCAGGCGGCTGTTATGTTCCTCTCCCCACCCGCCTTCGTAAACCCGGGGTGGGTGACCGCCAGCGTGTTCGGCAGCAGCATCCTGATGATCCTTCTGTTCATCTACGCCTTCGAGCACCTCGCAAAGAACCCGATGGTGGGTCGGACCCTCTCGAGGTACCTCATCCTCCTCTTCGGAGCCTACGCCGCGATGATGGCGGGCCTCTTCATCTGGGAGCTGAGCTCTTCCGCGTTCCTCTTTTCCCTGTCCATCCTGGCAGAAATGGGCGTCTACCTCGGCGTGGTCATGGGGGCGGACGGAGCGACGTCGATGAAGTCATGGAAGTCTGACCCGTGGTGGGTCCTCGGGGTGCTCACAGCCCTCTTTGTTGGGGAGTTCTTCATGGGAGCCCTGCTCGACGCGCAGGTGAGTGGGACGCAAGCGCTCTTCGCGACCGCGAGCCTGGTTCCGATTTCAGGCGGGGCGATCGGGTTGCTGAGCTCGTCGGTCTTCGACTTCCTCGGGTTCTTTTCCGCCGTCACCCTCTCCCCCTGGTTCCTAGTCATGATGGGGGCGGAGATGGGCGCGCTCGTCTTCTTCAGGATGAGGGAGGTAAGGGAGCTCGAGACCAGGGTGAGGCTTGGCATGGTGATCGTCGCCTACGGCGTCTACACCGTTCTCCTTCCCAACTTCCTGATACCGGGCTCGGCGCTCCCGAAGATTCCTTTCATAGGGTGGAACATGGGGGTCGGGACAGGCGGCCCGGTCGCGCCTGCGCTCTTGGTGGCCCTTGTCGGGACCTACGTCTTTTCGGGGGCCCTGTCGTTCCTCTTCGGGGCCCGGCAGTTCTGCTCCATGTTCTGCAGCGCGGCGCTGATGTACCAGGGGACGTTCTATGACTCGATGAAGAGCTTCAACAGGACTTCGGCTATCGGCAGGAAGCTCCTCACCAGCAGGTTGTCTGACCTCTACAAGGCCGTGTTCTCGCTGGTGTGGGTCTCCCTCATCGCCGCCGTCGTTGTGTCCTACCTTGACTCCACGGGGGTCGCCCGACTCTACGTCTTTGGGACGGACCCGACCGTCTTCCTGTACACCTTCTACTTCGGCTTCCTCTGGTACATCGTCTTCGTGACGATACCCTTCGTCGGTACCTACGGCTGCGTGACTTTAGGGTGGTGCCACTGGGGCACCTTCAACCAGATAGTCAGCAGGCTGGGGTTCTTCAAGCTGAAGGTCCGTGACCCGAACGTCTGCGTGACCTGCGAGACAAAGGACTGCGCGAAGGCGTGTCCGGTGGGGCTCACGGACATGCCGGGGAGCTTCATGGCGAAGGGGGAGTACAAGAGCTCGAAGTGCATCGGAGTGGGCGACTGCGTCGGAGCGTGTCCCTACAGCAACGAATACTTCTTCGACGTGAGGGGATGGCTTCGGGGTAGATCGAAAGGCGGGGGCGGGGCCATGGTCGACCTCGATTTCACCCTGAGTCGCGGCGTCGGGCAGCCAGAGAGCAGGCCCGCGGTCTCTTGAGAGGGTCAGTCTTGAAGGGGAGGTGGTCGGGCGACGACCCCCGCCCTGGACTTCGCCATCGCGTCTGAAAGCGGGGTGCTCTTCAGCTCGTCCGCTGAGGGGTTGTATGTGACCAGGGTCGCCCCTTCGACGACGCGCCAGACCAGCTTCTCCAGCCCCAGGCGGGCCACGGCGTCCGAGACCTCCTCCGCCTTCACCCTGGTCCTCGGGTGCCTGGTGATGATGGCGCAGCAGTCCTTGTACTCCTCCAGCGACAGGTCGTAGGTGGAGATCCGCCTTGCCATCCCGATTATCTCCTCCTTGTCGAAAGTGAGGAGCGGCCTCAGGATTGGAAGGCTGGACCCCCGGTCGAAGGCACCGATGTTCCAGAGGGTCTGGGACGCGGCCTGCGAAAGCGAGTCCCCGGTCACGATCGCAGAGGCGCCGAACCACGGCGCAAGGGCCTCGCAGGTCATCCGCATGAACCTCCTGAACAAGGAAGGCTCGAGGCCGCCCTCCTCCCCCGAAGTGGCTAGCTGATACTCGGCGAAGGGGACAAGGACCATGGTGCTCTTCCCTCCATAGGAAGAGAGGGCCTTCACGAGCCGGGGGACCTTGCTTTCGAAGGTGGCGAGAGGGGAAGGCGCGAGGTAGAAGTGGACGTAGACCGGGACGCATCCGCGCTTCATCGTCAACCAGGCGGCCACGGGGGAGTCGATGCCCCCCGAGAACAGCACCATCACGCGCCCCGCGGTCCCGACCGGAAGGCCCCCAGGCCCTCCCTGTTTTCTGGAGTAGACGATGGCGTTGCTCCTGGTGACGTCGACATGGAAGACGACCTCGGGGTGGGAAAGGTCGACCCTCTTCCCTGTCTGCTCCACGACAGCGCCCCCCAGGTCCGCCGCGATCTCCTGCGACTTCATGGGGAACGACTTGTCCGACCGCCTCGCCTCGACTTTGAACGTACTTCCGGCGGCCTCCCTTGCCAGCTGTAGAACCGAGGAGCGGATCTTCGGGAGGTCCCTCTCGACGATGGAGGCGGGAGAGAACCACGCGACCCCGAAGGTAGAGCTTATGCTCCTTTCGATCTTTTCATCCGGCCCGTCGGCCGAGACAAGCAGCCTTCCTTCGCTGAGCGTTACCTGAGGCTGCATCCCCGATAAGGCACGGTAGAGGTTCCTCCTCAGGGTGCGGACGAACTCGGGCCTGTTCTTCCCCTTGAGCGCGACTTCGGCATAGTGCACTACGTAGACCCGAGCCATCTCGGGGCAGCCTCGGCGTGCGCGGATAAAGCAGTTCGGGCGACTGGAGGCTCAGTGAAGGACCGCGGCCACCATGGCCACCAGGAAGATAACGGCCAGGTACGGGCTCGAGAACTTGAACGCCAGCCATGCGTTTGCCTTGGTGGGGGACCTGAACAGCTTGATGTTCGTCGCCAGGAGGAGGAGGTCGAACACCAGCGCGACCCCGAGATACACGAAGAACCCGAGGCCAAGGAAGTAGTAGGCAAAGAGGAGGCTGACGGGTATGAGCATGAGGGTGTTGACCACTATGTACCGCGACGCGGCCTGGGGGCCCACGATCGATGGGAGCATCGGTACGTTCACAGCCGAGTAGTCCTCCTCCGTTATCACCGCGAGCGACCAGAAGTGGCTCGGGGTCCAGACGAAGACGAGAGCCCCAAGCAGCCATCCCACCAGCGGGCTCTGGAAGGTCACCGCGTACCAGCCTGCAAGGGCAGCGCAGCTCCCCGCGAACCCCCCCAGCACGATGTTCCAGCTGGTCCTGGGCTTCAGAAAAAGGGTGTAAACCGGAACGTAAACGAACGCGCCCAGCCCTATGAAGAAGGTCGCGGCGAGGTCGAGGGTGAGCAACGCGACGGCAATCCCGGCAATGAGGAGACCGAACCCTAGGTAGAGGGCGTGGCCCGCAGGGACGATCTTGCCCGAGGGGAGGGGCCTCCCCATGGTCCTCTTCATCTTGGAGTCCATGCCGATTTCCAAGTAGCTGTTCAGCGCCAGGGCGCCGCTCGACGCCAGTGCCCCCCCTGCCAGGACCCCCAGAAGGGTAATGGGTGGGGGGATGCCTCTCGCCGCGACCACCGCCGAGCCCAGCGCGGCCATCAGTAGAAGCGGCGTTATCTTGGGTTTGGTCAGGGCGAGATAGTCAGAGAAACTCAATCAGCAAGGCTCCGTTTGGCCGAACGCCTTAGGGGCGTGTATTTTGGTCTTCCGTGCGTCGCAGGGTTTCAAGGTGACGCTTTTCTCGAGCCCCTGAAGAACGGATTTAAGCCTCCCTGAGCGCGAAAGTCTCGTGGAGCCTTCCCTCCCCCGTCCATCCCTCGCTCTGGGGGCGCTGGCCTTCGCCGGCGGGTGCGCTTGGGTGGTCGGAGACTCGCTGTACTGGTACTTCACCCAGCGCTATGTGTTCGGGCAGGGCGCAGCCGTCGCAGAGGTGACCGGGTTCTATGGGATCTTAGCGGCAGGCATCTGTCTGGCCGTGGTCGGAGCCTGGCTCCTCGGAAGGGGACTCGCCAGGCGCGGAGGAGGACCGCCTCAGTCGGTGTGGACCGTTATTTCAGAGACCCTCGCATCAAGGACCGACGTAAGGATAGGGGTCGCTGGAGGGGCGCTCTACGGAGTCGCATACCTCTTCGTGTCCAGCATCGTCGTCTACCAGCCCACCGTCAACTTCCAGACGTTCTACGGCGCCACGGGGACGTCGGTGGCCGCGGCCACATGCTGCGGCTCCCCGGGGACGGTGCCAGAACTCATCGTATATCTCGCCCCCCAGTGGCACCTGGCGCTCCAGCTGCTCCCACTGGACGCCCTCTTCGCGGCTGTGATACCAATACTCGTAGGCTTCAACGTCGCGGTGGCCGCCCATGCGCTACGGAATAGGTTGCTCAGGTCCAACGCAGGGTGGCTGGGGCCCGTCGGGATAACAGCCGGGCTCTTCACCGGGTGCCCGACCTGCGCCGGGCTCTTCCTTGCCGGCGCCCTTGGCGGCCTTGGCGCCACCACCCTCGCCGTCGCCCTTGCTCCCTACCAGCTGCTGTTCGTGGCGCTGAGCATCCCCGTCCTCATCGTCAGCCCTCTGGTGGTGGCGACCTACGCAGGGAAGGCGGCGCTCGCGGCGTGCCTGGTCCCAGCAAAGGCCCAGAGCCCCGTCGGGCCTGTAAATCCTTAAGATATCTCGGCCGGTCGGGCGTCCGTCCCGCAGTAGCTCAGCCTGGTAGAGCTTCCGGCTGTAGAGGTCGGCTATTGGCTGACCCGTCCAGCCTACTCAGGCCACAGTCACCGGAGTGTCGTCGGCTCAAATCCGACCTGCGGGATTTACAAATAGACCAGGGGTGACCCTGTTCTTTGACTCCGGGCCGTTCCCTGCCTCTTTTCCATGGCCAGCCTGGAACCGCGCGTATATTTGCCCGGGGGCGACAAATCAGACCTGGCAGGGCCCCGGATAGCTCACTCCCGTGGGGAAGACGTTCCCGGAGCTGTCGACCGTGAGCTGGATGGAAGGCAGGCTGGCGGATGCAGGGCCGCGCACGACTCTGCCTGACGAGTCGAAGATCGAGCCGTGGCATGGGCAGAAGAACTCCTTCGCCGACGAGTCGTAGTAGCCGCTCATGTCGCAGCAGACGTGCGTGCAGTACATGCTCAGCGCGGTCAGGGTACCGTCGGAGTTCTTGATGAGCGCGTTAGGGTAGCCCGCGGGATACTCGAAGTAGACTGGGGTGCCCACCTTCAGGTCGTTGATGTTGGCCACAGACCCATGGACTGACCCGGTGGTCGTGGTCGGCCTGACAGAGCTAGTCGGCGCAGGGAGTTTCATCGAACCCACCAGCACCCCAACCCCCACCAGCCCTGCGAGTCCTGCCGCCGCCCTGATGAACCCCCTGCGGGTGTAGTCCAGCCTCTGGGACCTGCTCTTCCTGCGGGAGAGATATCGGGCGTGCGGCCTCCCCAGGACTCCGGCGGCCACGACCCCGGCCTGAAGGGCAAGCAGGAGGTCGAAGGCACCTAGGCCGAAGAGGTAGTGCGCGAAGTAGGGGATTGTCATGTTGTACTGCGGAGCGGTGAAGACGTCCCCCGCCTGGAGGACGAACCCGAGGACCCCAGCGGCGATGGAGGGGAGGTAGACCGACTTCGACGACGCCAGGCTGTAGACCCCGAGCACGAAGTCCATGACGGCGATGATTATCAGGCCGACCGCGTGGGAGACGGCGAGCAGCCAGAGGGACGCGTCGGTAGCCAGTAGGTAGACCCCTGCTGCGGAGGAAAGGAGGAGCATCGCGCCGGTCGCGAGCTGGATCCGCCGGAACCCCTTGACTGCGGCGTCCTTGGTCGAAGCCGCCTGGCCCTGAGAAGCAGCCCTGACGTCCGGGCATCCGAGGGCGTCCCGTCGAGCGCCCTGCTGGCTGCGGAGGTGGGCCCGCTGCATGAGTGGGGCACAGGGACCCTGATTTGTAATAAGAGGTTGTGGTACAGTTGTCTAAGTGGCGCTAGTCCTTCATTACCAGCCCGAAGAAGAAAGAGAGCAACGCCGCCAGCTCGAGGACGGCGACCAAGACCTCGTCGGCGTCCAGCCCAGGGAAGAAGAGCACCTCGATGTTGCGGACGGCCACGCTCGCCGCGAACAGCCCGAAGGCTGAGGAGATGAGGAGGAGCCTCCGAAGCCGGGTCTTGCGGTAGGCGGTGAGGGAAAGAGCGAGCAGGACCACGGCGACCCCTGCGACGACCGCGTTGAGCAGCGCCGCGGTGCCCGCGTCCTCCCCGAGCCCAGCCAGCTGGAGGAACGAGAGGAGCTGGATCATCTGCCGCCGTCGTTCCCTTCGCCGGAGAGGGCCATCACGGCGTCGGCGAGCCTCGACGACCAGCGCTCCCAGACCCCGGGGTGGAAGCTCCTGATGAAGCTCGCGATCTCCGAGCCGTCGCCGGCCACCCTGTAGGACGAGAACCTCCCCGACTGCTGCCTCTCCACCAGCCCGAGCTGGACAAGCCGCTTAAGGTTCCAGGATACGCTTGGGGGCGATATGGCGAGCGCCCCTGCGAGGTGCTCCTGGCTCGAGCCAGGCTCCTCGATTAGGTGGAGGATGACCTCCCTGGGGGTCCTCTGGGCGAGGGCGCTGAGGATCACCCCCTCCCTTTCACCGAAGAGCCCCCCCGGGTAGAAACGCCTGTACAGACCTCTCCGCGAAGAGGTGACTGTCCCTTCCTTCTCCAGCCGGTCGACGTGGTACTGCACGTCCCCAATGCCCAGCCCCAGGTCCCTGCAGACCTTCCTCAGGTGCACCCCCGGGTGCGCCCTGATGTGGCCCAGGACCTTCTGCCTGTTGGTGGCCCCCTTACCCCCTGGACCCCTGCCCGCTCCGGCGTCTCCCTCAATGAAACGCGTTGTAACCATCCCCTCGGGAGCCGCGACTGGATATTAAGCTGCCGAGCGCCCGGAAGGCAGACTCCCGCGAGGGGTTCCGAAGTTCCAGCTTCCAAAGACATATGGAGGGGTCGGAGACGGCCTCCCGAACAGCGTTGAAGGTCTGGATACCCGTAGCGGTCGGCGGGATGATAGTTGTAGCCTATGCCTTCTTCTACTCCCTCAGTGCAGCCGAGTCTCAGGGAGCCACCCCCTTTGGGCTGGCGAACACAGTGGGCCTCGTTGGGGTTTTTGTGGCCCTGATCGCTGCTGGGTTCATACTCAGGCGGGCAACGCCGCACCAGTGACAGCTGAAATCCAGAAACCTTAAGAAACGTAAACGGCCCGTGGCCATCGAACCTTGGACAAAGAGTTCGTCGCCCTTTCTATCGTCTTCCTCATCCTGGGCGTCGTCGGCATCCTTCTCTTCAGCAGCATCATGCCTCCTTACTTTTCCCTGTCTCCTGTGATGACCCCTGCCGGGGACGGGTGCTATTGCCTGATTTCAAGCCCCGAGCCGGGCGCAGCGCAGAGCACCTCGAGCATCCTGCTTGCGCTGGGGGTCATGTTCTTCCCCATGGGGTTGATGAAGGGCGGGCTTCCGTCGTTCAAGAGGGCGGCGCCCCCGGCTGGGCCAGCCAACCTCCCCGCTGCGAAGGTCCCTAGCCCTCTCCCGATCGGGAGCGGCAGCTACTTCGCCTTCGGGATAGTCCTCCTGCTAGTCGGCGTCGACGCGCTCCTCGTCCCGGGTTACCTGGTCTTCCAGAACGTCTACTACGTCATCGCGGGTATCCTGCTCACAGCCGCCGGAGCCATCTCGTCGTTCTGGGGCCTGCGCAGGCGAAATCAGTAGCGTCCCAGGGCCGAGGAACCGTTTTATCCCCCGTCGGGGCGGGCTGCGAAAGCGTTGAGTCCTGAAACCCGCAGGGGAAGGAAGACGAAGGGGGCCGAGCAGAAGGCAGAAGGCGCGTTGAAGGAAGCTGAAGTGGAGGTCGAGAAGGCCGCAAGAGCGGTCAAGCATGAAGTGAAGAGGGTGGAGAAGGCGGCGAAGGGGGCAAGGACCCCCAAGGTCGCACTTGCAAGGCCTACGGGCCGGGTTCCCGAGGCGACTGTGACAGCGAGGCATGAGACCGGGACGATAACTCGGCCGGGGAGAGGGTTCTCCCTCGGTGAACTTTCGGGGGCGGGGATGGCCCCGAGGCTGGCGGCGAGGTGGGGGGTGAAGGTCGACCCGAAGCGGAGGAGCGTACTTCAGGGCAACGTCAGCTCGCTCAGCGGGTGGCGTTCGCACGCTTCGGCTGGCGCGGCCGTGAAGAAGGAAGCGAAGATGGCAGAAGTCAGGGTCGAAGAGGCGGCGAAGGGGGCCGAGGTGGCGGTCGAAGTCGTCGAGAGGGAAGCCGTGCAGGCGGAGAAGGCGGTCAAGAAGGAAGCCAAGAAGGCCGAGGCCGCCGTGAAGAGAAAGGTCGAGAAAAAGCCCCGGCCTAAGAAGAAAGAAAGCTCCTAGAAGCCGGCCCCGGGCTCTCGCGCTGCCATGAACAGGTACTGCTGAGCGTATCCGGCGTTTCTCCCAAAGTGGCGCCTTACCGACCTGGAGACCGTCTCGTACTCTTTCGCCGACAGCCTGGCCCTGCCGTCCCTCCTTAGCCGGGCGCGGAGAGGCTTGCTCAGGAGCCGTGGGTACGAATCCGATATCACCCTCGTCATCCACACGTCGATGGGGAACGCCTCGTCCTTGCCGAAGGAGTAGAGCAGGGCGCAGTCCGCGACCTTGGGCCCCACCCCAACCAGGACCTTCTTTCCGAAGAGCTCGCTGAGGAGGAGCTTGCGAGACTCCTCGTATGGGAGCGATGCGACCTTCTCGAAGTCGACCTGTCCGTTATTCACCGCCGTGGCTGCGCTCTTGAGAAACGGAGCCCTGTAGCCGAGCCCGCCTGACCTCAGGTCAGAGATGGTAGCCTCCGCGAGATCTCCTGGTGTGGGGAAGGCGTAGTAGGTCTCGCCCTCGAACTCGAAGGCCCTGCCGAACCTGGCGCTGATTTCGGCGACCATCTTCTTGATCCGGGGGATGTTCGCGTTGGTCGCGAGTATGAAGGAAGCGAGGCACTCCCACCTGTCCTGCCTGACCAGGCGTAGCCCGTAGAACTTCTCGACTGCCTCTGTAATCGGCTTGTCCTTCGAGATGGAACCGAGGACGCTCTCGAGGTCCTCGTCCAGCCGGAAGTAGGAGGTGAAGAACGCGCTGTCGAGCCTGTCCGAGCTGGTAACGCATCGCAGCATGTCCCCTCCCTGCCTCGCCTTGACGGCGCCCCCGGAGACGACTCCGAGCCACCATTCTCCCGTCCTCCTCCACCTGAAGACCTGCCCGCTGTCGAGGGTATGGTCGAGGCTGAAGGGCGAGACCAGCGGTATGGCGAACTCCACCCGACGTTCTGGTCTCCCGTGATACAAGACTCTTGTGGAACGCAGTTGAAATAGAGCCCGCTGAGGCGGTCCTGAGGTTGTCGCCTGAATACGAACGGACCACCGGAGGCTCGGAGCGGCTCTTCCGGAGGGCGCGCAGGGTCTTCGCGGGAGGGATAAACCACAACGCGCGGTATTACGAACCGTATCCCATCTTCGTGAGCAGGGCGAAGGGGCAGCACATATGGGACGAAGACGGCAACAGGTTCACGGACTACTGGATGGGGCACATGGCACTCATCCTGGGCCACTCCCCCAAGGCAGTGGTCGACGCCCTACGTGGGCAGATTGCTAACGGGACCCACTACGGAATGGGGAGCAGCCTGTCCGTCGAACTTGGAGAGGAGATACAGAAGACGGTGCCCTGCGCCGAGATGCTCAGGCTTTGCAACACCGGTGCCGAAGCCACGATGTACCTGGTCCGGCTCGCCAGGGGATACACGGGGAAGAGGGTCGTGATCAAGATGGCGGGGGGTTGGCACGGCTACAACACGGAGCTGAACAAGGGAGTGCATAGGCCGTTCGACAGGGCCGAGAGCGCCGGGATCCTGGCTGAGGAGCAGGAGTTCGTGAAGACGGTCAGGTTCAACGACCTCGAGGCGGCCGAGCGCGCGGTCAGAGAAGCCCGAGGGGACGCCGCGGTGATCTTCCTGGAGCCCGTGTTGGGTGCGGGAGGGTGCATCCCCGCGGACGAGGGGTATCTGAAGGGGCTCAGGGAGCTTGCGGACAGGTCAGGGACCCTGCTCGCCTTCGATGAAATCATCACAGGGTTCAGGGTCGCGCTCGGAGGGGCCCAGGAAAGGTACGGCGTCACCCCAGACCTCGCCTCTTTCGGGAAGATAGCGGGAGGAGGGCTCCCCCTCGGGCTGGTCGCGGGGAGGAAGGAGATACTCTCTCTGGCCGACCCTTCAAGGAAGGAGAGGTTCGTCTCCATCGGGGGCGGGACTTTCTCCGAGAACCCGTTGACCATGGTCGCGGGACTGGCGACGGTGAAGCACCTGAGGAAGAACGCGAAGTCCATCTATCCTAGGCTCGAGAAGTTGGGGGCGCGTCTAAGGGATGGGGTCGACAGGGAGTTCGGGGAGAACGGGATCGAGGCGCATACTACCGGGATGGGGTCCCTCTTCCTCACGCACTTCGGTACTGTGCCGACCAGCCCAGAAGAGACGTCCACCGAGGACAAGCCGATGCAGAAGAGATACGCGCTGGCCTTGATGCCCAGGGGGCTCTTCATCCTGCCGGGGCACCCTGGCGGGATTTCGACCGCCCACACAGACGCGGACATCGGACGTCTCGTCAACGAAAGCGGGACTCTTTCTGCCACTATGAGACACTAGGACGGCCGGGAACGGGCTCCGAAGTTTCAGCGTCCCGACTCCTCCCTGCTACCTGCCGCCGGGGGCGTCCGTTGGGCCCGCGGGTCCCCAAGGGTTGCGGCGCCGGGCGGGTTGCCAGAAGACCTTGGCCTGCGGGTGCTAGAGGGCGTCGTTCAGAGCTCTCAAAGATCGGGTCCCCGACGGGCCGACAGCTCCACCGTCCGAGCGGCGCGGAGCGCATTGGACGAACATGCCGACGGAGCTGGCCCAACCCCCCCTTCCATCGAAGAGACCGGAGGCATGGCCCGAGCGAAGAATCGGATTACAAAAGACGGGACCGGGGCCAGGCTACTAGATTGCCTTCCCCAGTCGAGCGTCAGCTTCGGACCAGTTTACGACGTTCCACCATGCGTCGACGTACTTTGCTTTGTCGTTGAGGTATTGGAGGTACCAACTGTGCTCCCAGAGGTCGGAGCACACGATGACCGCGGACTGGGCGATATGGTTCAGGTTGTGCTTCTCTACCTGCGAGATGATGAGTTGTTCGCTGGCTGGTTCGTATATCAGCATCGCCCAGCCGCTCCCTTCGACCGTCTTTGAGGCGTCAGAGAACTGCGCCTTGAATTTGTCGAAGCTTCCGAAGTCTTTGTTGATCTGGTCGGCTAGTTTCCCGCCAGGCGTCCCGCCCCCCTTCCCTGCAGGCGCCATGTTCGGCCAGAAGAGCGAATGGAGGATATGGCCGTCTGCATTGAATCCAAAGTCGCGGAGCACAGCTTTGATGTCGATCTGGAGTTCGCCCTTCCTGGCCTTGTCCAGCTTCTCCATCGCGGCGTTCGCCCCGTTGACGTAGCCTTGGTGGTGCTTGTCATGGTGCAAAGTCATGATCTGTCTGGATATGTGCGGCTCGAGGGCTTCGTACGAGTACGGCAAAGGTGGCAGTGTGTAGTTCTTCATGTGAGAAACCAAGATTCCATTGCGTAAAAACTTGTCTGCTACGCGGTGATCGACGCCTTCGTCTTCTTCGCCTTCTCCCAGTCTTCGAGGAAGCGCTTCAGCCCCGCGTCGGTGAGCGGGTGCTGCATCATCTTCTCCATGACCTCCGGCGGCATTGTGGCTATGTCGGCTCCGACCTTGGCCGCTTCGAGGACGTGCTGCGGGTGCCTGATGCTCCCCACCAGGACCTCCGCCTTCAGACGATAGTTGTCGCGTATCTTCACCAGGTCCTCGACCACTTCCATCCCCCGCTGCCCGATGTCGTCCAGTCGGCCTATGAACGGGCTGATGAACGAAGCGCCCGCCTTGGCGGCCAGGAGCCCTTGGTTCGCGGAGAAGACCAGGGTCACGTTGACCCGCATCCCGGCCTGGCTGACGGCCCTGGTCGCCCTCAGCCCTTCGGGGATCATAGGTATCTTGACGACGACGTTGGGTGCGATGGTAGCGAGGTGCTTCGCCTCGGCGACCATGCCGGCGAAGTCGGTGCTCACCACCTCGGCGCTGACGTCCCCCTTCACCTCCCTGCAGATTGCGGCGACTATCTCCTCGAACTCGCCCGGCTCCCTCGCCACCAGGGTCGGGTTGGTGGTGATGCCGTCCACTATGCCCATCTGGTTGAGCTTCTTGATCTGTGCGAGGTTGGCTGTGTCGAGGAAGAGCTTCATCCTTGTCTCAACGGCCCAAGTTTGATATTAAAGGCTACTGCGGCTTCAGCCCCAATGCCGCCTGCTCGATGTTGGCGGCCGTGAGGCCGTACTTCTTCAGCAGCTCCCCGGCCTCGCCGCTCTCGCCGAAGGTGTCCATGACCCCCACCCTCTTCATCGGCGTCGGGCGAACCTCTCCGAGGACTTCCGCCACCGCTGACCCCATCCCGCCTATGATGTTGTGCTCCTCGGCGGTCACCACCCTGCCGCAACTTTGCGCGACCCTGGCAATCGCGTCCGAGTCGACCGGCTTGATGGTGTGCAGGTCGACCACAGAAGCAGAGACCCCCTTCGACTTCAGGGACTCGGCCGCCTTCAGGGCCTCCGGGACCATTATCCCGCACGCGATAAGCGCGACGTCGGAGCCGTCCCTGACGATGTTCGCCTTCCCGTACCGATACTCGAACCCGCTCTCGTAGACCACGGGGGTGGAAGACCTGGTCAGGCGGACGTAGAAGGGACCGGGGATCGAAGCGATGGCCTTGGCCACCGCCTTCGTGGACACGGCATCGGCGGGGACTATCACCTTCATCTTCGGGATCGCCCGCATTATCGCGATGTCCTCGACCTGCTGATGCGAAGCCCCGTCCGGGCCCACCGAGATGCCTCCGTGGGAGCACACGAGCTTGACGTTCAGGTCAGGATAGGCGATGTTATTTCGAATCTGGTCCACTGACTTGCCCGGGACGAAGATGGCGTAGGTCCCTGCGAAGGCCACCTTCCCGGCGAGCGCCATCCCGGCGGCTATCGAGACGAGGTTCTGCTCCGCGATGCCGACGTTGAAGAACCGCTCCGGGAACTTCGTAGCGAAGACCCCCGACTTCAAGGAACCGGTGGTGTCGGCCCCGATCACCACCACGTCGCGGTTCGTGGCCCCCAGCTCCAGGAGGGCGTCGCCGTAGGCGTCCCTCATTGCCGCTGTCTTCGAGAGCATCAGCGGGACCCCCTCGCCTTCTCGGCCTCCTTCCTGAGGACCGCGATCGCCCCGACCGGGTCCTCTTTCGCGTACACCCCGGCCCCGGCCACCAGCACGTTCCCTCCGCTCCTGACGACCTCGGCGACGTTCTCAGGCTCCACCCCGCCGTCAATCTCGATGTCGGTCCCCAGCCCCCTCTCCTTCACCAGTCGGCTCAGGCGTTGGAGCTTCGGCATCACGGACATGTCCATCCTCTGGCCGCTGAAGCCTGGGTTGACGGTCATGACCACGAGAGCCGAGACCTTGTCCAGCCGGTCACGGGCCCACCCTGGAAGGTCGGTCTGGGGCTTGATTGCGAGGCCGACCTCCTTCCCCCTCGCCCTGACGGACCTGTGGAGCTCGTCGAAAGTCCGTCCGTTCAGGACTTCGGCGTGGAACGTGAGGAGGTCGGAGCCGGCGTCGAGGAACTTCTCAGCATAGTTCTGGGGGTTCTGTATCATGAGGTGGGTGTCGAACTTCATGTCCGTGAGGTGCCTGAGCGCCTTCACCGTCCCGGGGCCAAAGGTGATGTTTGGGGCAAAGTTGCCGTCTATGACGTCCAGGTGGACCTGGTCTGCCTTCCCTTCCACAGAGATCTCCACCGCCTTCTCGAGGTTCCCCAGGTCCCACGCGAGTATCGACGGCGCTATCTTGATGCCTTCCAACTCACTTCTCCAGCTCGCTGAGCACGTCAGAAAGCCTGTCCTTGGTTGGCGCGGTCCCATGGTAATGCGGGGACCACTCCATGAAGGAGATGCCCTTCCCCTTGACTGTGTGGGCGATTACTACGGTGGGCCTGTTCCTAGTGCTCGTCGCCAGGTCGAAGCCATCCATAATCTGCGAAAAATCGTAGCCGTCGACCTCTATTACGTTCCAGTTGAAGGAGCGCCACTTGGCCGCGAGGGGCTCCAGAGGCATTATCTGCTCCGTGAGCCCGTCCTGCTGGATGCCGTTCCTGTCGATAATCGCCGTGAGGTTGTCGAGCCTGAACTTCGAGGCCGACATCGCCGCCTCCCATACCTGCCCCTCCTGCTGCTCGCCGTCCCCCATTAGCACGTAGGTCCTGAACGCCCTGCCGTCGAGCTTTGCCGCCAGCGAAGTCCCGACCCCCAGCGAGAGCCCTATGCCCTCCGAGCCCGCCGGTGCTTCCACCCCCGGGACGCCCATGGATGGGTGACCCTGGAGCCGCGCGCCCATTTTCCTCAGGGTCATCAGCTCCTCGGCGGGGAAGTAACCTGCCTGGGCCAGGATGGAATACAGCAGAGGCGCGGCGTGCCCCTTGCTGAGGAAGAACCTGTCCCTGTCCTCCCACTTCGGGTTCTTGGGGTCGTGGTGCATCACGTGGAAGTAGAGGGTGACGAGGAGCTCGACTGCGGAGAGGGACCCGCCGGGGTGCCCCGACCCGGCCTCGGCGAGAGATTCGAGAATCAGCTTGCGCGTGCCGCGGGCCAGCTCCTTCAGGCGCCCGATCTCCTGCGCCGTCTCCATCAGCGCCTCACCGGCATCTGGACGATCCGCTGGACGAACTCTTCGACCTTCTGTGTCCTGGTCTCCAGATCGTGCAACGAAAGGGTCGCTATCCTCGGGAGCTCGCTCCTAGCTTCGCCTGCGACGTTGGAGAGGACCGACGCCTGGTAGGGGTTCCCCCCCGACGCCAGCGCGAGGCCGAAGACCCCGGTCATGGCGTCTCTGACCCCGACCTTGCTGAACAGGTTCTTCTTTCCCCCTATGGGCGGGAAGAGAGTGACGTTGTCCTTGTCGAAGAGGGTGAGCCCCTGCTCCCCCCTGGTGACGAGTATCGCCTTGGACTCGGTGCGGCTCAGCAGGTTCGTCCCCATGTTCCTGAGGCTGGTCTCGTTGACCATGGCCATCCCGGTGGCGTGCTCCGCCTCCTCGAGGTTAGACTTCACGTAGGTCACCCCCGAGAAGTCCAGATAGTGATGCATCTTCGGCTGCCCCACGATGATCTTGCCAGCCGCCCGTGCCGCCGAGACTATCCCTCCGATCAGGTAGCTGGTTATCGCCCCCCTGTCATAGTCAGAAAGCATGACGCAGTCGACTCCCTTGATCAGGGGCTCGGCCTCTGCCAACAGCTTTTTGCTAATCACCATGGGCACGTCCCTACGGTCCTCCTTGTCCACCCTAAGCGCGTGGAAGCCGTTGACCATGTACCACGTCCTCAGCGAGGTGGGCCTGCTGGAGTCGGTTACCACGCCGCCGAACGACAGCCCGTACTTCCCGAACTCTGACTTCAGCCAGCTCCCGTACTCGTCGGAGCCGATCAGACCCACAAGGCCGACGGATGCGCCCAGCGAGACGAGCTCGCGTGAGAGGTTCGCCGCACCCCCAGGAAGGAGCGTCTGGCCCACGAAGTCCCCTGCTGGGACCGGGGCCTCCCTGGCGAGCTTGCGGGCCGCGACTTCGACAAAGCGGCTGACCAGGAGGTCGCCTACGACGAGAATCTTGCGCCCTTGAAATTGGCGAAGGACGGCGGTCAGCTTCTCCTTGTCGACCGTGTCCAGCGGCAACCTTTTTCGAATTCGCTCGGCCCGCCGCCCTAGTTAAGGTTTGGCGGATTTTTTCCGGCGGGAGCCTGACCCTTCCTTCCATTTTTCTGCGAGCAGTCCCCCGATGGTCTCGACCGCCTTCCTCAGCTCCCTGTCCATGGCCAGGGGGTCGTACCCCTTCGGCGGAGGATAGTCGAGGAACTTCTGGTTCGGGTCGGCGCTGAGGAAGTCCTTGCTTGACTCGAATATGGACATCAGGGCGGGGCCGTCGAGCCTCTGGAGCTCAGACTTCCAGGCGTGGTGGAACCCCTTCTCTGAGAGGAAGGTGAGCTTCACGTCCCCTTCGGCTTCCTTCTTCACGTCCTCCCAAAACACGCGGTCGAAGTCCCCCTCGACCGCCTCGCCTGACTTCAACTTGGACCCGTAAGCTCTGGCCAGGGCGGAGGCCCGTGCGGGGGTGGTTTCGAAGTGCCTCGCGATGTCCTCCGGCGTGAGGCCCAGCCTCGACAGGTAGTAGCACCCCTCCTCAAGAATCTCTTCGCTCACCTCGTCGGAGACCAACGTTGGTCTGTCCCCCGGCTCGGCTTTAAGACCTGCCGCCGGCGTCCTTGTCAGCTTCGTAAAGGGCCCGCGAGCGCTTCAGGTACGGTATGGGGTTGTACCAGTTCCACTTGCCCATGACCGACATCACGGCCGGGACCATGTATGTCCTCACGATCAGAGCGTCGATGAGTATCGAGTAGGCGAAGGCGAAGCCTATCTCCTTCAGGAGGAGGTCGCTTGAGAGCATCAGCGCCCCCAGGGATCCTGCGAGGATCACGGCCGCAGCCGTGATGATCCCACCCGTCTGCTCCATCGCTGAGACGATGGCTTCGTCGAGGCGCTTCCCCTTCGTCGCCTCTTCGCGGACCCTGGTCAGGATGAACACGTTGTAGTCCATGCCGAGGCCGAGGAGCGCCACGAACAGGAAGAACGGGATGAGGAAGAGCATCTGGTAGTTGTAGAGCTGCTCAAAGACCAGCCTGGTTGCGGCCAGGGTCCAGACGATGCTCATCAGGACAGAGACCACGGCGAAGACCGGGAGGAAGAGGGAGCCGAGGACGACGAGGAGGACCAGGGCCACCCCGACGGCTACAATGGGGACTATGGTCCCGAACTGTGAGTCGAAGAAGTTCTTCGTGTCCAGGATGGAACCCGAGGCGCCGCCTAGAAACACGCCGGTCACGTTGGCCGCACCGTCGTAGGACGCGTGGATCTGCTGGCGCAGGGCCTGGGCGTCCGAGATGGCCGCGGTCGAGTATGGGTCAATCCCGTAGTTCGCAGTAATCAGGACCGTCTTGTTGTCAGAACCGATGCTCTGCATGATGGCGTTGAAGGTCTGCCTCCCGCCGGCGGTGCCCAGGTCCAGGGAGCTGTAGTTCACCGGCTGGCCGTAGGGGGAGGTGGGGCTGGTGACGTTCTGGACGTCGCGTGAAGAGGCGACGGTGGCCGTCATCGCAGCTATGGTGCCCATCTCACCGCCGTTGAAGGCGTGCCCAGTGACCACCGGCTGGGCGAAGGTGACGACGACGTAGGTGGGGAGGAGCTTCCCTCCGCCGAAGGATGCGGTCAGCTGGTTGGACGCTGCGATGGAGGGGAGGTTGCTCGGCGCTGCGGAGATGAAGTCGAAGGTCGGAGTCGTGTTGACGTAGATGTACACGGCAGGGATGGAGACCACCATCGCGAGGACGATGAGGACCTTCGCCCGCTTGACGGCGAAGGAGCCGCTCCTGGAGAAGTACCCCTTCCTCCCCTGGAGCCTCCCGAGGGCGGACGACGCATAGCGCTCGAAGCGCCGGCCGGAGGTAGGCCAGAACACCCTGCCTCCGAGCATGCTCACTGCGGCAGGGACGAGGGTGAGCGCCACCAGGAGGGCCACCAGGACCCCCAGTCCGACCACGTACCCCATGGTCTTCAGGAAGACCACGGAGGTGACCGCGAGCGAGAGGAATGAGATGATTACCGTCGCGCCGCTGGTGGCTATGCTCTCTCCGGCCCAGGTGACCGAAGTCCCGATCGCGTCTTCCACCGACGCCCCTTTGACCCTCTCCTCCCTGTAGCGGGCTATGACGAAGACGCTGTAGTCGGTCCCCACCCCGATGAGGATGGTGAGGAGGATGGTCGGGACGGTGAAGTCGATCTTCGCGACGAAGAGCCCCACCAGGACTATGAACACCTGCGAGATGCCGAGGGCCACCCCGATGGTCCCGAGGGTGACGAAGGGGGTGAGTAACGAGCGGAAGAAGAGGCCGGTGGCGGCTATCAGGAGTATGATCGTGACCGGGAGGATGAGGGCCAGGTCCGCCTGGGTGGAGTTGCCGAAGTCGTAGGAGATCGCGTCCTCCCCCGTGACCTGGGCTGACTTGACCCCCGAGGCTGCGCCGGAGGCCGACAGGGCATTCGAGACAACGGAGCGGACTTCGACGATGTTCTGGTTCTCAGAGACGCTCAGGCTGAGCGCCACCAGGGTCGTGCTCCTGGAAGGAGACACCAGCGACGAAATGAGCGTGGAGAGCTGGTGGCCCACTCCGTACTTTGACGGAGACCAGACCATGTTGCCGGCGAGCCGGTAGAGAGATGAGTTGTCGTAGGTCTTCCCGAGGCTGAAGGCCGACGTCACGAAGGCGTCGGAGAAGCCGGTCGCCTGGGCCGCGTACCCGGTCGCGAACGAGGTGAGGGTGGCCGCCGACTGTGCTCTGGTGTCTGTGACGAAGGCTGTGAGGTTGTAGGCCTGGAGCAGGGGGACGGCGAGCGACCTCGAGGCTGGAGCGTACTGGTCCAGGTACTGGCCGTCAGCCGCCTGGGCCGCGATGGTAGCCCTGGCAAGCAGAGTGGAGTTCGCCAGGGCCTGGTCGGACCAGCTCCCGGCCCAGGTCGAGTTGAAGAGGCTCAGGACGTGGGAAGAGTAGTTCGAGTAGGCGGTCGAGTTGGCCGCCGAGAGGGTGCTCGCAGTGGCGTTGTGGGCGGCCGCGTCAGCCATGGCCACGCTGTGCGTCGAAGAGTACGCCTGCTGCCAGGCTCCGAAATAGAGGGCAGGGACCCCGAGGAGGAGCTGGCTCGTCGCGTTGGCCCCAGAGAGGGAGGCGTAGGCGGCCCGGTTCGCCCCGCCTATCGCGGTGTAGAGCCTCGTGTAGACGTCAAGTGTCTCATTGAGGCCGCGTATCCCCTTGTCAGCCTGCAAGGAAGATGCGAGGCTGGTAACGAACCCCTGGGTGGCGGGCGACGAGACGTTGGGGCCGGTCACCACGATGATGAGGGAGCTGTTGGGGACGGTCTTCGCGAACTCGGCGGAGATGAGGTTCGAAGCCTGGACCGACTCCAGGCCGCTTCCGGTGGCGGTCCCCAGCTGGAGGGAGGTGACCTTCCCCTCGTTGGATATGACCGGGAGTACTGCGATGAGCGCGATAATCCATGCGACCACTATGACCTTCCTTCGCCTGTAGACGAACTTCCCCAGGCCCCTGAACAGCGAGGACCCGGTTCCCTTCCGCGGCTGGGAGGTCAATTAGAGACGCCCTCGGAGGTTCGGTAATAAAGGGAGGGCTGTCTTTCGATGGTGGAAACCTGCGGGCCGGGGCTACCGCTTCTTCACGAAGAGGAAGCCGTCCTCCTCCTTCACGTCGTAGAGGGGCTCGTCGGCCAGGGGCTCGTCAAAGACCCCCTTGCCGGTCTTGAGGTCCCAAACGGTGCCATGCCCTGCACAGGTCACCTCGGTGTCCACGAGTGTCCCTTCGGAAAGGTCCCACTCCTCGTGAGTGCAGTACGCCCCCATGCCGTAGTACTTCCCATCGACGTTGGCTATGAGGACGGACTCTCCCCCTACCTCGACTGTCTTCATGCTGTCAGGGGGGACCTTGGATGCCTCGATGGCTTTCATGAAATCGGTCATGTCGGCAGCTCGGTCGGCTGGCGGCTAAAATCTTTGCTCACGCGGGTGCCTTCAGCGAGGCCTCGAGCTCCATCAGGTCCTTCATGGAGTCGACGAAGTTCCACTCGCCATAATAGGGGTACGACATCAGCTCCCCGTGGGTGACGAGCTTCGGGAAGGTCTCCCTTTCTATGTCTCCCTTCTCGGGGAGGCTCTTCGCTAACTTGGGCCCGTTCAGGACATACACGCCGCCGTTGATCCACACGTCGGGGAACGCAGGCTTCTCGTCGAAGTCCCGCACCATCTTCAGCTTGTCGATCTTCACGACCCCGAACCGCGACCTGTAGGGGACGACCAGCATGGAGGCGGGCATCCCTCCCGCACTCTGGAACTCTTCGACCATCCTCTTCAGGGGGAGGTCCGTCATGATGTCGCCGTTCGTCACAACGACCGTCTCCTGGGATTCGTGGCCCTCCAGGGCCCTCTTTATCCCCCCTCCAGTTCCAAGAGGCTCGGACTCCACGGAGTAGTCCACCGGGACCCCCCCGAAGCTCTTACCGAAGTGTTCCTTCAGCCTCTCCCACTTGTAGCCGCAGGCGAAGGTGACCGCGTCCACGCCCCCCTCCTTGACGAGCCACTCGATCTGATACTCGGAAATTGGGCGGCCGTTGACAGGGATGAGCACCTTGGGTTTGTCGTCTGTCAGGGGCCTGAGCCGCATGCCGAGCCCTCCGCTGAGGATTATCGCCCTCAATCTTTCACCGAAGACAGCGCCCCGGCGCGCCTCGACGCGATAAATACTTTCCCGAAACTATCGCCGACTGGACATCTTCCGCCCTGACTCGGAGGTGAGCCCGTGGGGCGTTATTAGGGGAGCAGGGCCTGGAACCACGTGCCCTTCATCTACCGCTCGGTGATCCAGCGTTCTGACCCTACTCCCAAAGCCAGGGAACTGCTGGCCGTGTTCCCGTCGATGGTCAACGACTGCCTGAGGGCCGGCCTGGAGAAGAAGATGAGTGACTTTCCACGGATCAAGGAACTCTGCTGGCCGAGGATGCGGGAGTATCGCGTGCACGACTCGTACAGGGTCTCGGCAATGTTCGATGCAGCGAACCTTATCAAGAAATTCCAGACCGACTCCAAGCGGACGAGGGCAGGACTCCCGCGGGTATCCAACGAGTACTTCTCGGCCTCGCTGGGAGTCTATCTGGAGGCCAAGGAGCTTCTCCTGCCGGGCAACATCAGAACGCCGCTGAACGGCCATACGCTTGCCGTGCTCCGCGCGAAGGGGGTGGAGGTCGTCTCAGCCACCATGACCCAGGAGACCTGCTCAGTGATCTACCGGAAGTTCGTCCAGGGGGTGGCCCCGCGGGGGATGGTAGCAGTCGACCTCAACCTGGACAACGTAACGACCTTCGACACCGAAGGGGAGTCGATCGTCTATGACACTTCGGCCCTGTCCCAGATCCACGAAGCCTACCGGAGGGTGAAGAGCCACTTCAGGCGGAACGATGCCCGGATGAAGGGGACGGTCTGGAGGAAATATGCCAGGCTGGAGCACGACAGGAAACTGGCGGTGCTTCATTCCGTCTCTTCCGAGATAGTGAAGCGCGCCGCCGCCAAGAAGCAGGCCATAGTCATGGAGGACCTCCGATGGCTGAGAGACATGTACAGGAGGCGCAGCGGCTACAGCGCATACTATCTCTCCAAGATGAACGCCTGGCCCTTCAGGCAGATCCTGCATCAGCTGGCCTACAAGGCCGAGTGGCTGGGGCTCCCTGTCGTGACGATAGACCCTGACTGGACTTCGGAGAAGTGCTGCGAGTGCGACGGGCTGATGGAGGTCCCCCCGGTGGAAGGCATAGTCGTGTGCTCTGTCTGTGGGAACGCCATCGACCGCCACCTTAACGGCGCCAAGAACATCCTCAGGAGAGGGCTGAGGTCCGGCCCCGGCTGGTCCGCAGGAGAAGCGGTGACAGGCAGCAATCTCCCCGGGTGGGAGACCAGGGCCCGAGTGGATGCGGACAACCCAGCGTCTCAGAGATGAGATGCGGGGAGGATCAGAGCGTAATTGCTGCGCCGCCGCGGGGACCAACCCCGCGGCGGAAATGATTGCAAAAACTGAGAAACGGAAAAGGTCTACAGCTCACGCTAGGTTTCGCAAAAACAAAAGGAGGGGAAACCGTCCGCTTAGGACAGTTTCCTTACTAATATTGCTAGCTCTAGTACCAAGGTTATGGCAGCCAACACTGCGACTACGAGGACGTAGGTCGAGGTGTTGGATAGTCCGCTGGTGTTCGAGGCTGCCTGCTGGGCTGCCGTAGCCGCGTTGTTCGCGGCCGTGGCTGCTGAGGAGGCGCTCGATGCGGCGCCGCTAACCGAGGTTGCGAGTGACGTCAACTGGCTTCCGATGTTGGTGACGCTTGTCTGGAGGTTGCCCACGTCGGTCGTGAGCGTGCCTATGCTGGTCTGGATGCTGCTGATGGAGGTCTGCATGTTCGAGATGGAGGTGGACAGCCCGCTCACGGTGGTCGAGAGGCTGTTCATGGTCGCTGTCAGCGACGCGAAGCCGCTGTAGATGTAGTCGCCGGTGGTGGTGACGTTGAAGAACCCGTAGGTGGCAGGCGTCGAGAAGTTCCCTTCGCTGGCCTGCTGCAGGAAGCAAGACTGGTAGTACTCACGGCAGTAGAACCCGAAGTTGACCGGGTTCGGCACGGTTGGCTGCATGCTCGTGTCGATTTCGATCTGGTGTAGACCAGGTCTGAATCCGGCAGAAGTCATGTTGATCACCGCGTTGCCGTTGAATTGGTTGGTGCCGAGTGCGTTGTTGAAGGTGCTGAGGTAGCCGTGGCTGGCGCTGTCGACGAACACCTGGTAAAGGGTGGTCGGCGAGAGCCCTTCAGCGTAGGCCGTGACCGAGGACTGGGCGTTGGCGTTGACCGACTGGATGGTGGGACTGCCTGAGGCGCCCACGCAAGAGGTCGATGTGCCTACGTCGATGCAGAGAGTCGGGGTGACGAGGAAGGTGTGGTAGGTCGTGGAGTCGGAGGCTGCGTCATAGATGCTTGTCGTCCTGTACCCGTTGACGATGTTCCCCATGACCGAGGGGACGGTCTCGCCCAGGTTGCTGAGGGTGATGTTGTCCAGCGCATAGACGTAGTGGATGCCCCCGAAGGTCGGGTCTGGGACCGAGAAGGTCGCAGACGCCAGCGCGCCGGTGGCATCGCTGGTCGTGTTGACCACGTTGTAGGCGTTGAAGTCGTTGGTGGTTATTTCGTTCCAGAAGATGTACACACCCGCGTTCGCCGGGAAGCCGAAGCCAGTCACCGTGACTACGGTGTCTGGGCTGCTCGGTGATCCGGAGTCAGGGGTGAGGATGAGCGCTGGGATGATGTTGATGGCGAAGACGTAGGGGACGCCATCGGAGGTGATGGTGATGTTGTGGAGTCCGAGCGGGACGTTGGGGACGTTGAAGCCTATCGAGAACAGCCCGCCCGTGGTGGGCTTGCTGGTCCCGTTGAAGGTCGCGATCACGCCGTACCCGCTGAGTGTCACGGTGAGTGCACCCCCGGTGTAGAAGTTGGAGCCGGTGACGTTGATGTCACCGCTGTCGAAGACATTGAGCGCGTAAGGAGATACGCTGGTGCTGAAGTAGGTGATGTCGTTGGCCGCCTGCTGGCCGCTGTCGTTGCCGACATCGGTGGAGCTCGGATAGTACTGGGGGCCCTTCGAGTCGGTGTAGCTCCCCTGGAACCCTGACTGCAGGAAGTTGAACTGCCTGCTGTTCTCCGCGAAGTAGGGCCTGAGGCTCTGCTTGTAGTAGTCCTCCTGTGCGAGGTTGAGGATGCCGCCGTTCGTGGTGTCACGGACGTTGGGCTGCCAGGCCGAGGCGTTGATGTTCACCGTCGGGTAGATGTTCACACCAACCCGCTCGTTGAAGGCCTGCTTGGTGTCGAGGGCCTTGCCAGAGAGGCAGAAGGTCCCTTCGATGTTTGCAGGGCCGTAGAAGCTGTGGCTGTTGGCTGGCGCCGGGCAGGAGCTGAAGGTCTTCCCTGTGACGATTCCAGTGAACCCTGACCAGGTGCCGTTCTTGATGGACGTGATGCCCTCCCAGCTGGTGAAGGAGTAGGCGTAGGTGATGTTCATGTGGACGCCGTTGCCGAACCCTCCGCCCATGATGGTCACCGGGTCACCGGCTGAGCCGGAGGCCGGGGTGATCGAAATCCCTGGGAGGATGTTGAGCAGCTGCTTGGCTCCGGCGATGCCGGTGCCTGTGCAGCCAAAGCTGGTGGCGTTGGACGGAGTCCCGCAGGAGCCGTCGTAGAGCTTGACGTACTGGTAGGACGCGTTCACCAGAGCCGGGATGGGCCCGACGATGGCGTTCTGTCCTATGAAGTACGGACCGTTGGTGCTAGCGGTTCCGCTCGCCGAGAAGCCTGAGAGTGTGGCAGCGCTCAGCTGCAGCGCCGGGAATGGCCCTGCGTAGAAGATGTCTCCTGGGCACATCCCTCCCCCGCATGATCCGGGGGACGGGGCGTTATTGATCTGGGCGTTTCCATTCGCTGACAGGTAGAGGTAGATGTTGGCGCCGCTGAACGTGACGCCGGTGGTGGCCAGAGCGAAGTACGCCGGCTGAACGACGGCTGAACCGTCCAAAGCCGTTACTCCGGCAGTGCCTGCGATGACAGTGACCGAAGCGGACGCTGGCGTGATGGTCGCTGACCCAGCTGCGTCGATGTTGGAATCAGCCAGAACTGGCGTGCCGGTGATGGTCGCATGCGCCGCGATTGGCACAAAGACCATGAGGGCTGAAAGTGCAAGAAGTGCGATGATTAGTATAGAGCTAGTTTTCTTCATGTTTACGCTTTGAAGCGTATACAATGTATTTTCGTAGAAAGGCCCCCCGACTAGTTATATAAGCAGAGTGGACAAATCGTCTATTTCGCGGTTCGTTCGGGGAAAAGACAGCCTGAATCTGGCCCCTTCGACCGTAGCCCACGCAAGTCCGGCTGTTTCCACGAGATGAGCCGCAATCGGTGGCTTAAAGGGCCAAAGAGCCCTGGAAAAGGCACCTTGGCTGGCGAGCCTACGGGGGGTCCGACACTACCTGGAAACTCAGGCTGTGCTCGCTATCTCGAATATCATGACGTCCCCGTTCTTGTAGACGAGGGTCAACCCCGCCGACTGGGGGAAGGTGTACCAGGGGAGGGACTGGCTGTCGGAGACGACGGTGCCGTTGCCCGTGTCGACGTCGTAGCGGGTGACGACGATGTAGCTTTCTCCGTGGGCCCTGGCGAAGGAGATGGAGTCGTTGGGCGAGGCCGAGTAGTGGTCGCTGGTGATCCTGTCGATCACAGTCCTTGCGAAGATGAACCTGGGGTCGGTCACCGAGAGGACGAGGGAAGTCGGCGGGGTGTTCTGACCCATCCAGGTCATCGCCTGGAGCAGCTGGCTCTGGACCTGGGCCTCCTGCTGGGTGCCGACGGTGGCGTTCTGGGCCGTGGACCAAGCCCACCCGTTGTAGACGATGGGGACGAGGAAGAGGAGGCAGACGGCGACCATCCCCACGCGTCGGAGGCCAGGCGACTTCGGAGCCCGCAGGCGCACCTTCTTCGGGACCGCCGACGGCCCGCGGGAGAGGAGCGAGTCGAGACCGTAGCCGGCGAGCAGGATGACGGGGACGACCGCCTCGAAGCCGAACCTCCAGGCGCCGCCGTTTTCGGGCGACACGGCGAGGAGGGCGAAGAACCAGACCCCCAGCAAGAGGGCGGGGAGGCTCCGGGAGCGGCAGGCCCAGTAGAGCCCGAGGGCGAGGAGGGCGAAGAGAGCCACGAACCCGGGGTCGTTGGAGACGTCGACGGCGATGAAGGCGACAGAGGGGATGGGGCTCAGTAGCCGCGAGACGTAGGTCGTGAACCCCGGCGAGGAGAACTCGTTGTACGAGATGTTGAGGATGTTGGTGACGGTGCTGTGGAACACGAGGGCCCCCAGGGCGCCTGGGGCGAGGAAGACCGCCGTCGCCAGGAGATGCCCCCTGGCCGAGGGCCTCCTCAGGAGGCCGACGGCGACGGAGAAGAAGAGGAAGGCGCCGAAGGTCGAGATGGCGGTGTAGTGGGAGAAGTAGCCGGCGACGAGGAAGACCCCCGAGGAGAGCCACACCGAGGGGGACCTGTACCCGGACGAGAGGTCGAGGAAACCGACGACGAGGAGGAGCTCGAGGAGGACCCCGACGAAGTTGGCGTAGAGCCCGTCGTTCAGGACCAGGGGGGTCCAGACGGTCCCGGAGAGGGCGAAGATGGCGGCCGCGAAGAGGGCGGCCCTCCTGCTGGCGAAGAGCCGCTTCGCGACGGCGTACACGAAGAAGGGGGAGAGGACCGTCAGCAGGGCCATGGTGTGCCTTACAGTCGCCAGGGGGAGGCCCCCGACGGCGAGCAGGGCCATGCCCAGCTGGTAGTCCGCGGCCCCGTAGACCAGCATCCGGGGGACGGAGGACAGGGTCCCGAGGGTCAGGCCGGTGGCCTGGACCTGGTGGACCAGGAAGTCGGGGTTGAAGTAGGGGAATATGGGGAACTTTCCAAGATACAAGGCGATGACGGCGGCGACGAAGGCGGCGAAGAAGACGGTGGCGAGGTCGTCGCGGGCGAGCCTGGGGGGCCCTGTGAACCGCCTCCGCCGGGCATAGGAGACCCCCAGGGCGGCGACCCCGACGAGGACCAGGAAGTAGACGAGCCCTATGCCTGCGCCGTAGAGGAATCCTACGCCCAGCCCCAGGGTCTTGAGCGCGAAGACAACCGTGTCCACGGCGATGCCGACCCCGAAGGAGAAGCCCAGCCGGTCTGCAAGGGTGTCGTCGTCCTTCCACCTTCCCAGGACCTCCCAGAGGCCGTAGCCGGGGACGAAGATGGCGGCGAGGTAGACGACGTAGCCCGGGAGGAACTCGACGGGGAGGCTGGTCACCATTGGGGGTCCACGAGGTCCCGCCGGACGGACGAGGGCCGGCGCCCCTGCACGCCTTCCTCCGGAGGAGCTGCCGGGCGGGCCGGGAGCTCTGGGGTGGCGGCTTTCATCGGAAGAGAAGGTCTCGGCTCACGGCAGTTATAACCTGATTGGGCAGCGCCAGGCAGGCCCCCGGCGGGCCGCCCCCTGGACGCTATCCGCTCGGCGTGACTTCGAAGATCATCACGTCGGTGTTGTTGTAGACCATGGCGATGCCGTTCTGGGAAGGATAGGTGTACCACGGGAGGTTGGTGCTGTAGAAGTCCGGGGCGAGGGTGGACAGGCTGAAGCGCACGTCGAAGTGGGTGACTATGATGTACTGCGCGCCAAGCTGGTCGGCGTAGGTTATCGCCTGGGGGGCGTTTCGGAAATATTGGTAGGTGGTGTTCCTGTCGATGACCGCTCGGTCGTATTCGAACCTCGGCTCGGTGACGGACAGAAACTTCGACCCCGCCGGCGTGTTCTGCCCCATCCAGCTCATGGCATGGAGGAGCTCCCCCTGAAGCTGCGCCTCCTGGCTCGCGTTCGCCGTCACGTTCTGCACCATGAACCAGGTCGGGCTCCCGGCAACCGCGGGGACCAAGAACAGCAGGGCCACGACCACCGAGCTGAGCCTGGGCGGGCCGCCCCCCCTGGCAGCCTTCAGCTTGCTTCGCCTGACGGCGGTCCGCGGAGCATACTCGGGGAGAAGCGCATGGAGCCCGTAGCCGGAGAGGAGGAGGAGCGGGATCGCCGCTTCGAAGGAGAAGCGCCACGCCAGGTAGTCCTCAGGGGCGGCCACCAGGATGGCGACGAACCAGAGCGCCAGGAGCAGGGCAGGCACGTACCTGGACTTGTACCCCTTGTAGAGCGCGACGGCCAGAAGCGCCATCAACGCGACGAAGCCAAGGTCGTTGGAGACGTCCACCGCGATGTAGGCGAGGGCCGGGATGGGGCTCAGCAGGCCGGACAGGTATGTGCTCAGGACCACGGGGCTCCCCACGGTGTAGGAGATCGCCAGAATGGTCCCCAGGGTCTTCTCGAAGACGAGGGCGCCGACGGCCCCGGGTGCGAGGAACGCTGCCCCGACTGCGAGGTAGCTCTTGTACCCGGGCCGCCTGAGGAGCGCCATCCCGAGCCCGAAGATCAGGAACGAGCCTAGTATCGTGATTACCGTGTAGTGGGAGAAGTAAGACGCGACGAGGATCGCTCCGTCGGCGACCCAGGCGGTCCGGGACCGAAGGTTGGACGAGAGGTCGAGGAAGGCGCTCACGAGGAGCACCTCGAGGAGGACCCCGACGAAGTTGGCGTATAGGCCGACGGCGTACACCATCGGGACCCAGACTATCCCAGAAAGGGCGTAGAGGGCGGTGGTGAAGAGGGCGGCCCTCCTGCTGGCGAAGATCCTGCTGGACGCGGAGAAGACGAGGAAGGGAGAAAGCAGCACCATGATGGCCATGGTCCGCTGAGCAGTCAGGAGGGCCCAACCGCCCACCGCGAGGATGGAGGCGGCGATCTGGTAGTTGCCTGCGCCGTAGAGCAGCATCTTCGGGACGGTCACCACGGCCCCCGTGATGAGCCCCGTCGCCTGGGTGGCATGGGCGGCGTAGTCGATCTGATAGTCGGGGAAGTAGGGGTACTTCGCGAAGTAGACGTAGATGGCGGCGGCCAGGACCGCCACCATGGCGAACACGGCGGCGTCGTAGAGGGCGAAGGAAGGCGGCCTGGCGAAGGACCTCCGCCGGAGGTATGAGGCGCCCAGGGCCGCGACGCCCAGGAAGACCATGAGGTAGACCACGGATATTCCCATGCCGGCGAGGCGGAACCCACCGACCCCGACGCCGGCCGTCTTCAGGGCGTAGACCACGGTGTCTGCCGACAGCCCCAGACCGAAGGAGTACCCCGCCCGCTCTACCAGGGTGTCCCCCTCCTTCCACCGCCCCAGCAGCTCTCCCAGCCCGTAGCCGGGGACGAAGATGGCCGCGAGGTAGACGACGTAGCCCGGGAGGAACTCGGGAGGGAAGCCCGTCACAGCCTCAGTCACCCAAGGCGGTGGGTCCGCTGGGACCGTTTCCGGATGAAATCGTGACTGCGGTCGCGGGACCTCTCAGGACCATCGGGGTTGAGAGGGGGAGCCTCGGCCGTTATAACCTGATTGGGGAGACGGGCCTCGGGGGGAGTGGGCGGCTCGCGGGCGCTAGGCGCCTGCGGAGATTTCGAAGATCATCACGTCGGTGTTGTTGTAGACCATCGTCAGCCCGCTCTGAAGAGGGTAGGTGAACCAGGGGAGGGTCGTGTCGTTGGTGTCTGACACGGAGGTGCCGTTTGTCGTGACGACGTCATGGCGGGTGACGACGATGTACCTCTCTCCGTGGAGAGTGGCGTAGGCGATGGCACCCGAGGCAGTCGGGGAGTAGTAGTCGCTGGCGATCCTGTCGATCACGACCCTGGCGAAGATGAACCTGGGGTCGGTCACGCTCAAGACCGTGGAAGTAGGCGGGGTGTTTTGGTCCAGCCAGGCCATGGCCTGGAAGAGGGCGCCCTGGACCTGGGCCTCCAGCTGCGTCCCTCTGGTCGAGCTGTTGGCGGTCCCGGCTGCCTGCCCCTGGGCAGCGATCGGGACCAGGAAGAGGAGGCAGACGGCGACCATCCCCACACGGCGCAGGTTCGCCGAGCCGGGAGCCGGGAGCCTCATCTTCTTCGCATGGGCCGGCGAGGGGGGGTGAGAAAGGAGGGAGTCGAGGCCGTAGCCGGCGAGCAGGATGACCGGGACGATGGCTTCGAAGGCGAACCTCCAGGCGCCGCCGTTCTCAGGGGATGCGGCGATGAGGCCGACGAGCCACGCCGCCATCAGGAAAGTGGGAAGGTGCCTGGACCTGTAGGCCCAGTATAAGGCGACGCCGAGGAGCGCGAAGAGGGCCACGAACCCGGGGTCGTTGCCGAGGTCGGAGGCTATGTAGGCGACCGCAGGGACGGCGCCGAGGAGCTGCGAGAGGAAGGTAGTGAGCGGAGGTCGGCCCAGGTAGACATAGGAGGAACTCAGGACCTGAAGGAGCCAAGATTGGAACAGGATGGCTCCAAGCGCCCCCGGGGCGAGGAACGCGGCGGACGCCAGGAGATACCCCCTGGACCCTGGCCTCCTGGAGAGACGGGCTGCCAGTGCGAAGATCAGGAACCCCCCGAAGAGGGAGAGGACGGTGTAGTGGGAGAGGTAGCCTGCGACGACGATCGTACCGGAGGAGAGCCAGATCGAGGCGGAACGGTAGCCGGAGGCCAGGTCGAGGAAGGCGACCACCAGGAGGAGCTCGAGCAGCACTCCTACGAAGTTCGCATAGAGCCCGGTATACAGCACCATGGTAGACCAGAGGGTCCCAGAAAGCGCGTAGATGGCGGCCGCGAAGAGGGCGGCCCTGCTCCCGGAGAAGAGCTTCCTGGCGACGGCGTACACGAGGAAGGGGGAGAGGACCAGGAGGACGTCCATGGTGTGCCTTACGGTCACCAGGGAGAGTCCGCCCACGGCGAGCAGGGCCATCCCCAGCTGGTAGTCCGCCGCTCCGTAGATCAGCAGATTGGGGACGGTTGCCTGGGTCCCTTGGATGAGGCCGGTGGCTTCGGCTGTGTGGACCAGGAAGTCCTGACTGAAGTACGGGAAGAACGGGAACTTCGCGAAGTAGAGCGCGGTGACGGCGGCCATGAAGGCGGCGAGGAGGATGACGACGAAGTCGTTTCGGGTGAACGATGGAGGTCTTGTGAAGCGCCTCCGCCTCACATAGGACGCTCCCAGGGCGGCGAGCCCAAGGAAGATGAGGAAGTAGTCGACCCAAGTGCCTGCGCCCAGAAGCGCTGGGACCCCCAGGCCCATGGTCTTGACCGCGAACACCACCGTGTCTACGGCTATGCCGACGCCGAAGGAGAGGCCGAGCCGGTCTGCAAGGGTGTCGTCGTCCTTCCACTTCCCCAGGGCCTCCCAGAACCCATAGCCAGGGAGCAAGATGGCGGCAAGATAGGTTGCATAGCCCGGGTAGAATTCGACGGGAAGGCCGGTCACTGGCTCGGTCCTCCAAAGAGCTCAGGGTCGGGAGAGGACTCCGTGGTCGTTGCTCCCTTCACAAAGAGGCCCGCCAGGGAGCCGAGGAGGTCCCCGTAGGAGCTCGCCATCGGAGATGAAAGCCGACGGGCGGCGCGTTATAACCGATTGGGAGAGGGAGCGGCCTCTGCACCCCTTGAAGACGGCCCAGGCGAGGGACACTTGTCTTGGATCCCCTCGACGGCGTGGCCATGGCAGCTTTCCCAGCGACTCCCGTTAATAGGAACACGCGGGGGGCCCAGCCCATGGAGGCACGCGCTGCCCCATGAGAGTCCTGGTGGTGGGATTCGACGGGGCTACCTGGGAGCTGCTGTCAAGGTACGCCCAGGACGGGACGATGCCCCGCCTCGGGGAGCTTTGCGGCAAGTCGAAGTGGGGGGTGCTGAAATCGACCATCCCCCCGGTCACGGGTCCGGCCTGGGCGGCGCTTTCGACAGGCAAGGGCCCGGGGAAGACGGGCATCTACAGCTTCTACGTGGCGACGGACTCGATCGACCGCTTCAGGCCGACCACTTCGCTCGACGTAAAGGCAGAGACCCTCCCTGAGCTCCTCGAGCGGGCGGGGCTGGCCGTCCAGGTCGTGAACCTCCCGACATTCTCGTTCCCCAGGAAGATTAGGGGGCCGGTGCTGGGTGACGTCCTCTGCCCCCCCACAGACACGGTCCAGCCTGCGTCTCTCCGTTCAAGGGAGCCCTTCCGGAGCTACAGGAGCTTCCCCAACCTCTCTCTGAAGAGGGACACGCTGGGATATCTCGACGACATCAGGGGGCTAGAAGATGTAAGGTTCAGGTGCGCGAAGGAGCTGTTCCTCTCGAAGTGGGATTTCATGTTTGTGATGTTCAGCGGGGTCGACTGGATGCAGCACGAGCTCTATTCGGACCTTCTGAGTGGGAAAGCGACAGGGGGGGCTTCCCTGGCCAGGGAGATCTACAGGGACCTCGACGGGTACCTGGACTGGTTTGCCTCCAGCCTTGGGCCGGAGGACTACCTCTTTCTGGTGTCCGACCATGGGTTCAAGTCGTACTCGGGCGGGTTCAGCATAAACCACTGGCTTGCTGAGAACGGGTACTTGCACACGAAGCCGGGCCCGGTGGGGATTTCCCGCCTCTCCCATGGCCTTCCCTTCGCCGTCCCCAGCGGGGTCCTGTCGGCCGTGGCGCGCCACAGGCGCCTCTGGGAGGCGGGGACGAGGGCCTGGGCCGCAGCGTCGGGGACGTCGAGCCGGTCAGAGGGGATGAAGCCCGACCCGTCGACCTCGCTGGCCGCTTCGCAGGACTTCACTCTGGGGATAAGGCTCAACACGAAGCGCCGCTTCCGCAACGGGGTCCTGGATGAGGAGCGGGAGAGGAAGGTGGCGGGGGAGATCCGCTCGAAGCTGGAGGGCCTCGCGAAGAGGGGAATAATATCAGGCTGCCTCCCGGCAGCCGAAGTCTACAAGGGCCCGTACGTGTCGCAGGCGCCGGAGCTGGTCGTGTTCCCAGGCGAGAGAGGCATCGGCGGGTACAGCAGGACGGTCCTGTCCGAAGGTCCGCAGAACGGCCACTCGATGGAGGGGATCTACCTCATGCGGGGGGCGGGGGTGGAGCCAGGGAAGGGCGAAGAGGCATCGATCTGCGACATAGCCCCGACGGTGCTGACGCTCTTCGGGCTCGAAGTCCCGGACGACATGGACGGGGTCTCGCTCTGGGGGAGCCCCAAGATCCGCGGAAGCGGGGTCGGGAGCAGCGGGCCGGGACCCACCCTGACACAGGCCGACGAGAAGCTGATCGAAGAGCGACTGAAGAGCCTCGGCTACGTCTGAGCCTCTGATATCCGCTGACGCAGAAGGGCATCCAGCGCAAGGCGGCGGCGCCCGACCAGACCGCCCGGGCAACTGGAGGTTGGTGGGTCGAAGGTCGGCGTTGGGCCTGGGGGAGCGGGAACCAGGTAAGCCGGGCCTGCGAGGAGGCTCCGTTACTGGGCCGCGTCGGGACCCGTTGGGGGCTTCAATAGTCCCAGGGACTCTCGGATCGCCCTGCAGTAGTCCTCGTAGCGGGGATCATTTCTCGCCGCCATGGACCTCGGCCTCGGCAGGTCGATCTTCAGGTCCAGGGAGACCGTGGCCGGCCTTGGGGAGAGGACGACCACGCGGTCTGAGAGCAGGACCGCCTCGGGGACGCTGTGGGTGATGAAGATGACGGTCTTCCTGATGGCCTGGATCAGCCTGAGGAGTTCCCCCGACATCTCCTCCCTCGTCAGCTCGTCCAGGGAGCCGAACGGCTCGTCCATGAGGAGGATCTTTGGGTCGAGGAGCAGCGCCCTCGCTATCGCGACCCGCTGCTGCATCCCACCCGAGAGCTCTTTCGGCCGCATCCCCTCGAACCCCGACAGCCCCGCCCTGGACATCAGCTCGAGGGCTCTCTGTCGGTACTCATCGGGGCTCTTGTGCACCAGCTCCGCCGGAAGTAGGACGTTCTGGAGGACATTCCTCCAGGGCATGAGGAGAGGGTTCTGGAAAGCGAACCCGATGGAGCCCAGAGGGGAATCCACCGCGTCGCCGAACACCTCCACGTCGCCTCCCGAAGGAGGGAGGAGGCCGGAGATGATCTTCAGGAGGGTGCTCTTGCCGCATCCGGACCTGCCGACTATCGATACGAACTCCCCCTCGGCGACGGCGAAGGTGACCGACTTCAGGGCCTCGACCTCGCCCCCTCCAGAGGTGCGGTAGGTCTTCGAGACGCCGGAGACCCATATCGCCGACCTCGACCCCGGCGGCGTCGCCGGCTTCACCTCCTCCATGTGACGACCGTCCATTCGACGAGTAGTATCGCTGCGTACAGCATCAGGGAGAGGACGACAAGGATTGTCACGGCGGCGAAGGCCAGGGTGGTGTCGAGGTTTGCCTGGGCGGAGAGTATCAGGTATCCGAGGCCCGAGCTGGACTGGACGAACTCGGCGACCACCGCCCCAACCATGGCCAGGGTTATCGAGACTTTCAACCCGGAGAAGACGCTTGGGAGCGCCGTCGGGAACGACACCTTCCGTATGAGGTCGAGGGTGCTCGAGTTGAACGACCTGACCAACTGGACCATCTCAGGCTCGACCGAAGCCAGGCCGGTTTCGGTGTCCACTACGACCGGGAAGAAGCAGACGAGGAAGACCGTGAGGACACGCGGAAGCGGAGCGAATCCGAGCCAGAGGAACAGGACAGGGACGAGCGCTATCTTTGGGGCGACCTGGGCGGCGAGGATGATCGGGCTCAGGACCATCTTCAGGGGCCTGAAGAAGTGCATCACGATCGCAAGAGGGATGCCGAAGGCGACGGCCAGCAGGAACCCCCCCAGGGCTTCGTAGAGGGTGATCTCCGAGTGCTCCAACCACGGGATCCGCGGGGAAGCGAGGAGGGAGAGGACCGAGCTGGGGAGAGGCACGAATATCGACGGGACGTGCAGGTAGGGGAGGGCGACCTGGATCAGGAGAAGGAGGAGGACGATGGCGGCAACCGGAGGGAGCAGGAAGGCCGCTGCCGAGCGCAGTTGGGGCACGACAGAAGAAGCCTGCCGCATGCTGCCGATATGAGGGTTGCCCCGCGCGGGCGTGGCCCGCTCCCCCTGGCCGTCCATCCTAGGCGTCGCTGAGGATGGACCTCGCCTTCCCTTCGAGGTCGAAGTCGGCCGTTTCTTTCAAGGAGACCCTGACGGCGGTCCCCACCTGCGCCCCAAGGACAGCCGAGAGCCTTTCCTCCAGGCCGGGACCCGAGGCACCCCCCTGGGGGACGTTGACAGTGAAACTGTCGACGCAGGTCTGGCGGACCTGGAACTCTCTGAGGGAAGTGGAAGCTTCGATCGCTACTACCGTCCTCAGAGGAGGGATCCGTTCTCCGGCTTTCGTCAAGATTCCGTCGGAAGCACGGCCCAGTATGCTGGAGACGCGGGTGAGGGATGAACCGCAGCCGCACCTTCCCCCGTCGGCAAGCTCAACCAGGTCTCCCAGCCTGTAGCGGACGAGAGGCATTATGCCGTTGTGCAGGGTCGTGACCACTAGCTCGCCGACCTCGCCCGGACCGACGGGCTCGTCGCCGCGCAGTACCTCGCAGTAGGTGTAGTCTTCGCTGAGATGGAACCCCCGGCGCTCCGTGCAGTCACCGCCCAGGCTCCCCGTCTCGGTCGCTCCGTAGCTCCTGCATGTGGGGGCGCCGTAGGCCCCCTCGAGCTCCTTCCGAGAGGTCGGGGAGATGTCCCGGCCGGTCAGGAAGATTCCCTTCAGGTTCACGGCCAGCTTCCCCGACTTCGCCGCCTCCGCAAGCTTTTGCAGGTGGCCGGGTGAAGAGTAGACGAACCGGGGACCGAACTTGTTGAGCGCCTTCACCTCCTCGGTCAGGTCCGGAGGGCCGCTGACAATCACGCGGACCGTGGGCGCCGGCCTGCCGAAGGCGGTCGCGAATGGGAGCTCGTACACGGTCGTGCTGGCCCTTCGCCGTCCGCTCGCGTCGTAGGCATGGCGCCAGACGATCTTCTTGGGCCATATGGTCGCGACCTTCTCCCAGGGCCTGAAGCCGAAGTTCAGCATCCGTCTCATGCTGAGCGCCTTCCTGACGTCGTCCATCTCGCTAGTCCACTCCACCTTGAAAGGGCCCCCGGTGGTGCCGGCGGTGGACCAGACGACCTCCGGCCTCATTCCCCTGGCGGTTACCCCGTCGCGATAGTTGGCCAGCAGGTCGGCCTTGGTGGTCGTCGGCAGCCTCCTGAGGTCGCTCGCTCGTTGGAAATCCTCGGGGGTCTTTCCGATCTGCCTGAACAAAGAACGGTAGAGCGGGATGTACGCGTACGCCCAGCGGAGCATCCGCAGGAGCTTCCTTCGCTGGAGGTCTTCCAGCTGGTCTCTCCTGAGAAGATAGTTCCTCCTCGCTTCGGCGAGGT
Organism: archaeon; assembly: GCA_021819105.1. Taxonomy (GTDB): domain Archaea; phylum Thermoproteota; class Nitrososphaeria; order Nitrososphaerales; family Gagatemarchaeaceae; genus UBA183. Next base: position 141,959 of record JAKASK010000002.1, read on the forward strand.
TCTTCAGGACCAGGGGCATCAACTCAGTCGGGGCCAGGCGTCTGGATGATTAAGCCATTCTCGACCGGCCAGCTAAACCCTTAAGCATGCCCGGCCGGTCTCCGTGCTGTTGCGTAGGGACGCCCGCCCCGGTCTGGCTACGAGGCTGGCATTGTCGGTCGTGATTGTGCTGCTCGTGGCGGCAGGGCTCACCGCCTACTACCTGTTCCAGGGGTCGGGGGGTCAGAGCACCAGTGTCACACTGACCCTCGGCATCCCGCCCGGCCCCGAAAACGCTCCACAGTACTACGCGCTGCAGCAGGGCTACTACTCCAGCGGGGGACTGAACGTGACGATCCTCCCTGGCACCGGGGGGACGGCTGCCATCGCAGCCGTCTCGAGCGGCGAGGTGGACTTCGCGCTCACCGACGCGTCGGGCCTGGTGTACTCGCTCACCAAATCCAACGTGACCAACGTCAGGATCGTGGCGGTCCTCTTCCCCACTTCGTTCTTCTCGGTCGTCTACAACGAGGCCGCGATCTCCAGCCCCGACGGCATAGCGGGGAAGCCGGGCGCGGCGACGAATCCGTCCATCGGCATTGCGACAAAGCTCTTCCTCGCGCTGGCGGACCAGAACAACCTGACCGTCGCGCCCTACCTGCAATTCGGGTCGTCACAGTCGGTCGTCTGGGGCGACCTGGGGACAGGGAAAGTGGACTACGAAGTCGGTGGGGCCCATGACATCGCGTTCCTCCAACCCTCCGCGTCGCTCCAAGGGATACAGCTCGGATTCTTCCCATTCAGCGACTACGGGTTCACTTCGTACGGTGAGGTCCTGGTCACTAGCTCTGCCATGATCGCGGACCACGGTGGGGTCGTGAAGAGCTTCGTCTCCGCCACCCTCAAGGGGATGGTCGAAGCAGCCCTGAACCCTGCTGCTGCTGCCGCCGCAGAGGTCCGCTACCAGCCACAGCTGAACGAGTCGCAGATGCTCCAGGGTTGGAACCTGGACGTCGCCTGCTGCATGCAGGGCGTCACTGCCGCCACCAACCCGCTGGCGTTCGGATACCCAGATCCGGTCCGGATGCAGCAGACAGTGAATTTCGTCCTCCTCGGTGAGGGCGTCAGCACGGCCGTGAACGCGACACAGTTCTACAGCGACGCCTACACGCAGCAGCCCTAGGCTCGGGCGCGCAGGCGTGGCATGGCCGCCCTTGAGTCCGTGAATCGGGGGATCAGCATCTCAGACACAGATATTAACCGAATCACGAGGGCGAGGCTGATATGATTCATGACGGTCGGGCAGGCGCCAGCGGCAAGATGATGGCGGTCATGATCATCGCGGTGGTCGCCGTCGCGGGAGTCGCAGCCTACTTGCTGATCGGGGCGCCGACTCAGAGCAGCGTGACGTTCGCCCTCGGCGGACCTGCCGGGCCGGAGGACGCACCGTTCTACTACGCGGTTCAGCAAGGGTACTACGCCAGCGAGGGGCTCAACGTCACCATAATCCCAGGCTCGCCGGGGACGCCGGGGGTATCCGCGGTCTCCACCGGAGAGGTGTCATTCGCTCTCAACTACGCCCCGGCCGTCACGCTCTCACTCCTCACTGCCAACGTCACGAATGTGAAGATAGTGGCGGCCCTCTACGCGAAGTCGCCCCTAGGGATCGTATACAACACGGCGAAGGTCTCCAGCCCGTCCGACGTGTACAACACGACGGGAGCCGCCCTGAACCCCTCCATTGGAAGCTCGACGAGGCTGTTCCTGTATCAGGCGAAGCAGGAGTATCCCAACCTCACCCCTCCGATATTCTACGGCACGTCTCAGGCGACAGTCAACCAGTTCCTGCTTACAGGCCAGGCAGACTGGGCCATTGCTGGGGCCCAGAACTTGGCGCTGCTGCAGCCCGCCGCCGCGGCCAAGGGGATCCAGCTCGGGTTCATGTCCTTTGACTCGCTGGGTATCCACACCCTCGGGTACGTGCTGCTGACAAGCGAAGCGATGCTGCAGAGCCACAGCGGCACGGTCAAAGGATTCGTGCTCGCGACCTTGAAGGGGATGGTGGGCGCGGCGCTCAACCCGTCGGCGGCCGCCGCTGCGGAGGCTGACTTCCAGCCCCAGCTGAGTCAGACCAAGATGCTCGACGGGTTCAACATGGACGTCTCCTGCTGCATGAGCGGAGTGACGCAGAGCACGAACCCCCTGGTCTACGGCTACGTCGACCCTGCGCTGATGCAGCAGACGGTGAATCTGATAGCGGCGCTGTCAGGCAGGACAACGAACATCGACGCGACCCAGTTCTACACTAATGCGTACACGCAAGCGGCGTGATAGACCTGCGGCCAGTTCACGGGTAGCCCGGTGAATGTGATGACTGGCTCCTGCGCACAGGACCGTCCGCGAGGCCGACCCACCCCGTGGAACGTCAGCTTCGCCGGTCGGAGGGGTCCCTGAGGGATGCTTGGCCGCGCCCTGCGGTACTTCGCCCGTTCCATGCGCGACTACACCCTCAGGCGCCCTCAGCTCGAAGCGCTTCAGGCGAAGAGGCTCAGGCGCACCTTGTCCCTCGCATACGACGAGGTCCCCCACTACCATGAACTGATGCGGCAGATGGGGAGGACCCCGGTCGACTTCACCATCGACGACCTGCGGCAGTTCCCCCTCCTGACGAAGGAAGAGGTCATCCTGGGAGGCAAGGGCCTCGTCTCGAGGCGAGGAGCAAGCTTCGTGAAGGAAGGGAGCGGGACCAGCGGCCTGCCCCTGCGGGTCTACTACGACCAGAACTACGTGGATCACGCGATCGCATTTCAGCTCAGGAAGTACGCGGAGTTCGGAGTCCGTCCCTGGGACAGGCTTGTCACGGTCTGGCCCCCGAAGAAGTACTGGAGGCGGGCGCTCTTCGGCAGGAAGAAGGGGAAGCCCACCACCTGGGCGGAGGAGATGGGGGCCCTGTCCACCCTGGCCAGGATGTCGAAGAGGGCTCTGTACCTGGAGGCCGCCGAGGACGACCCAGGCCAGGACATGAGGGAGCTCGTGCGGATGAGACCGGGATTCGCCCTTGGCAGACCCTCCCACTTCCTGAGGATGGCGGAGTTCCTCCCGCCCGGCGGCGCCGGGATGGACCTCCGTGGGATGGAGTGCAGGCACGAGGCATTCACAGACGACGCGGCCAGGAAGCTCGAAGGTGCGTTCGGGGGGAAGGTCATGCAGGGGTACGGCTCCAACGAGACAGGTTCAGGGGGCGCCGAGTGCAGGTTCCAGCGAGGGATACACCTCAACGAGGACTGGCTGATCTACGAGGTGCTCAGGGACGGGGAGCAGGTGGGGCCCGGAGAAATGGGCGAACTGGTGGTGACTGTGCTCCTCAACGACTCCATGCCCCTGGTCAGGTATGCGACGGGGGACACGGTCGAACTGGCGGACGGCGGCGCCTGCGAGTGCGGCTCCTGGATGGTCAGGGTCAGGAAGACGCTGGGGAGAAGGCAGGACTGGCTGAAGACCGCCGTCGGGACACTGGTCCCTCCGCTCGAAGTGGCCGAGGTGGCGGAAGCTGAGCTTGGAATGAAGGAGTATCAGATAGTCCAACTGAAGGTCGGCGAGTTTGTGGTGAAGTCCTGGAGCCCCGAGAGCGACGAGCGGAGGTTGGCTGGCCCCCTCCGAAGCTACCTCACGCAGCTGGTCGGGACTCCCGTCACAGTGGCGTTCGTTGAGCAGGCACGCGACGAGATTTGGCTGAAGAACCGGTCGGTCGCTTCGGCGGTCCCCTGACCGAGCCCTCCCAGGGTCAGAACGGGACACGGGCTGCAAACGCCGGGGGGCCGATGGTGGGGACCCCAAGGGGGGAAGCCCTCGACCAGGGGCCTGCTCAGGAGTTCGACCAGGGAATGACGAGTTTCTCAGCGATGAGGACGATCCCGTAGAGCAGGAAAGCCCCCAGGATCAGGACTGCTGTGGCGGCGAAGACCAGGGTAGTGTTCAGCTGTTCCTCGCCCGCTAGGATGAGGAATCCGAGGCCGGCCTGGCTGGAGATGAACTCGGCGACGACCGCGCCTACAGGCGCCAGTACGATCGCTATCTTGAGGCCTGCGAATATGCTTGGGAGCGCGACCGGGAAGGAGACCTTCCTGAGCATCAGGAGCTTGCTGCTGCTGTAGGACCTGACCAGGTCCGCCAGGTTCTCGTCTACCGCCATGAAGCCGGCTGCCGAAGCGACCACGATGGGGAAGAAGCAGACGAGGAACACGGCGACGATGCGTGGGACCACGTCGAAGCCGAACCAGAGGAAGAGCACCGGTATGAGGGCGACCTTGGGGATGAGCTGGGCGGCCACGACGAGGGGCTCGGCGACGGTCCGCAGGGGCCTAGAGAACGCTATGGCAGCCGCGAGCGCCACGCCGACGATGGCCGCGACAGAGAACCCCAGGAGGGCTTCGGCCAGTGTGAGGAAGGCGTTGTATGCCCAGTGGACCTTGGCCGACAGCACGAGGTCGATGATAGCGCTCGGGAGAGGGAGGATGTAGCCTGGGACGTTCAGAAGCGGGACCCCCAGCTGCCAGAGGAGGGCGATGGCAAGGACCGTCAGGATCGCTGGGAAGAGGGAGCGGAGGCGCCTCTTCGCTGACTGCGCCCAAGGAGCCACGGCCAGGCGTCACCGGCCTCTTCAGGGAGGCTCCACGAACTGATTGGTGTAGAGGGTGGTCGCGTTGATGGCGGCCCCCAGGTTGTTGGCAACTATCTCGTTGTCAACGGTCTGTTGCATGTACTGAGGATCCATCCAACCATACTGGAGTGGGCTGGTCAGGCCCTGCGGGTCGATCGAGCAGTATCGCAGGAGGATCTGGTAGGCCTGGAGGTTTGAAGTCTGGTTCAGCTGCGGGTTGTCCCTTACCAGGTCCGAGACCGCCTGCTCCTGGTTCGAATACGCGGACACCATGCTCTGCATCGTCGCCTGTACGAAAGCCCTGACGATGTCCGGGTGCTGCTGGATCATGGACCTCGTCGTCGCCAGCGAGTCCCCGGCGCTGGCGACCCCGTAGTCTGCCATGACGAAGGCCCCAAGTTTGAGTCCCTCCGCTGCCCCCGTCGCCTGGACTACCGGGAGGTTCTGTATCGCGACGACGATGAACTGGACCTTTCCAGACAGCAGAAGGTCGTCAGATGTCGTCACAGAGCCGTACTGCAGGTCCATCGAACTGACGTTGAGCCCGTTGGTGGTCGCGAAGAGGTGGAAGTCGCCGCTTACGTCGCCAAGGGCAGGGCTGAGCATCGCGCCGGCTTTCCCGTTGAGGTCGGATACCTGAGAGATGCTGGCGTTGTTGAAGACCACGGCCAGGTCGCTCTTCGCAAACTTCGACGCGACGATCACGATGTCCGTGGAGTTGTTGTGGGCTACATAGTCGACGACGGCGGCAGGGCTCACCACCGCAAAGTCGACGTCCCCGGCCACCAGGGCGGATATGCCCGCGACATGGGACGCCTCAGGGATGATAGACAGGTTGATTCCATTCTGCCTGTAGATCCCACTTTCCAGGCCGTAGTAGATCGGGGCGTCGCCTCCGTTCGGGGTGAATCCGAGTGCCAGGGAGACGGTGTCGGGCTTGACTGCGGTCTGCTCGTAGAGCACGTAGCCCAGCCCGGCGAGGGCGAAGACGACGATAAGGCCCATCGCCAGGACGACCCTTCCTAGGCCGCGCCTTCGCGCCGCACGCACGGCGGTGCGAACTCGGTCGGTTTACATAAGCGTTGGGCACTCAGAAAGGGTCAAAACCGACGCCTGGATGCCGACGGCCACGGTCCATGACGGTGCTGGAGGCGCTGTACTATCTCCGGTCGCTGCGGAGCTACAAGCTCCCCAGAAGGGAACTTGAGGAGCTTCAGGCCAAGAAGCTGAGGGGTGTGCTGGCTCACCTCGAAGGGAGTTCTCCGAAGTACAGGAGGATGCTCAGGCAGAAGGGGCTGGGGGCAGAAGACTTTCGGCGGATCGAAGACATCCGGAAGCTCCCCTTCTCGACCAAGGCGGACCTCGTGAGAGAGCAGCAAGGGACCGCCACCGGCGGCAGGGCCCACGGGAAGGTGATCACTTCGAGCGGCACGACGGGCCGGCGAGTGGCGCTGGCAAGGACCCGTGAGCGGGGGGCAGTCAACAGGGCGCTGTCCCTGAGGACGATGTTCCACATCGGCATCATGCCCTGGAGCAGGGTGGCGACCCTCTGGGGGCCCCGGGAGTATTGGAAGAGGGAGGTCATGAAGGACGGTTCCTCCAGGCCCTACACCACGTCGGACGATTATCCTGTGAGGCTCTTCGGCAGGAACCTGCCCAACCTCCTGGCGCTGCAGACTGACCTGGACGACCCGGGCAGAGACGCGCGGGCCCTGAGGGAGTTCGGACCAGATTTCATATACAGCAGGCCGTCCTTCCTAAGGAGGATAGCGCGGGCCGCCGGGACACCCCTGGGGGTCGAGCCGCGTGCGATTGTCGCCACAGGGGAAACAGTCACCGAGACTGGGCTTCGCGAGCTGCGCAGAGACTACGGCGCCAAGGTCATAAGGAATTTCGGCAACAGCGACGTGGGGAAGATAGGCTCCGACTGCCTGTACGAGGCCGGGCTGCACACCTGGGAGGACTTCAAGGTCTTCGAGATCCTGAAGGACGGTGAGCCGGTATCCGAGGGAGAGGTGGGGGAGCTCGTCGTGACGACCCTCTACAGGGACGCCTCGCCCAGGGTCAGATACAGGACCGGGGACTACGTCAGGCTCGGCGAGAGGACCCGCTGCGAGTGCGGATCCAGCACCACCAGGATAGCTTCGGTTGAAGGCAGGAAAGACGACTGCCTGTTCGGCAGGACCGGAGCGAGAATCTGGGGCAACGAAGTCTCAGACCACCTAGAGTCTGCGTTCGGGCTGAGGGATTTCAGGCTGGTCCAGGACGGCGCCGAATATACGCTGAAACTCCCCCCCGGCGAAGCCGCTCGGTTTGCGCTCGGGCCCGCCCTCGGAGCCTATCTGGAAGAAATGACCAGCCTCCCGGCTCACCTTCAGGTCGACGTGATGGACCAAAAAGACTACTGGGTGAAGGCAAGGCCTGTCACATGCGTGGGCGTCCGGCCCGAGCAGGCTGACCTGCGGGATTAGCCGCCGCCTCCCTTCCGAGACGAGCTGAATCCGATGTGTTGGCCGTCGACTCGGAACTGAACTTCGCCCTGTCGCGGGCCGGGACCCCGGCTAGGGAGTGGGCGCGGCAGGGGAGGAGGGGACGCCGCCCCAAGCAGATAAAGAAGCTGAAAGCGAACCTAGCGGCCGTGAGTCGCCGAGCCCGACGGGTTGCCGAATGAAGGTCCTCTACATCTCAGAGATCTACCCCGACCCGAAGACGGGCGTTGGCGTCTGGGGAGGCGGCGAAAGGCAGTTCTACGAAATATCCCGGAGGGTGAAGTCGGCACAGAACGGGGTCAAGGTCCTGACCTGCAGGTTCCCGAAGCAAGCCAGTCGCGACAGCGTCGATGGGGTCGAAGTGCTCCGGCAGGGGCTCTCCCGCGACCCGGCCACGGGGGGGGTCCTGAAGTCTCCCCTGGGGGTGCTGGCCTATATCGCCAGGACGCTCTCTCAGGCGCTCAGGGCCGACTGCGATCTGATCCACTGCAACGCCTACTATCCGATAATCGCCGGGCGCCTGGCCTCCGCCTTCAAGGGGGTCCCCCTTGTGGCGACGGTGCACGACCTTCCGACCGCAGCCGAATGGGGGGCCCACGTCGGGTCGCGCGGCTGGGGAGCGGTGGGGCTCCTCGCCACCCGCCTGTCGCTGATGCTGGCCGACGGCCCGGTCATCTGTGTGTCCGGCAGGGTGAAGACCAAGCTGCTGAGGGCGGGTCGGCGGGAAGTGTACGTCATCCCCAATGGGGTCGACGTGACCCTCTTTGACGCAGTAGAGGCGCAGGAGAGGAGCGGCCAGGTGCTGTACGTCGGGAGGCTCGTCAGCTACAAGCACGTCGACACCCTGCTGGCCGCCTTCGCAGAAGTCCTGCGGCGTGTCCCCGGCTCGAGCCTCGTGGTCGTAGGCGACGGGCCAGAGAGGGAGTCCCTCGAAGCGAAGGCGGAGGAGCTTGGGGTCAGGGACAAGGTCTCGTTCAGGGGGACCGTCAAGAGCAACCTGGAGGTCGTCAAGATCTACAGGGAGTCGGCCGTCTTCGTCTTGCCGAGCGTGCTGGAGGGGGAGGGGCTGGCCGTCAAGGAGGCGATGGCGGCGAGGGTCCCAGTTGTGGCCGTCGACTCCCCAGGTTCGGGGATAGCAGACGTCGTCAAAGACGGGGTGAACGGGTATCTTGTCCCACCGGAAGAAGCGGGCCCCATGGCAGACAGGGTCGCGGGGCTCCTCCTCGACCCCGGCGAAAGAGCGCGGGTCGGGTCGGAAGGGAGGAAGGGCGTTGAGAGGTGGACCTGGGATCAAGCGACGGCGGAGACAATGTCAGTCTACGAGAGTGCTCTTGGAGGACTCGGGCGACGCCATTGAAATTGAGAGATACGGGAGACGTTCTCGCTGCGTGGATTGTGCGGACGGCAGATATGCGCGCCCCGGAGGGAGAGGAGTACGTCGGTCCATGGGAACGCTTGGAGCGGTCACGGGCGGAGCCGCGGAGCTCTGCAGGGAGATGAGGCTCTTCTGATATGGTGCTGAGGTTCTTTCGCTACTATGCCGACTCCCTGCGAGCATACAGGTTGGACCGGGCCGGCCTCCGGTCTCTTCAGATGAAGAGGCTAGCCTCCTTGCTCAAGGGGGCATACGAGGACGTCCCATATTATCACGGGGTCTTGCGACGCATAGGTAGGACCCCGTCGGAGATCAGGAACCTTCAGGACCTGAGGGAGATTCCGGTGCTCACCAGGCGGGGGGTGACTGAAAACGAGCCGAGCTTGGTCTCTGGGAAGGCCACAGGTGTGCACATCAGGGGGAGCAGCGGTACGAGCGGCGTGTTCGTGCGGGTGGCTTTTGACCAGGGATTCAGGGACCTGATACTCGCTCTCCAAGCCAGGCGGCTGACCGAGTGCGGTGTGAAGCCCTGGCACCGCCTGGTGTCGATCTGGGCGCCCAAGAAGTACTGGAAGAGAGGCCTCGAATCAAGGTTCAAAGGGCGGGCGTTCACCTGGGCGGACGAGCTGGGCCCGGCGAGGACCCTCGCAGTGCTCTCGACGAGGGTCCGCTTCATGCAGTCAGCCCAGGACGACCCGGAAAGAGACCTCGAAGAGCTCGCCCGGCTCCGGCCGGACTTCGCCATGGGGAGGGCTTCCCACCTCGCTCGGATGGCCGACTTTCTCCCGAGCGGAGGGAAACGGTTGAGGATCAGGGGGATCGAGTGCAGGCACGAGACGTTCACCACCACGGCTGCCAGCAAGATCGAGGAGGCATATGGAGGGAGGATCTACAGGTCCCATGGTTCGAACGAGCTGGGGACGGCGGCGAGCGAGTGTAGGTTCCAGACGGGGATGCACCTGAACGAAGACTGGATTATGTTCGAAGTGCTCAGGGGAGGCGAACAGGTGGGGCCGGGCGAGCAGGGGGAGCTGGTGGCGACAGCGCTAGGGAACCATGTAATGCCCCTCATCAGATACGCCACCGGCGACACCGTCGAACTTGCGGATGGGGAGAGGTGCGCCTGCGGGTCGACCATGCTCCGAGTGAAGAGGTTCCTCGGGAGGAAGGAGGACTGGCTCCAGGGCGCCGGCGGGACGCTCGTCTCCCCGCTGGACGTCGCCGAAGCGGTGGAAAGGGAGACCGGGATGCGAGACTATCAGATAGTCCAGCTGAAGAGAGGAGAGTTCGAGGTCAGGGTCAAGAGCCCCGACCAGGAAGAGAAGCGGTATTCGTCGGCCCTCGGGGAGTGCCTTTCCAGGGCGATGGGAACTCCCGTCACCCTGAGCTTCACGGCAAGGCCTAGGGACGACCTGTGGCTCAAGAACAGGCCGGTCGTCACGGCCGGGGGTTGAGAGGAACGCCTGCGTTGCGGGGCCGGCAGACCAGACCGAAGCCCCGTCGAGCTGGAGTTCGACCCATGGGTTCAGGCAGGATGTCGGGCCGGCTCCACGAGTTGCCCGCGCCTGGGCTTCCCCGATGGGATGATCGCAGCGGCCCATCACCAGAATCCAGTTCTGAGGCAGCTCGATAGGGGGGCCAGAAACAAAGACAAGGTCCGAAGGCTTAACTAAGCTCGACCTGTCGGCGTGCAAGAGTTTGCCATTCTGCCCCGAGTGCGGAAAGGAGATGGAGGCGGGGGCGAAATTCTGCCCGAACTGCGGCTCCGCGATCTCGAGCGCCCCTGCACAGTCTCAGGCTGAATCTCAGGTCCAACCTCAGCCCCGCACTGGCGGGCCGAAGCCGCCCCTGACCAAGCCGCTGATGGCGTTGGGCTATGCGCTCGGGCTGGTCCTGCTGGCCCTTGGAGTGGTGGGCATGGGAGCCAGCGGAGTTTCGGCGTCGGCGCTCCTGCTGGACCTGGTGATCTTCCTGGTGGTCGGGTTCCTCGATTTGGCCGCGGGGTATGGGGTGATGAAGGGGAGGCGGTGGCTCAGGAACGGAGGGCTGGTCGCTGGAGTCGCTTCGGTCCTGGCGGGGGCCCTGTTCGTGATTACGTTCAGCGCCTTGCTGCTTCTGATAGGGGCCTTCGAGCTGGTCTTCGGGACGGCCCTGTTGGTCTACCTCAGGCGTCCGCAGGCAAAGCAGTATCTGGAGACCTAGACCCCACTGCCCAGGAGCGGACGGCTCCCATCGGCACGGCTCAGGACTTGCGGATGGCGTCTGCTTCAGGGCGACAGTTCTGCGGGCGGGTCCGCTCAGGGACGCCTGCGAGAGGACCATCTGAGCACGTCTGCCACTCCGGCTCTCAGGGGGACCGCGGGTCGGAAGCCGAGCAACCGACGGGCTTGGACCGTGTCTGCATAGCTCGCCTTCACCTCCTTCTGAGCGGGAAGGTGCTTGATTGGGAGCTTCTTCCCAGAGGACTCGAGGAACATCCCGGCGAGGCGGTTGATGGCGGTGGGCCTCCCCGTGCCGATGTCCGCGACCCTGAAGCCCCCCACTCCGGCGGCGAGGGCGGCGAGAATGGCCCCTACGACGTCGGTCACGTGGACGAAGTCCCTGGTCTGCCTCCCGTCCCCGAGTATGCGGAGCGGTTCGTCGCGGGCCACGGCCGTCGCGAACTCGGCCATCACGCTGGAATTGCTCCCGGTCCGCATCCGCGGGCCGTAGACATTTGCCAGCCTCAGCGCGAAGCAGGCCGCACCCTGGTCCGCGGCGAACCTCTCGCAGAGCGCTTCGGCCTCCAGCTTCGAACGCCCGTAGGGGGACGCGGGGGCGACGACGGGCTTGCCTCCACGGTCGTTGGCGCGGTCTTGGTAGACGGCGAGCGACGACGCGAAGACGAAGTTCTTCACCCCTGCGGCCGCGCACGCCTCCAGGAGGTTGCCGGTCCCCTCGACGTTCACCTTCTGCAGACGGCCAGACGGCGACGGGCCCCTTATGCCGGCGATAGCCGCCAGGTGGACCACGGCCTCCTTCTCCCGTGCCGCCTTTCGAACTGCCTGCAAGTCTGCCACGTCTGCTATCACCACGCCAGGCTTCTTGCTCGTGAGGTTGGCCCGGTCCCCCGTCGACAGGTCGTCGAGCACGGTCACAGCGCACCCCCTCGACAGGAGCGCGTCGACTGCGTTGCTCCCGATGAAACCCAGTCCCCCGGTGACCAAGACGGAACCGGGAAGCCGCCCGGCCGTGCGGGCCATCTCAGGACAGCGCCGTGGACCTTGCGGCCCTCCGGGCACCGACGGCAGGCCCGAAAGACCTCGCGTTGCGATACAGCGGGTCGCGCATCAGGGTTATCATTATCCAGAGTATCAGAGCCGTGATGCCGAGGATCAGGCCCACCAGGATCATCCCTATCGCTATGAGCGTGCTCCCCACGAGGACCACCCGGGCGCTTTCGTAGACCCTGAGGGCGTTGGACCCGAGGTAGAGGCCGTAGAGAATGAAAACGGTGGCCGGGAGCCCGTAGACCATCAACGGGTGGAGTATGGAGAGGTGCTTGAACGTCGAGAAGAGCACCTCGACGCCGTGGTAGACCGGGTTTCGGGCTGCCTTCTCGTCGTAGGAGACGGTAATCGGCACTTCGGCCACCCTGAGGTTCGCACGACCCGCCCTCAGGAGAATCTCCGTGCTCGCCCCCATCCCCAAGTCTGCGGGGGTCACCGACTCGATGACCTTCTTGCTATACGCGCGGAAGCCTGACTGCGCGTCGGTTATCTTGATGTCGCCGGCCTGATTGGAAACCCCTGTTATCACCCTTATCCCCACCTTCCTGTAGCCGGGGACCCCTTCGCCCTTCCCCAAGAACCTCGAACCCACGACCACGTCTGCCTGGTCCTTCAGTATGGGCTCGACCAACTGAGGTATGGCTTCGGGGTCGTGCTGCCCGTCGGCATCCAGGGTGACCACAACGTCACCCCTGCCGCTCAAGGCTGCGCCGAAGAGGGACGAGAGGCTCGCTCCGTACCCCAAGTTTCGTTCATGCCTGAGCACCTCTGCTCCGAGCTTCTCGGCGATCTCAGCGGTCAGGTCGTTTGATCCGTCGTCGCAGACCACTACCCTGTCTGCGTGCTTCATGGCTCCCAGGAGGACCTTCGCAATGCTGGATTCTTCGTTGTACGCCGGAATCAGCACGACGACCGACACGACTTTGAACCGCCGAAGAAGCGCTATTATCCTTTCTCTGGGTCACCTGCCGAGGGCTTCCATCAGGGGACGCGGCGCAGCGGCGGCGGGACGGATCGAAGGCCTCGCTAATCGAAGTGGGCCTTGAAACGATTATAAGTGCACCCCGACCGCGCGAAGTTGTTGGCGACGGTCGGCAAGCTGTCCGACGTGGTTTTCCTATTGCGGGTCGGTTTTGTGGTGGGGCTGGTCGTGGCAGCCCTGATAGCGCTCCTGCTTTCATTCATGCAGGGGGTCTCATACTATGAAGCAGCCTACTCGACGGTCCTCACGCTGCTTCTCATCGGGCCCACCATCCAGCCTTCATCCGGCGCTGTCGGGGTCCTGATAGCGCTGACGGGCATCGATGGGTTTGTGATGCTCCTGTCGGCCCTGGGGCTGGTGTTCGCCGCCGTGGACGCAAGAGTCAGGGCTAGCGTCTGAGCTGGGGACCACAGGTCTGCGCGGCCAAGCGGCTCTCAAGGCTTAACTAAGGAGCCAGGCTCCTGGATCCTGCGATTGCCCTTCTGCTTTAACTGCGGGAAAGAGCTGAAAGCGGGAGCAAAATTCTGTCAGGAATGCGGGACGCCGACGTCTTCGGTTCCGCAAGCCTCCGCGAAGATAGCCCAGGCGCCCATGGCGCGCAGCCGCAGGCCTGCGCTCGCTATTGTGATTTCAGTGCTCGACTTCGTCTCGGGCCCCATACTCATGGTCTTGGGCTCCCTCTACCTGGTGCTCGCCGTCCCTCCGTCGGTCGCCGCACTTTCGACCGCTTTGGGGATAGCCGGTCTCGTAACAGGGGTGCTGGCGATACTCTCGGGGTACGCCTTGCTGAAAGCGCGGGGCTGGGGCCTGTGGACTGGAGCAGTATCCGACCTGGGTCTGGTCTTGATCGGGTCCGTTCTGGCGCTGCCTCACAACTCCTGGGTCGCAGGAGCTGGGATGGTCGCTCTCGCGTCCGGGGTGGTTTCAGCGTACTATCTGTTCTTCGGCGGAGCCAAGGGATATCTGAAGTGAAAGACGGGACCTCCCCGTGAAGAGCTATTAGACGGGGAACCCCGTTGCGTGTCAGGTCATGGCCCGGAACAGTCGCCCCACGTCCGCTGAGCCCCATAGAAGGATGCTCGTGGCCCTAGCCGTTGGACTGACCCTTCTCGCGTCCACGCTTTTCATTGCCGTGCCACCCGCCGCCCACGCGACAATCACGGGGACTCCCAGCCTCGGAACCGTGGACTCCGCGACGGCGCCAAGCTCCTTCGCAGGCGCGAACAGCTCTTTGGACGTGATAGCGGGCACGGAGATCGTGACGGTCATAGACGGCTCTCCCGCGTCCCAGCCTTCGCTGTTCGCCATCTCGTTCACAGGGGTGACGTTCGCAGCGCCGAGCATCTATCTCTACATGTCGATGGACGGTAACGCCGAGATAAGCAATGCCCAGGGAGACGTCTTCTACGGGGGCCCCTTCCCGGCGGCGGCCCTTGGGGCGCCGACCGCTTCGGGGTACACGGCCACCGGAGCGCTCAGCCCCGGCGGTCCGTACTTCGTGGGGGGCAACGTCATCACCGGACCTGTGGCCACGCTCATCAACTCTTCATTTCGGTACCTCAAGGTGTATGACGGCTCCTGCGGAGCCCCGACCGGAGCTGTGACGTTCAGCTGCTCGGGGACCGGCATCGCCGGAGCAAAGCAGGCCGTGGTACCCGTCCCGGGGATATCGTTCTCTCCAGCCTCGGGCCCGGCGGGGACCGCGGTCACGTTGGAAGGGGGCGGGTTCGCCGCAGGCGCCACGGTCGACATCGAGGCCAGGTACTCCACCGCCCCCTGGGTGGGGAGCAACAGCACGAAGACTGCCTTCTGGAGCAAGGATGTGGCGACTGACACCGGGTTCTTCAAAGTCACAGCCCCCATGGTTGACACCAAGCAGGTCATCAACCCCTCCACCACAGGGCCGTTCACCACTGTTCCGGTCGTCCTCTCCGTCGTCTCCGCGTCCAACACCGCCACTGTGCTCAATTCGGCCCAGGAATCACTTGGTCCTCCGACGTTCAAGGAGTTCAGCAGGGGCATCGCCAGCGTCCTGTCCTACGACTCTTCGGGGCGCCCGGTCGACGTCACGGACGGCGCCTTCGCGCTCAACCATCTGTATGGGAACGACTCGGGGAGCACCGGGACCGTCGGGTCGGTCACCGTCAGGGGCCTGACTCCAGTCAATGCGGAAGTCTTTGGGACCCTCAAGGTGGCGGGGAACTTCTCGGACGTCGGACAGCCCGTCACGTTCTGGGTCGAGACGACACCTGGGACCTTCGAGCAGATGAACACCACCGCCCCCGTGATCCCCGACTCCGTGGGGTCGTGGAAGGCAACGGTGGAGATACCTGTTCTGAGCGGAGGCGCGCACACGATCCTGGTCATCAACGACGGGGTGGACTACGGGCTCTCCAATTCGGCCGGCGGCACCATCACCACCACTACTACCACGACTACGTCGACCACTACCACGCGCACCACGGTCAACAGCACCGCCACTTCGAGCACGGTGACGTCGGCCACCTCGGCGTCGACGAGTTCGACCACCACGACCAGCTCCGCTACAACCACGACGGGGAGTCCGACCACATCGTCCACGACTTCGCCCTCGGGGTCCTCCAGCTCGTCCACGACCTCCGGCGGGGTCCCCGTGTTCCCCTACGACGGAGCGGCCCTTGCGGCTATGGTCCTGGTGGTGTTCGCCGGATATCTGATCGCGCGCTCAAGGATGAAGGCTGCGGGCAGGTACCCCGGGACCGGGCCCAGGGACTGACGGCAGGCTAGCGCTCTCGGGCCTTATTTCAGCAGGCCCGAGCCGATGAGCCGCCACCTTTCGGCTATCCTCCTGCTAATGGCAGCACGCATCCCCAGTTCTACGGCGACCGGCTTCTTGAGGTCCAGCTCCACGACTTCGCCCCTCACCGAGGTCGTCGTCGCGAGGGTGGACGCGGTGCCGAGGTTCACCCTGAGCGGCTCCGCGAGCTTGAGCTTCTCCACCTTGGTCAGCTCGGCCGAGCCCACCACGTTCTCCAGGAGGGTCACTTCCAGTGTGATGTGCTCCAGGGTGTCAGGCAGGGTCCCTGGCTTGCCTATCACGCTCCCCACCATCTGGTCCCCTTTGATGAAGGTCGGGTCGAGGTGCGTCCCCACCGCCACCAGCCCCCCCGGGCCCACCTTGTCGGTCGGACCGGCGCCCGTCTGCAGGCTCGAGACCTTCGTCAGGACAGGCACGTATTTGCCTGACCGCTCGTCCACCATCCCCGGCCTGAGCTCGACGTCGTCTCCGACCTTCAGCTCTCCCCTGGTGAGGCTCCCGCCAAGGACTCCGCCGGCGAGGGCGCCTATGTCGGCGCCTGGCCTGTTGACGTCGAAGCTCCTCACCACGAACATCAGAGGGTCGACGCCTGCGTCCCTCTTCGGGGTGGGGATGACGTTCTCTATTCCCTGGATGAGCGCGTCGATGTTCAGCCTCTGCTGAGCAGAGATGGGGATTATCGGCGCATCCGCGGCCACGGTGCCGCTCACAAACTTCTGTATCAGCTCGTGGTTCTTCCTCGCTTCCTGGTCGGTGACCAGGTCTATCTTGTTCTGGGCGATGACGATCCTCTTCATCCCCAGCATCTGCAGCGCCTGGAGGTGCTCCCGTGTCTGCGGCTTCGGCACCTGCTCGTTGGCGGCGATAACCAGGATGGCCCCGTCCATCAGGAAGGCGCCTGCGAGCATGTTGGTCATCAGGCTCTCGTGCCCGGGAGCGTCGACGAAGCTCACGGCCCTGAGGAGCGAAGTCTTCCTTCCGCAGACGGGGCAGACTCCGCTGGTCGAGTAGCTTCCTGCGCCGTGGTCCTGGGTGCACTTGTAGAACGCGGCGTCTGCGTAGCCGACCTTGATTGTGATCCCACGCTTCAGTTCCTCGCTGTGGGCGCTCGTCCAGACGCCGGTGAGGCTCTGGGTTACCGTCGACTTTCCGTGGTCCACGTGGCCCGAGGTCCCGATGTTCACTTCAGGCTGCTTCGGGAGCAGAGGCTGAGGAGCGGGGGGTTCGACCAGTTCCTGTGCTGGCAAGCAGAGCCGAGTGGGATGTGGTCTTTTTAAACCAAGTAGGCGCGGACGTTGTCAACGAGTTTGCGCCGACATACACCAGGGCCCGAGCGCTTGCGCACGCACCCGCGCGGGGTGATTCACTTCGGCCCCGGGGGAAAGTGGCGCTAGCCTGGAGACCGACAGCGCCCGCCCTTCGGTCGCGGGGATAGCAAAGATCGGCATCGGCGCCCAGATAGGGACCCTGATCGACTGGTACGATTTCTTTCTCAGCGCCACGGTGGCGGCGGTCGTCTGGCCGGCGGTCTACTTCAAGTTCCTCTCTCCCGCGCTCGCCCTGGAGGCTTCGGTCTTCACCTATGTCATATCATACTTCACAAGGCCGGCGGGGGCCCTCGTCTTCGGCTACCTGGGAGACAGGGCCGGCAGGCGGGGCGCACTCGTGGCGACCCTCATCCTTTCTGGCGGCGCGATATTCGGGATAGCCCTGACCCCCGGGTACTCATCCATAGGGGTCTACGGGGCCGCCCTCATCATCCTGTTCAGGCTGATGTTCGGGCTCGCCCTGGGAGGAGAGTTCGGAGGCGCCCAGTCATGGCTGAGCGAGTTCGCGGGGGACAGGCGCCGCGGGCTCTGGAACAGCATCGTGATGACAGCGCTTCCCCTCGGCATCGGACTCGCGGCCCTGTCCTTCCTGCTGACCATCGACTCCTTCGGGCCCGCCGGTTTCGTGAGCTACGCGTGGCGATACCCCTTCCTGTTTGGTGGTTTCGCCGTGATGGCAGGGATCATCGTCAGGTACAGGCTGCAGGAGAGCCCGATGTTCACCCGCCTCAGGGAGGAGCGGAGGCTCGCCGCGAACCCTGTCAGAGAGGCCTTCTCGATGAACTGGAAGAAGATGATCCCCCTGTTCCTGCTCAACGCCCCTGGCCTCGCCTTTGCCCTCATCGAAGGGAACGGTCCCATCCCCATTGCCTTCGGCGGGGCGCTCCACGTCCCGTCGTCCACGGTCATCGAGGCCCAGGCTATCGGAGCCTTCGTGGCCGTTCCGGTGGTGGTCCTGGGAGGGGTCGCCGGAGACAGGTTCGGCCGCAAGCCCGTGGTTGCCGCTTCGCTGTTGCTCATGCTGGTCCTGGCCGTGCCGGCATTCGCCCTGATGAAGTCGGGAGGCCTCCTTTCGAACACGGTCGCACAGATCATCGTAGCCTGCTCCTGGGGCGTCTCTACGGGGGGCGTCCTCGGGGCTCTGTACTCGGAGCAGTTCCCCACGGCTCACAGGTACACGGCTTCCGGGGTGGTGTTCAACGTGTCAAGCCTATTCGGTAGCCTCGCAGGAGGGATCCTGGCCCCGGCCATCGCGGTCGCCTATGGCGGATACGTGGCGGCATACCTCCCCCTCGCTGGGATCACCATGGTACTCTCTCTGGCGGCTCTGGCCGCCCTCTTCTTCGTCAAGGAATCCTCCAAGGAAGGCCTCGGCTGAGGCTTTCGTAGGAGAGGCGCTCAGTCCCCGCTGGCCAGGTCGGTCGAGACTGCGAGATACTTCACGGGCATCTCTTCCAAGTCCCACTCCTCGGTCTCCACGGACTGACGGGCCCCGAGCAGTTGGGAGAAGAAACCAGAAAGCGCGGCCAGGTTCTCCTTGGTGTCGTCCTCCTTGCGCAGCCTGAGCAGAATGGCGTCTCCCTTTCGCTGGACCACCTGGTAGTCCCTGATCCCGTACCGCCCTTCGAGTGACTCCGTGACGTAGGAGGTGGGTATCAGCGCGCCGTCTGCCGCCACCAGCCTGCTCTTTCTCCTGCCTTCAACCCGGGCCAGCCGTGGGAGGCTTGAACCGCAGTCGCACTTCTCGTCGCCCCCCACCACCACCATGTCTTCGAGCCTGTACCTCAGGATGGGCATGGCCTCGTTCTCGAGCGTAGTGACCACGACGTCGCTGGATTCGCCCTCAGAAGCGGGGCCGTCCCCCCTCGTCAGCTCGAAGGCGAAGTAGTCGGAGTTCAGGTGGATCCCCCTGTGGGCCCTGCACTCGTAGCCCAGGATCCCGAGCTCTGTCGCACCATATATGTCGAGGACGTCGCAGCGGTAGAGGTCCATCAGTTCTCTCCTGCATGCGCGGGTCAGCGGCTCGTTCCCTGCGAAGACGAGCTTCATGTCGAGGCTCTTCCCTTCATCCCTCAGCATGTAGCCGACCCTCCTGAGGAAGGTAGGGGGCATCTGGACCACCTGCGGCCTGTAGGCATAGAACTCCAGGGCCGCCGTCCGGACCCTCCCGGCTCTCAAGTCAATCCTCTTTGGCCTGAGGGTGACGACATGGAGGGCGAACGACCTGAACATGAGCCTCCACATGACCACGGCGGGGGTGTATCTGTTGAAGGGGATGTCCGGCCCCTGGACCTGGAAGAGGGGGGTCTTCCACCAGGGCCTCACCCCGCCGACCCACATCTTGCGTATCTGCAGGGCCAGCAGGACGTCGCTGTAGCGCACCCCCCTCTGGACTCTGAGCGGACCGGAAGAGGTAGTCCCGGACGTAGTGAGGGTCATACCGACGGGGGCTCCCCTGACGGTGATGTCCCCGGGGAAGCTCTTCCTGATCTCGTCGCGGGTGAGGATCGGCAGCCTCGCCAGGTCAGAGAGGCCGTTGACGTCGTCGGGGACCATCCCTCTGTCCCTGAACCATCTGTGATAGAGAGGGACGTTGTCGAAGGCGTAGCGGACAGTGCTTCGCAGCTTCCGCCGCTGTATCTCCAGTAGCTCGGCCCTTGGCCTGTAGTAGTTGCCGATGGCGACCTGCGCTTCCAGGAGAGTCCTCCAGAGCAACGCCTAGCTCATCCGCCCGTCAGCTCACTGGATTCCCGGCAGCGGCGTGCGCTCCATGCCAGGGGGACGGACGGCCGAACCCCGGCAGAAGGAGGGGTGGAGTGTTACGACAAGCTGGGCCCGTTCGCCCAGAAGAGGATAACCGAGGGAGCGCCGTGAGCCCGTGACTGCGGGGGTGGCTCCGTGGAACGTCAACCGGCGCCGGCACCAGGCCGCCCGTATTTAGCGACAGAGGAAGGACGCAGCGAAGGCCGGCGTGACCTGAGCGGGCTTCGCCACGTATTTGAGCCCCCACGGGCGGCGGAGGGGGCGGCGGAGAGCGGCAGTGAGGGTGATCTTTGACAGCAGCTTCCTGATGGCAGTGGTCGAAAGGCCCACCACCTGGGCCGAGGACATCGCGGCGGACGTAGGGAGGTTCCAGCCGGTCCTGCTGGGGTGCGTCAGGGACGAGCTGCGCGCGATCGCCTCCGGCCGGGGAAGGAAGGCGAGGACCGCACGGGTCGCGCTGGAGCTGGCGGCAGGGTTCGCAGGGGGGAGCTGCGGCGGCGCGTCCGTAGACGACGAGATAATGTCTCAGGCACTCTCGGACGGCGCGCTGGTCGCGACGATCGACTCCGGGCTCCTCCGCTCTCTCAGGGCGGCCCATGTGAAGGCGGTGACCCTGAGGAGGGGGAGGGTAGCCCTGGGCTAGGGACGGCGCCTGTTCGGCCAGCCTTGGCACGACTTTTGCAGGATTTCATCTCTTCTCAACCAAAGATTAAAATCGCTGAGCCGGCGGGGTGCCACAGTTTCTGATTCGTTCATGTTTGAGCTAGTCAACCTTGAAGATGTCGTAAGGGTCCCCCCCGACAGATTTGGGTCGCCCCTTGAGAAGGTGGCGCTGGACCTTCTGAAGCTGAAGTACGAGAGCACCATCAACCCGGAACACGGATACCTCGTGCTCGTCACCAGGGTGGACGTTGACAAGGTAGGCAAGATCATCGCAGGGGACGGCGCCACCTACCACAGGGTGAAGTTCGAGGTCCTGTCGTTCTTTCCGCTGAAGCAGGAGATAGTCGAAGGGGAGATCGTCGAAGTGACTGACTTCGGCGCGTTCGTGAGGGTCGGTCCGGCAGACGCGCTCCTTCACCTGAGCCAGATAATGGACGACTACCTGACCAGCGACGTGAAGTCAGGCATAATCACCGCTTCGCAGAGCAAGCGGACCCTCAGGGTGGGAAGCAAGGTGAGGGTCAGGATCACGGCCGTCAGCCTCGGCCACGGGATTTCGATGGGCAAGATAGGGGTCACCTGCAGGCAGCCGTTCCTTGGCGCACTCGAGTGGATAGACGACGAGGTGGCGAAGGCAGGCAAGGCCCGCAAGGCCGAGGAAAGACCGGAGAAGTAGGCCCGATGAGAGAGCTGGCCTGCCGGAAATGCAGGATGCTGACCACAGAGAAGACCTGTCCCAACGACGGCTCGACCGAGCTGAGCAACGAGTGGTCGGGGCTGATCATAATCATCAACTCGGAGAAGTCCCAGGTGGCCAAGACCCTGGGCATCACACGACCCGGAAGATACGCCCTGAAGGTTAGCTGACCCCTTGGCCAGGGTGTACAGACTCCCTGAAGAACTGAGGTCGAAGCTCGCCAGGCCCCTCGGGAGGGTCTACACCGGAAAGGAGACGGAGGGAGGCGAGTTCGCAAGGCTCGTCGGCCAGGAGGCCATGGCGATCACCGTCGGAGACAGGGTGACCGAGACCCTTGGGAAAATGGGGCGGACCCCCGAAGTGCAGGTGGTCGACGGCGTGGAGATGCGGAGCAGGAGGGAGCCCCCCAAGCTGCCCTTCCGCCGCCTGGTCAGGGTCAAGAACCCGGCAGGCACCATCACCGAGTCGGCGATCAAGGGGATGGGGAAGGCCTTCGGGGGGACGAAGCCAGTCAGGGTCCTGGTCGAAGGGGAAGAGGACCTGATGGCCATGCTCGCCGTCGCCCTGGCGCCCATTTCGTCCACCGTGTTCTACGGCCAACCGGGTGAAGGGGTGGTGGCGGTCAAGGTCAACGCGGAGTCGAAGTCCAGGAACCGGGCGATCCTGGCCAAGATGGGGATCAAAGGGCTCAACAGCTGAACGATTCTGATACCAACGGATACCAGTCACTACCAATCAGGTGGGGGCTTTACTAATCCGAGATAAAATGATGTGAAGCTATCAGACTGGGCACGGCAGAACGGTCTCGACTACAAGACAGCCTATCGCCTATTCATGAATGGGAAGTTCCCGCGCCCGACCGAACAACTTCCCACTGGTACGATTCTCGTCCACGAACTCTCAGGTCGAACGACGCCGTTCTCTATGCGAGGGTGTCATCGAGCGGCCAGAAAGAAGATTTGGAACGTCAACTCGACAGGTTGCGTGATTTTGCTGCGGCGAACGGCCTCCATGTGGTCGGCGAGTTCAAAGAAACCGGGTCTGGGCTCAACGGTCATCGCAAGGCCCTGCTGAAGATTCTCGGGATTCCCTCTTTCTCGATAATCGTCGTCGAACATCGTGACAGGCTCGCCTCGCTGGCGATAGCCTTTCGTGGCAGCCGTCTTTGCGGCCAACCGTTCGCCGTGAGCGCGGACGCCTCTTGGCACCTTTTGAGGAATGAATACCTGTGGCATGGCCCCGTAGCCGACACGACCATGGCAGGTAGGACTGAACAGGGTGTCAACGCTCCGAAAGGAGTGGTCTGAATGACCACGTTCTGTCAACGGCTGGCATAGCCTCAACTTAATATCCCCGCCAGATTCGGGCTGCCCGTTTGCCAGTGGAGAAGAAGTCAGAGTCGAAGGTCCTGGACAGGGCCTACGTCGAGCTGTCCATGGATGACAAGGCAGGGAAGCTTTCGAGGAAGGATGCCGTAGCGGCGGTAGCGCAGGAGATGGGGGTGGCGGCGGAGAACGTGGCCCTCGTCCGGATGGAGGGGAAGTCAGGGACCAGGATCGTCAGAGGGAAGTTCTACGTCTACGGCTCGGCCGCCTCGAAGAAGAGAGTCCACCCGTCCTACCTGGACGAAAGAGCGCTCAGCAAAGAGGAGAGGGAGAAGCTGAAGCAGGAGAGGAAGAAGGCGGCGACCCCGGCGCCGGCAGCAGAGGCGAAGAAGTAGGCCATGTCGAAGGCGCCTCCCCCGACCCCGGCACCCGCAGCCGCTGCCGTGCCAGCGGCGCCGGTAGAGGAGAAGAAACCAGAGAAGAAGGAGAAGCCGAAGGCTCCCAAGCGGAGGATACAGGTACACAAGCTCTACAAGGTCGAGGGAGAGTCGCTGTCAAGGCTGAGGAAGGAGTGCCCAAGGTGCGGCAAGGGGTACTTCATGGCCCAGCACGGCAACCGCCTCACCTGCGGCCACTGCGGCTACACCACCTACACCCAGAAGGGCTAAACGTACGCCGAGATAACGTCCTTCAGCATCTTCGCCATGCCGGGAGTGAGGAACGGCCTGAAGGGCCCGAAGTACTTCTGCCCCTTCGCCTTGGCTATGCTCGAGCCGTCCCCGGACCCCGCGTAGGAGTCAAGGAACGAGACCGCCACCTTCTTCATCGCGTCTTCCCTCACCGAGAGTTTGGCTGTGTAGTAGAGGAACTCTGCGAGGTCCCATGCCTTGTCCCCCCCGGGGACGGCCTGCTCGAGGTCCGTCAGGTACAGCCCGTGGCTCGAAAGTATCACGTTGCTGGGCTTCGTGTCCCCCAGGGCGATCCCCCAGGAGTGGATCCCGGCCATGAGCCTCCCGTAGGCAGCCACCGACTCGGTGCTGCCAAGGCCCTCCTTCAGGAAGTCGTTGATCTTGGAGGCCAGGGTCGGCCCGCCGACGAAGTCCTTGACCAGTATCCTCTCGGCCGGGGCCACGGCGAGTATGGGCGGGACGAGGACCCCCTTCGCCCTGAGCGCCAGGGTCATCCCGTACTCCCTGTCCATGCGGGAGACGGGGTTGGTGCTGAACTTGTTCGCAGTCGAAGCCCAGATGCCAAGGAGCGCCCACTTCAGGGACCTCACGTCGGTGTAGTTCTTGACGACCACCGCCTTCTCGCGGGCGGCGTCCTTGAAGGTGAGCACCCTCGTGGTGGAGTACGGCTCCCCGATGTCCCGCTCCCTCGTGGAGTATGACTCGAACCCGAGCAGCCGGGCCAGCTCCTTTACGAGAAACGACGCGTCGGGGACGACCGAACCTTCCTCGAGGCGGAGAAGGGACCGGGGCAGCTCCAGCGGGACGAACGGCGGAGGGCTCTCCCTCATCCTCCTGAGCTTCGAAAGGGCTTCCCTGGAGAAGACCGACGGACCGACCCTGCCGGCGTATCCGTGGACGGCGTACTGCGTCACCCCCCGGGCGGTCACCGAGAACATCGAGTGGACCCTTGTGAAGGCGTCCCCCTTCAGCTTCTCGGGGAGCAGCTTTACGCCGGACGACTCGGCACGCAGGAATCCGCCAGGCTGGAGGGCCTGGGCCGCCGCTTCGAACCCGGAGGTCGAGATGCCCCTGTTCTCGTCTCCAAGCGCGCAGGTGTAGGTGTGGACGTAGCTGTAGGCGGCTGGTGGATAGATGGCCGCCCTCCGGTGCAGCTTGTCGAACAGGAAGTAGTCGTAGGGGACGAGAAGGTGCCTCCCGAACTCGCCGTAGTCGGACGAGAGTTCGAGGAGCGCTTCAACTATGACCCTCTTCTTGTACTGGAGCTCCACCGCACAGAAGAGGTCCGGGTTCGCTATGGGCTCGTAGACGTTGAGGAGCCTTCCTACCACGAACTCTCCGAGGTACGACGAGCGCGCGTCCTGGTCCAGCATCTCCTGGTCGACGATGAGCGCAGAGGCCGCGACAGGGGTGTCGATGTAGCGGTAGCGGACTCCTTCCCTGAACCGCTTGGACACCACGATCAGGTCGTAGTCGGAGTCCGGACGCGAGTAACCCGCCACCTTCGAGCCGTAGGCTGCGATGGCTGCTATCCTGGCCGGCTCTATGAGGGTCCCGGCAAGTTCGCTGAGGGTCCGCCGCTCGTCCGCTGTGAGTCTCAACTTGGCTTCTTCTCTTCCAGCAGTGCGATCTTGGCCAGGACCGCAGGGTCGAACTTGGTGGAAGCTACCGCCCCCATGGGAAGCTTGACCCAGTTGTCCTGTGGGCCCACCCAGCGGATCGGCAGTTCCTTGGCGATCCAGGAGTCCCCGACCTTCTTGTTCAGCGCCTGGTCAGAGAGCTGGTCCTTGAACTTGCGACTGATGAGTGAGACGAGGTGCCTGTCGGAAAAGATGAGTTTGGGAGGGACTAGCCGCTCCGCGTCGGCATAGGATGCCTCGTAGAGGGTGGTCGCTATCTCGTCGCTGGCGACGTCGACGGTGCTCAGCTTCCGGACGAGCTCGACGTAGTGGGTGAACTCGTGGGCGGCGACCGCCTCGATGGTCCCCTTGGTCCCGTAGGCCAGCAGGGCCGCCGTGAACTGCACCAGGATCAGGACGCCCCCGTTCAGGGTGGTCGGGATCACCCGGGCGAAGAGGACCCCCATCTGCCCGTACTCGTTCCCGGTCCTGGAGACCGGGAGGACGGGCTCGATGTAGTACGGAGGGTACCTGAGCCCGCTCGCCTTCTCGACCCTCTGGACCGCCCCCTGGAGGTACTTCATCTTCAGCCTGACCCTCTTGGCGAGCACCCTGGGCACCTTGTCCTGGGCGACGGCCTGGTCGAGAAGAATCAGCGGGTCCAACTGCTTCGTGACCGTCCCAGCGTCCATATGAACGTTAAGCGCTATTCCGAGAGTTTGAAGTTGACCGGCGGGCTGCGCCGGGACACCTCCATGAATATCTCCGCCTGGATCACCCCGGGGATCTTCCCTATCACGTCGTAGACGGCACCGTGAAGTTCGTCCAGGGACTGTCCCTTCAGGTTGACGATGATGTCGAAGCGCCCGGTCACCTCGCGGATGAGCCTCACCCCCTCCACCTTCATCACCTGGTCCAAGATCGGCTCCCTCTGCTTGGGGTCGATGTTCAGCCCGGCGATGGCACCCGCCCTCATGCCTAGTTTCTCCTCGTTGACCAGGACCGTGAACCTCTCGATCACGCCGCGCTTCTGGAGCCGCTTTATCCTGCTGTACATCACCGAAAGGTTGACTCCGAGGTCTCTGCTCAGCTTGGGCACCGAGACCGAGGCGTCGGAGTAGAGCGACGAGAGTATCTTCATGTCCAGGTCGTCAAGGCGAGCCAAGCTGCAGACCTATGTTGCTCGCTGTCCGGTGATATTTCTGCTTTCTCGAGAGATACTCGGATAATATTCCGCGAAAGCCTGGTGGATTGAGTGAAACTAGCTGGTCTTGGCCGTCTCTTCGACTTTCTTCGCATTGACCTGATAGGTCTCTTCGGTGATGGTGTTCCCGCGGACAAGCTTCCTCTTCTTGATCCCCCTTTCGGCGGTCTTGTACCCCACGCCGCGGGTCATGAGGACGTAATTCTTGCCTCCACCCATGGTGTCGCCCCGCATGGGGAACCCAGCCTTGTCGCTCCCGCCGGTTATCATTATCTTCCCGGCGAGCCCGACGGAGGCTCCGTCTATGACTTCACCCACCCTTCGTCCGACGAGCAGCTGGGCGCTGGCGTCCTTGACCTCGGAGGCCTCTGACTTGCCGGTCTTCGGGTCCGAGACGACCAGCTTGTAGGTGACCATTCAGGTGCGCCGAAACCGACGTGGATTTAAGCTGTGGGCCCCCGGTCCCCGGCTGGAGAGTAGGACGGGCTAGAAGCCGTACATGGGGTCCGACGGCGTCTTGATGGCGATGATCTCGTTCAGTACCTCGTGCTCCTGCTCGCTCAGGGAAGCGTAGAGCTTCGTCCTGAGGACCTTGGCCTCGTGGCTCCGCGGCATGGTGTAGATCGTGTCGTTCTCCCTGACCTGGCGGCCGAGGGTCGGCCCGTCGACCGAGACGGCCACCTTGTCCCCTGAGTTCGCTGCGGCGAGTGACTTGCCCTGGTCCTGGATCTGTTCGAGGGTCCCCAGCTCCACCCCTTCCGCCGTCATCAGTTTCACCTTGGGACGCAACCGGCCGGCGACGACCTCCACCCCGAAGACCGCGGGGGCGTTGCGCCTGAAGAAAGTCCCGGGGATCACCCTGAGCTTACACGGCCTGGTGAGGCTCGAAAGGGCTGACTTCTCGTCGGAGGCCCTCTTCTCGGTGGCCCAGTTGATGTAGTTGTCTATCACTTCGTAGATTATGGCGGAGAGGAATATCGGGCTCCCAGAAACATGCTCCTTGGCCTCGGGAAGGACCTTCGAGTCGAACCCCAAGATGGCGCCGAGGTAGGGGTCGTGGTCGCCGACCACCTGCGCGTCTATGATGTCGTTCTTCGAGATGTCGCCTATGTCCGCCTGCCTGACCGGGATGCCGCGTTCCTCGAGCATCCTCAGGAGGGCCTCCAGCCCCCCGATGCTCCCCGCCTTCACTATCACCCCCATGTTGTTCGTCTTCACCACCACGTTGGAAAGCTCCTTCTCCATCTCTGCCCTCAGGTCCTGGAACTGCTTCTCGGTCTTGAACGAGGCCACCGAAGTGCCCGGCACCACCCCCGACAGGTCGGGGGAGACGAGCTTCACGCCTGCCGCTGCGTAGACCGACTGCACCGAGGTGAACCTGTCGCGGGGGTCGCGCATCTCGTCGAGGGGCTTGGGCATGAACAGGGCCTTCACCTTGGACCTGAAAGCGCCGTCTCGGCGCACGAGGCTGATCGAGTCGCCGACGCTCAGCGTCCCCTCGGTGAGGATCACGTTGGCCGTCTCCCCGATGCCCACTTCTTCCTGCATCTCGAGGATGATGCCCCTGGCCGACTTCTCCGACCTCTCCAGCCTCCCCTGTAGGAACTGCTGGGCGAGCCCGATGAGCATCGCGAGCATCTCCGGGATGCCGGCGTGGGTCCTCGCTGAGACCGGGACTATCGACACCTGCTGCCTGAAATCCTTGACCCTGTAGTAGGCGTCAGATTGGAACCCCAGGCGGGAGAGCCCCCCTACGACGTTGTACAGCCGTTCCTCGAGCTCGTCGTTCCAGGATGGGAGCTGCTCCTTGAGGACCTGGGCCAGGGGGCCGCGGGTCCCCTTCTTCCACCCGGCGATCATGTCGATCTTGTTGAGGGCGACGAGGAACGGGACGTGCCTCTGCTTCAATATGTCGATGCTCTCTAGGGTCTGGTTCTCGAGCCCCTTCTGCACGTCGACAACGAGTATGGCGATGTCGGCGGCCGAGCCTCCTCTGAGCCTGAGGTTGGAGAAGACGGCGTGGCCTGGGGTGTCTATCATGAGCAGCCCCGGCAGCCGGAGCGCCCCGCCCGCTCTGTCGAGGAGTGAGCCGCTGATCTGCTCCAGGGTCTCCATGGGGAAGAAGCTGGCGCCGATTTCCTGGGTGATGCCGCCCACCTCCCTGGCCTGGACCCCCGTCCCCCTGAGGGCGTCGGCCAAGCTGGTCTTGCCGCTATCGACGTGCCCGAGTATGACGACGATGGGCTGTCTCAGGCGCGGTGCGTTTTCTGACATTGTCCACCCCGCTCCTTATGAGCCCGTCACCCTCTCGACTTGCCGAAAAAAGCGGCTCTCTCGTGGCTGAAGCTCTCCGCCGAGTCGGATGCGTGGATGAGGTTGTCTGTGTACCCGAGGCCGAAGTCGCCTCTGATCGTGCCTGCCGCCGCCTCCCAGCTCTTGGTCGCCCCGACCATCCTCCTGACAGTCGCCACGGCGTCCCTCCCCGACAGCACCGCCCCGAACACTGGCCCGGAGGTGATGAACCCTACCAGCTCGCCGAAGAAAGGCTTCTCCTTGTGGACGCTGTAGAACTCCTCCGCCTGCGGCTTCGACATGGTGAGCATCTTGACATCCTTCACCGAGAACCCCTTGCGCTCGAACCTCCCGAGAATCTCCCCGACGAGCATCCTCCTGACGCCGTCAGGCTTGACCACTATCAGAGTCTCTTCGACCGGCGAGCTCATTTCTTGGTGGGCCTCCTCGCCCATTTCAGCTTGCGAGGGTCTCGGCCCAGCTTCAGGTCGTTGGTCTTGCACTTCGAGGAACAGTAGGCCCGGGTGGAACCGTCGTTTTTCACGAAAAGGATGCCGGAGCCGAGTCTGACCTCTCTGCCGCAGAAGACGCATTTCTTTGGAACGTACATCTCAGGCTACCGCACCTTCTTTCGTTCCCCTTCGGAAGTCGGGATATAAATGCGGCGCCGCCTGCGCCGGCCTCTGGAGCGCCTCCGCCCCCGCGTCTTCGCGGGTGGGAAGAGTCCCGCTCCGCGAACCAGATGGCCGGACGAGCCGTGACAGAACCAGAGGACTAGGCCTCCTGAACGGCCAAGAAGCCTACTTGAGCTTTCTAGCCTCGCGCTCAGTCTCTCTGAGGACGAGCACGTCGGCGAGCCTGATGGGGCCCTTCACGTTCCTGGTCAGAATCCTTCCCTTCTCCTTGCCTTCGAGTATCTTGACGCGGACCTGGGTAATTTCTCCTGCGACGCCGGTCCTCCCCACTATCTGCACGACTTCGGCCGGGGTTAGAGTCTCTGCTTCTCTCTTGCTGCTCATGCGGCCTTTTTCAGCCTCGAAAGCTCCTGGGTGATCTGCTCGAGAATCTGCGAGCCTTCGCCGGCGTCAAGAACTGCAGCGGCTGCTGTGGAAACGTCGATCCCTATCGCGGGGCCGATCTGGTCCTTCGATGGGACGAAGACGTAGGGGATCTTCCTCTCGTCGCAGAGTATCGGAATGTGCGCCACCACCTCGGGGGGTGTGACATCCTCGGCGATGACCACGAGCTTTGCCATGCCTCTCTCGATGGCCTTCGTCGACTCGTTGGTCCCCTTGCGGACCTTCCCTGTGCGGGAGGCCTGCCTGAGGACTTCATAGGCTGCTTCCGAGACCTCCTTCGGGGTCTCGAACTTGATGTAGTAGGGCTTCTTGTCTGGGGTCATCCTTGAATCTCCCAAGCGAGCCCGATTCGCCCAGCATATAAACGGTTGGCCCCTTGAAGCGGCTTTGCCCTCAACCTGTCATTATGAAGCGACCGGGAGAGTCAAGGCGGCAGAACCCGAACCTGGGGAACTGGACGATGTCCCCCGGCTTGAGCTCAGAGGCGGCCCATTCGACCAGGCCCTTCACTTCCTTCAGGCTCTCCTTGTTGTAGACGCCCCCTTCAAGGAAGAGCTCTCCTGGGACCGTGACGTCGACCTCCGAGCGTGCGCCGGCGACCCACTGGAACTTCCTTGTGTTCGGGACGATGTCGTCGCCTGCGTACTTCGCCCTTGGGTTCGGCCCCGACGCGGTCAGCTCGACGTTGTAGAGGTCCATCAGCCTGAACACGGTCCCCTCTGCCACCCCCCTCACATCCCCTGAAGAGACGAAGAACTCGCCTGCGGTGTCGATTGTCCTGCTCCCGAGGTCGCTCTGCGGGTGGAACGGGATGACGGCCTTCCGCTCCGGCGCTCCTTCGACCGACAGCGGGACCGGGTCGGGGACGAAGAACAGGCGCTTCGATACGGGGTCGAGGATCTTCCTGTTCACCGACAGGAGGATGCTCCAGTCGTACTCGTGCTCGGTCTTGGTGTATCCCACCTGCAGTGTGAACTCCCTGATCGCCTCGGGGGTGATCCCTCTCCTCTTCAGCCCGTCGACGGTCGGCATCCTCGGGTCGTCCCAGCCCGAGACAGTCTTGTTCTCCACCAGCGGGCGGAGGAGCCTCTTGGACACCGGGGTCCCCTTGAAGTTGAACCTGGAGAACTGGATTACCTCGAGCCTCCTGAACTTCAACGCGTCCCTGATGAGCTGCTGGAGCTCGTTCCGGAACTCGGAGCTTCTCAGGACGTGGGTGATGCCGCAGACCTCGTCCTCGACCGCGTTTGCCAGGTCGTAGGTCGGCCACAGGGTGTACCTGTCGCCGGTCAGGGGGTGGGGCTGCGCGATGACCCTGAACAGGTTTGTGTCCCGCAGCGAGTAGTTGGGGCTCTGCATGTCCCCCTTGAACCGGACGACGTAGGATCCCTCCTTGTGCTTCTTGGCCAGCAGTTCGTCCCAGAGCCTGAGGTTGACCTCAGCGGGGTAGCTGCGGTGCTCGCATGCCACTCCGTCGAACCGGAGGCGCTTGACCTTGGCCTCGTCGCAGGAGCAGGCGTATGCGTCCCCCTGCTCGAGGAGCTTCCTGCCGCTCTCGTAGATGGTCTCCATGTCGTCGGAGACGTTCTTTTCGTGGTCGCACACGATGCCGAGCCAGGAGATGCCTCGGCGGAAACTGTCATAGTAGCGGGGCTGGACCTTCCTCGGGTTCGTGTCCTCGAAGCGGAGCCAGAGCTCCCCATCGTACTGCTGTTTGTACAGGTAGTTGATGGTGAACGCCATCGCGTGCCCGATGGTCATGAACCCCGAAGGCTCAGGGGGGAGCCTGAACGCGGCCTTCCCCTTGACGGCGTTGGGGAGAGGCGGCAGGCCCACCCGGCCCTGCTTGTGCGGGGCGTCGGCAGCCTGGGGGAACTTCGCCGCGAGGAGCTCCTGCTGCGCCACGGGCGAGAGGGAGTTGACCCTGTTCACTGCTGCGGACGACTCCTTTGATATCTTACCGGCCTCGGCCTTCAGGTCGGGGTGCTCCGCGAGGACCCTGCCGATGACCGCGCCCAGCTCGGCCTTGCCGTCGTGCTTGACCGCGTTCATGAGGGCGGCCCTCTCGATGGCGTCCAGCACCTCCTTTTCCAGCGAACCGGCTACCATTCTCTCTCTACTGCGAACCTTGCGTAGGCTGCGAGGAGCGACGCCGACTCCCTGTCCCCCCTCCAGTCTATGCTCTTCAGGGTGCTGAGGGCGTCCTTCAGGAGTTCGGCCGCGCGCTTCCTGGCGTAGCCTATCGCGTCGTGCTTTTCGATCAGCGAGAGGACGTAGGAGACGTCGGATTCGGTCTTCTTCGCCCGTTCCTTGCTCATGATGCCGATCACCCTGTCCCTCTCGCTCTGGCTCGCGGTCGCGAGAAGGCGGAGGAGGATCAGCGTCCTCTTCCCCTCGAGCAGGTCGTCGGACCTCGCCTTGCCATACTTCTTCTCGTCCCCGATAAGGTTGAGGGAGTCATCCTGGATCTGAAAGGCAATCCCCAGGCTGGTGCCGAACTCCTTCAGGTCGGCGAGGACGCCCGCCCCGGCCCCGGCGACGATCGCCCCCAGCCTGCAGGGGCTGGCTACGGTATACCAGGAAGTCTTGCGCTCGCACATCTCGAAGTAGTCTTTCTCCTTGAGGTCCCATCTCTTGTGGGCCACCCATCCGAGCTCCATGTGCTGCCCCTCGGTGGTCTCGTTCACCATCCTGGAGAACTCCCCCATGACCGAGAAGGTCCGCTCGAGGCCGAGCCTGGGCTTGTTTCTCAGGAGCGCCTCCCAGGTGCGCGCGTGGAGCGCGTCCCCCGCGTTCAGCGCGAGGGGCTCCCCGTAGGCACGGTGGAGGGCGGGAGACCCCCTCCTGAGGTCAGAGCCGTCTTCGATGTCGTCGTGGATGAGGATCCAGTTCTGGAAGAGCTCGATGCAGGCAGCGGTGAGGAGGGCGTCGTCCTCGGCCCCGCCGGCGGCCTTGCAGGCCGTGACGCACAGAAAGGGCCTCATCCCCTTGGCCGGACGCGCAGGATAGTCCCTCATCATCCTGTACAGCAGGTCCACCTCCTTGATGGGGCTCGATTTCGGCAGGAGCTGGTCGAGGATGACTTCGTCGACCCTGTCCTTGACGCGCTTCATCTCCTCCTGGAGGTTGGACATGCCCAGAACCTTCTTCCCTGGCCCGGCCTAGGACCTTACCACTGTCCCGTAGAAGTCCAGGCCCTTGAGCGCCTTCGAGAACTCGTTCCTCCGGTAGCCCGATACGAAACAGACCTTGGTCCCCCCGGCCACGATCCGGGAAGCGGCGTCCAGCTTGAGCTTCATGCCGCCGGTCGCGTCGTCCCCGTTCTGCACCCTCATACGCTTGACCTTGGAAGGGGTGAGCTCGGGGATGATGACCCTTGTGTTCTCCTCGTAGACCCCGTCCACGTCGAGGGCGAACACGCACCGCTCCGGCTCCATGATCTTCGCGAGCTCCTGGACTATCACGTCCCCTGAGATCACCTTGAACCCGCCTGGCGCTAGCCCCACGTCCCCGAAGGTGACCGGGGTGAGCCCCTCCTTGAGGAGCCCCTTGAGCCACGAGGACACGGCCGCACCCCCTGCCCTGCTCACCGCATCGAAGGGGGAGAAGGGGTATGGGCTCAGCTTGAACTCCATCATTGTCTTGCAGACCAGCCTGTTGAGCTCGTACATGGCGCCTCTGGTCTGCGCCACCCCGGCCGCAGGGGCTGCCCCCGCTTCCGAGCTGATGCCGTGCTGCTTCGCCACCACGTGGCCGAAGGACCCTCCGCCGTGCACAACTACGACCTTCTGGTCTGACGAAGCTATTTCCTCGGAGAGCGCCGAGACCACGTCTGGGCGGTAGGAGAAAGGCTTGGACTTGTCGGTGATGACAGAGCCGCCGAGCTTGGCGACTACCGCTCTAGCCAGCTTTTCACTCCCTCGACCGGTATTCTCGCTGCGAACGTCTCGAACCCTCGCGCGGACAGGCCCGAAACAATGCTTTTTTCCTTTGCCTCTGGAGCCACTCCAAGGACGCTCCCGCCCCCTCCGGCGCCGGTCAGCTTCGCGCCGTAGCACCCGAGCGAGCCCATGAGGTCGACGATGGAGTCCAGGGTCTCGTTCGAGACCCCCAGGGAGTCGAGGGCGGCGTGGTCCAGGGCCAGCAGGCCTCCGAGCCCCTCCAGGTCCCCGCCGGCGAGGCGCCGGCTCGCGTCCAAGCTGAGTTCGCTGACCGCGCCCGCGAGCCCTGAGAAGAGCCCGGGGTACCTTTCCTTGACCTGGGAGACCCTGCCGATCTGTCCCTTCGTGGCGCGCTTGACCCCCGAATAGGACACTATGACCGTCATCGGGCGGCTCAGACGGACCCTCCTCGGCCTTGAGCCCGGCTTGAAGAGTATGACGCCGCCGTAGGCGCATATGGTAGGGTCGATCCCGGAGGGCCTGCCGTGTACGTCCTGCTCGCCGAGCATCGAAAGGCGCACGATGTCGTCGACCTTCAGGCCGAGGGAGTGGAACTTCGACAGGGCGGATGCGACGGCGACCATTGTCGAAGCTGACGACCCCAGCCCCGCGCCCTCGGGGACCTGGGAAGATATCGTGACTTCCACCGAGTCGCCAACGGAGAACTCCTTCCTCACCCCTTCCACGATCCGGCGGACCGGGGCGAGGTCTGGCGCCGCGGCGCCGTACCTGTCGGACCTGACCGCAAGCTTGCGTGCCTGGCTGACCTTCACCCTCACCTTCCTGGGGAGTGCGGCGGCGAGGGCCCACGCTCCGTGGACCACGAAGTGCTCCCCGGTGATGATGACCTTCGAGGGAGCCTCGGCTACTGCCTCCATGTTATACGAATCTGAGGGCGCCGTAGCCCACGACTTGAAGGTTGTCTCCTGAAGTCTCCCCGCTCGAAGCGTACTTCATGAGCTCGGCCTTCTTCAGGCCCAGCGCCGACGCCGTCTGCATCACCGTGGCGATGGCGCCGTAGCCGCAGGCCGTGACCCCCAGCCTCTCCAGGGTCGAATAGAACCCCTCCACGTCCATCCCGACGACCTGCTGCAGGAGGGCCGTGTCCTTCTCCCTGGCGACGGCGGCGGGTTCGTAGTGCGTAAGGTCAGAAGATGCGACCAAGACCGCCTTCCTCTCCCTGACGACCCTTGCCAGCGCGGAGGCGAGCACCCTGGACGTGTCGATGTCCTGGAAGAGCAGGGAGACCGGGAGGAACGGGACGGAGTCGCCGTAGATCTTCTGGAGGAAAGGAAGCTGGACCTCCAGCGAATGCTCCAGCCTGTGGGCGGCCGGGTCAACGGTAACCGCGTCGCACAGCTCGGTGAGCCGCCTGGAAGCCCCCTGGTCCACCCGCATCCTCCCCAAAGGGGTCTCCCACTCCCCCTCAGAGAAGGTGGACACCCCGCTGCCGATGCCGTAGTGGTTCGGGGCGACTACGACTATGAGGTCCGGGTCACGCATCGAGGAGACGTGCAAATAGGAGTGGGCCGCGACCGGGCCGGAGTAGACGTAACCCGCGTGGGGGGCGACCACGGCGACGGCGACGGCCTTGGAGGGAGGAGCTGGGGGCGGCTTTCCTGGCCCGAGGCTGTGGGTGTAGCAGCTGTCTATGAGCGCCGACAGCTCGGCCCCGTCCGAAGGATAGAACTGACCGGCTACGGCAGGCTTCCTCAGGGGCACGAAGGGCGCTACTCGCGCCTTTCTGATATGTGTTCCTCGGCGCCTTCGGGGCGAGGCTCCTCTTCTGCCTTCGTCTCGAAGTCTTCGATGGTGTACTTCATCGGCTGGTCGTCGGTCAGCTGTCCGGCGTGGACCAGGGTGGCCCTGGCCAGGAGCCAGAATATCGCTGCGATTGCCTTCCTCCCCCTGTTGTTCCCTGGGATGACGAGGTCGATGTCGTCGGTCACGTTGTCGGTGTCGCAGACAGCGATGACGGGCACCCCGAGCTTCCCTGCCTCCACCATCGCCTGCATGTCAGATATGGGGTCGGCAACCAGTACCAGCTCGGCGTCCAGGTGTCCGGGATAAAGCGGGTTGGTGAAGGTCCCGGGCATGAACCTTCCGATCCTTTGCATGGCCCCGGTGAGCTCGCAGAACTTCTCGATCGCCATCGCGCCGTGCTCCCTGCTCGTGTACACCACGGTGTTCTTGGCGCCGGTGGCGGCGATGAACTTGCCGGCGATATCGATCCTCTGGAGGGTCTTGGCGTAGTCGATCATGTGGAGGCCGTCGGGGCGCGGCCGGGCGGTGAACTGCTCCATGGTCTTGGTGCGGACCTGGGTGCCGATGCGGATCCCGGTGGCCAGCAGGGCCTTCTCCGAGAACCCGGGGGCGACCATCTTGTCCGCCGAACCGGCGTCATCGTCGTCGAACTCTGACATGGCGCGCTCCCTCTGCCTAGAGCTCTGCCTTCCTGCTGTAGAAGGGCAGAACCTGGTCGATCACGTCCACCGAAGATATCAGCATCCTGCGGCAGCAGTACCTCTTGAGCCCCAGGTCGTCCAGCACCTTCCCCGGGTCCTCCCCGGCCTTCACCCTCGCCTGGAACGGGGCGAACTTGTCGCCGATGAGGTTGCCGCAAGTGAAGCAGCGTATTGGTATCATCATGGTCTATCTGTAGCTCTTTTGTCTCTTCCGTCTTGCGCCGGGACCGCCGAATTTCTTGGGCTCAGCTTGTCGCGGGTCGCCCGAGAGCAGGTATTTATTGTATGCATTCAGCCTTTCCCTGATCTCGCTCCCCCTCACCTGGTCGACGTAGGCCCTCGCGATCGCCATCGCTGCGGCGTCGGCCTGGCCCATGAAACCGCCGCCGGCCACGCTGACGTCCAGGTCGTACTTCTCGCGCAGCTCCCCGACGACGAGCACCGGGCCGAGCAGATGGAGCCTCGCCGGCTCCGGCTCCCAGAGCTCGACAGGAGTCCCGTTGACCCTTATCCTGCCGGCCCCGGCCGAGATGGCCGCGGTGGCCCTCGCCGTCTTCCTTGCGCCTGAGTAGAGCTTCGGTCCCTTCTTCGCAGGCACCCTCGGGGTCGGGCTAGGCATGTCTACTCGTTCCACCCCAGACTCTTCGACAGGTCACCCATGGTAACATAGACAGGGATCGGCCTGGAGGCCGCGGCGTCGTCGAACTTCTCGAACTTCGCGGCGTCCACCCCGGACGGCACCCCGATGTAGACCCTGAGCCGCTTCATCGCAGCGGCCCCCTTGGGTTTCTTCCTCGGGACCATCCCCCTCACCATGCGCCTGAGGATGTTGTCCGGGCGCCTCGGGTGGATGGGACCGTAGATGGGGTTGACCTTGCTCGCGAGCTCGAGCCTCTCCTTCCACTGGGTGACCACCGAAGTCCTCGAGCCCGAGATCAAAGACTTCTCTGCGTTGACCACTATCACCCTCTTCCCGGTGAGCAGCAGTTTGGCGACCTTGGACGACAGCCTGCCGGCGATCTGGTTGGAGGCGTCGACGTAGACTGTTTCGTTACTTGACAAGCTGCACACCGCTCCCGTCGGGGTACTTCTTCAGGAACTGTTCAATCGAAAGCGCCGACCCTCCGGCAGACTCCACCTTGGACTTCGCCGACGCGGAGAACGAGTACGCACCAACTACAATCTTCTTGTCCATGACCCCCGTCCCCAGCACCTTCCCCGGCACGAACAGAGCCCGGCCGCTCTCTGCGATCCTTGACATCCTACCGACGTTGACCTCTACCCGGTTTCTTGACTCGGCCGAGAGGAGCCTTGAAGCCTCGTCCCATATCGGGGCCCCTTGCTTCTTCGAAGCCCTCTCCAGCATCACCGCTGCGCGCCTGAGGAGCGGGTTTGAGGCGGTCATGAGGCACCGCCCACGGCGGCCTGGATCTCCTTGAGCTTCTTCTCCAGGAGCTCGATCGCCTTCAGGACGATCTCCTTTGCCGGGAGCCCTCCCGCAGACTCGACGGTCAGCAGGAACGTCCCATCCTTCTTCCCGTCGGCGAGGGTCGCCACGGTGCACGGCTGCCACTTCGCGTGCTCCTTCCCCCTGCCCAGGCGAGCGTACGCCTCGAGCTTCACCGACTGCCCCGTCGCAAGCTTGACCAGGGGGATCGACTCGCTCACAGGGCGGACGTCCCTGTCCTCGGAGACCAGATCACCGGAATTGACTGTCGACACCTTGTCCCTCCCCTTTGCGTCGAGGACGAAGAGGACCCTGCACTTGTGGCACCCGAGAGGGTTGCCGCAGTCGCACTCGTCGGGAAGGTTGTATCTCTCGAGGTCGGTCTTGATGGGGACCATCCCTAGCCTGTGGGCCAGTATCTCGTCATAGAGCACCGAAGAGTTCTCGAGTATGACGACGTCGTCGATGGCCATGCAGGGGACCTCGGCGATGCAGAACCTGCGCACTGCGTTCGCATAGGACCGGTCTATCCCCTCCAGCTGGAGGGAGACGGCGTTGCCGCTGTCCTGCAGCACCTTTACCTCAACCAATCGCTCCACCGACCATTGCCAAACAAGCTCTCATGAGACGTCGCGTTTCGAGGTCGGGATTTAGTTCGGGTTAAAAAGTTTTGGAGATGAAATAACAAAATCGATGCGGGAAGAAACCCCCAGTTTTCAACATGAGAGCGTTCAAACCTTATATCCGAAGGGCGAAGGGCAGCCCCAGATTATGTCAGAGGCTCAGGAGTT
>JAKASK010000011.1 GCA_021819105.1 archaeon
GGACCACATGGGTCAACTCGCCCCCCATCGCGAGGGCAGAGGTCCCCTTCGGCGGGTTCAAGCAGAGCGGATTCGGGAGGGAGCTCGGCATCGAGGGCCTCGACCACTACTACGAGACCAAGAGCATTCAGGTACTGGAGTACTCGAAGGGGAAGAAGTGGGCATTCCCCATCGGCTAGGCCCTGGGGAAGCGGCCGCCGCGCTCGCATGCTAACAATACTTTTAGCACAACTCCCCACCTGGGGCCGTAGGTTCTTGGAGCGCCAAATGGTGACCGCCGCTCTAATGGTTGTCCTGGTGGCCCTGACTGCGGGGTTGGGCCTCGTCCTGGCAGGGGGCGGGGGGCTCGGGGGCCAGTTCTCGGGGGGCGGAGCCAAGAGCCAGACCACCCAGGCGCCAGTCGTGAACGCCTCCTACTTCGAGGTCAAGGCACAGATCGAGGAAGCGAACACCAACCCCGGGTTACCGACTTCCGTCCTGCAGCCGATCCCGGCCGCCAGATTCGTGGTCCTGGGACTTCCGAGGTTCTTCCAGGGCAGGCCCCTGCTCAACCAGATCACGACCAATTCAACTGGTGTTGGCGAGCTCGTCCTCCCTCCGGGGAACTATTCTGTGGTGGGAACCGGACCGAACATCGACTACAACGGGAGCCTTCGATTCGAGCAGGAGACCATCACATTGCTGAGCGTGACGGTGGTCCCAGCCCGGGGCGCGGTGGATTCTGTCGCGGTGGTCAACCAGGACACCATCGAAGGGGTTGAGCAGACAGGCACCATCTTCGTGGTGGTCCCGAGCACGGTCTCCTACACGACGGACGCCTTCGCGCAGCTTGCCTGGAACAACATCGTTGTCCAGGGTCAGGCGCCGGTCCTAGGGATCCTGCAGTTCCAGGCGGCTGTGAGGGTGGCCGGGTCCTACAGTTCCCCTGTAGGAACGACGGTAGTCCTGACGCCCCTCGAGCCCCTCTCCAGCATCCCCACCTACGGCCTGACCCTCCTCCAGTACAGGCTGAATTCGACGGTGAGCTACTCTGCTGCCTGAGATCCTGCTGGCGCTGGCCGACGCTGCCGTCCTCGCGGCCGGGGCCGCCGGCGCCCTGGCCCTGGTCGCCCTCAAGCCGAAAAGCGTCGCCACGCTCCCCGAGGCGTTCCAGGTCCTGGAGCGCAGCCTCATGGTGAGCATGCCTTGGCTCCCCGCAGGGAGCACCTGGGAGGAGGCGTTCGAGCAGCTTAAGGAGGCAAGGGTGAAGGCCGACTGGGTGAAGGTGGACGGCGCGCTGTCAGCCTACGAGGCGTACAGGTACGGAGGGAGCCCGGCAACCGTTGCCGGGAAGGACGACGTGGTCGCCCTCGCCCACGTGATTCAGAAACGTGTGATTGGAAATGGAGCTAAGGGAAAGGGTACAAGAGCAGATTAGGACCGTCGTCATTGGCAGGGAAAGGGAGGCCGAGCTCCTTCTCGTCGCACTCCTTGCCCGGGGTCACGTCCTCCTCGAAGGGGTCCCCGGAGTCTCGAAGACGGTGCTCGCGAGGTCCTTCGCCCGCTGCATGGGGGTGGAGTTCAAGAGGATACAGTTCACCCCGGACATGCTCCCCATGGACATGGTCGGCGGGTTCGTATTCAACATGAAGGACCGGGAGTTCGACTTCAGGAAGGGCCCCGTCTTCACCAATTTGCTGTTGGCTGACGAGATCAACAGGGCGCCTCCCAAGGTCCAGAGCGCACTTCTCGAGGCGATGCAGGAGTTCCAGGTCACCGTGGAGGGGCACACGGAAGCCCTTCCCAAGCCGTTCATGGTCATCGCCACCCAGAACCCTCAGGAGTTCCACGGAGTCTACCCCCTCCCTGAGAACCAGCTGGACAGGTTCCTGATGAGAGTCAACATGGGCTACCCCGACCAGGCGACTGAGGTCGCGCTGCTCAGGAGGAACCTCGAAGACATGGACACCGAGAAGATCCAAGAGGTGGTGAGCGCTGAGGAGCTGTCGAAGATAATGGAACAGGTGACGAAGGTCCAGGTGTCCCCTGAGATAATCGACTATCTTGCGACGATCGCCAAGGAGAGCAGGGGAGAGACCAGGCTGAGCCTGGGGGCGAGCCCCAGGGCCATGGTCCACCTGTCGCACTGCGCCAGGGCCATCGCCTACCTGGACGGGAGGGGCTACGTCACCCCCGACGACATCAAGCGGGTGTCGGTAGAGGTACTGGGTCACAGGGTGAAGCTCGACCAGTCTGCGGTACTTACGGGCAAGGCGAACGACCCCGAACAGGTAGTCCGCGAGATATTTGCCAAAGTGAAGCCACCACGATAAGGCCAACCAAGCACGGAAGGGACTTCCTGGTCGCTACAGCCCTCGCCTCCCTAATCGGAGGGGTGTCCGACTTCGGGTGGGGAATGGCCTTGGGCATGTCGCTCTCGGTCGTCGTGCTCGTCGCCCTGGTCACGGTGGCTGCGGTGCCGAAGCACGCGCTCGCTCTGACCCCAGACAGGACGAAGGGGAGGGCGTTCAAGGGCGGATTGATCTCGGTGGGGCTGAAGTCAGGGGAGAGGGTCGGCAGGACATCGGCCGCACTCGAGCTCGTGCAGGTCCCCAAGGGGATGGAGGCCAGCCTCGCCGGGGAGGCGCCTGAGTTCACGCTGACCGCCGGGTCCAGGTTCGCAGGGGTCTTCAGGGGGCTGGAGGTCAAGGTGGGGGTAGGTGACCCCCTGGGGCTCTTCGTCCGCAGCGAAGACCACAGGCTGGACGTCTCTTTCGAATTTCTCCCCAGTTTTCTTCTCGCAGGTCATGAGCCTCTGATGGTGACCGCGGCCATGCTCGGAGACCTCCCCGCGGGGAGGAGCGGGTTCGGCCAGGAGTTCTACTCCGCCGAGGTGTACAGCACCTCGTCAAGCTCGAAGGACATAATGTGGAAGCGCGAAGCGAAGTTCCCGAGCGACAAGCTGTACGTGAGAGTCGGGGAGGCGAACAACCCAGGAGAGCTCACCGTCTACTTCATCGAGAAGGAGGACATGAACGAAAGGGGGACCCCCATCTGGATGGACCTGGTCTCCGAGGCCGTCGCCAGGATCGGGCTGCAGGTCGTGCTCGGCGGCACCACATTCAGGCTGATACACAGCCTCGACGGGGACGCCAGGTCGATCGAAGCCAAGGACCCAGCCACCCTCGCGAACATGGTCATGTGGCTGTGGAACCAGGAGGTGGCAAAGGAGCGGGCCCGCGAGACGCCCGACGACGCGAGCATCATCTTGGTGGGCCAGGCCGAAACGAGGAACCCGCGAACCATGGGACTCGTCCTGGAGAAGCCCACGGTCATTCTCGCCTGGGGGAAGAGGAACCCCGTGGCTGGGACCAACGCCGCCTTCTTCACAGGCAAGGAGGACATCAGCGGGCTTGTAGCTGAGGTGCTCTCGAAGTGAGATGGAGGGACGCCATGATGCCCGCGCTGGTGACCCTGGCGCTGCTAGCCATCGACCTGGACTACGTCTGGACCCTGGCGGCGTCTGGGGTCTTCTCGCAGGCGACCTGGATCGAGCTCCTGGTCATCGGGGTCGGCGTGGTGAAGACCGGAGCGATGTTCGCTTTTGGTCGACTCAGGGCCGCGGGCGTGGCGGTGGTCCTCGACATCTATGGGGCAGAACTGCTCCTCCTCCCCTTCGTCGCCATCGCCTATGCGCTCTTCGGGTTCGCCTACGCTCCCGCCTTCGTCAGCCAGCTGGTCATCGGCTGGGTGATCGGGGCGTCCACGGGGGGGCTGGCGTTCACGGCATTCAGGATCGGGCGTTCGATGTTCCGCTCGGAGGGGCTGGCAAAGGTCATCCCCTTGGCCATGGTGAGCTCAGAGGCCGGGCTACTCTTCGTTAACTCCGCGGTCGCTGCAGGTGCGCCGGGCGGAAGCATCGACACGATCATCCGGAGCGCTGCCACGGGCTATGGAGCCATCTCGGTGACGGCTCCCATCTACTTTGACTTCGCGGCCCTGTACGTGCTGCTCCTCCTCTATGCCACGATGCGCAGCGGCGGTACCCTCGCCTACGGGCCGAAGTACGTCCTTGCAGCGGTGGTCGCTACGGCCGTCACGGCCGCCTGGGCGGTCGCCGGGCCGCAGCTGGTCGCCGTCGCACCGACCTACCGCTTCGTCCCGCCTGCGCTTGCGATAGTTGCGGTTTCATGGGTGCTGGGATATGGATCGTAGGCTCGTCGTCGTTCTCTTCTTCACGGCCCTGCTGCTCGCATCGCAGGCGGCATTTTCGCAGCCTCCGGGAACCAGCATCCCAGACATCGGCCTGGGGTATGGCCCCCAGAGCATCGTCCCCCTCACTTCGGGGTCCCCCGTGATGTCTCAGGGTGACGCCCTGTGGGCTCAGTCCTATGAGAGCGCCACGTCTCTCACGCTCATCCTGATTTCTCCCTCGGGCGCGGCTTCGCAATTCGTCAACCTCCCCCCCGGCCAGCTCGTGAACGTCTACACCTTCTCTCAGTCAGACCCAGCAGGAAACTGGACGCTGGACGTATACACGGGACAGGCCGTGGACCAGGTAAGGCTGGCCGTCGTGAGCGGCTCATACCCCCTGACCCCCACCCTCAGCGGAGCAGGCCTCGCGAGGGATTCCCTTGCGCTGCGGTACTCGCTCCCTGCCACGCCTGCCTACGGGATCCAGGCGTGCCTCATGGGGGCGCAGGAGGGGCCCTCCTCCACCCTCCAGCTGCCGCCTTCGGTCGGAGGGAGCCTGGAGGTGTCTCTGAATGACAGCTCGGTCGCAGCCCTCGCGCCTTCTGTCACTTCCCCGACTCCAATCTGGTTCGAGCTGTACACCCCCCGCGCAGTCCTCAACGGGACGGCGCTGATCTCCGCCGAGGTGCAGGCGGCCAGTACGCAGGTCTTCAACCTGGGGGTCAGCCCCACGGCGGTCAGCGCGCCGCTCGCTGGCGCCCTGGT
This sequence comes from archaeon, assembly GCA_021819105.1. Lineage (GTDB taxonomy): Archaea > Thermoproteota > Nitrososphaeria > Nitrososphaerales > Gagatemarchaeaceae > UBA183. The sequence goes on from JAKASK010000011.1 coordinate 4,939, forward strand.
CTTCCGAGACGGGAGGTACGACCTGAGGACCTTCGTGAGGACCCCATCGGGCCTGGCCTCGTTCGACACGCCCTACCTGAGGAACGGGACCGCCTGGATATCTCTCGCGGGCTGCTCGGACCTCGCACAGGTGACGTCTGGGAGCTTCCAGCTGGACGCGAAGCTCAACGGCTCTGCCGCCACCTGGCCAAGGCGGCTCATAATGATGTACGACGTCGGCGGCGTGGAGTCGTTCGGGGTGTCGAACGTCGAAGCTGCCGAGGCCCGGGTAGACCTTGGCAATTCTTCGCAGGCGTCTCAGCTCTCGAAGGTGGGGGTCAGCGTCGAAGGGACTGTGACAACGGCCTGGGACGCATACAACGGCAGCGTTTACCTGATGGCGAGCTCGTTCCCCTTGTCATTCGAAGTCAGGCTTTCGTTCGAGAACGTGACAACGGAGACGTTCCACGTCGACATCCCCGAAGCGTTCTGGATCGGCAGCCTGCAGGTCCCATTCGGGGAAGTGAACGTCTCCGCAGTTTCCGGCGGTTCCTCCGCCTCCAACGCGACGGTGTTGGTTGCCCCGGCTGGGTCACCCCCGGCGGCGCTCAGGACCGACGCGAACGGGACCGCCAGCATTGTGCTCCCCCCGGGAGAGTACAACTTCACACTGTCCCTGGCAGGGCGGAGCGTAAGCGAGGTCGTCCAGGTGGAGCAGGGGACGACGGCCGACGCCAGGCTCGACCTGGGCTCGGGGAGCCCCCCCGTCCTGCTCTACCTGCTTGCGGTCGTCCTTGTCGTCGGAGTGGGCCTGGATGGAGTCGTCTGGCGCGCCTACCTGCGAAGAAGGGCTGCCTTCAGATAGACCAGCGCGCCAGTAACGGTCGGTGGGTTTAAATCGGCAGAAGGGTCATGAATCTCTGATGGCTGGCCCTTCGGACACAGTGGCGCTGATCGCCGACGTCCCCTTCTTCGGCGGCCTCACCGAGAAGACCCGGAAGGCCGTGGTGAGCGAAGGGAAGGAGATCGCATTCAAGGCCGGCGACATGGCCGTAGGCGAGAGCGGCACGGGGGTCGGCTTCTATCTCGTGCTCGACGGGAAGGTTGAGGTCCGGAAGGGGGCGAAGGTCCTCGCGACCCTGGAGAAGGGGCAGTTCTTCGGCGAGATGTCGGTCATCGATGGGCAGCCCAGGTCGGCCGACGTGGTCGCGGTAGCGCCCACAAGGTGTTGGGTCCTCCCCTCCTGGTCGTTCGCAGGGCTCGTGCAGGCACACCCCGAGGTGGCTCTGCCGATGCTGAAGGAGCTGGTCAAGAGGTTGCGGGCAGCTCAGAGCTCTCCAACTTCCTGAAGCCCCGCCTGGATTGGGGTCGGTGAGGATTGAAGCTCGGCGTAAGCACTTGGTCACTGCTCGGCATGGACGTCTACTCGGCGGTGAAGGTGATAGGAGACGCGGGAATCGAATACGTCGAGCTTTGGGGAGAACTCCCACACGCGTATCCGGGGTGGGCGGACAAGAAGCTGCTGTGGGACGCGCTCTCTCCCTACGGCATGACCGTCACCGTCCATGCGCCGTTCACCGACCTCAACCCCGCCGCCCCCGACGCGGGAGTCAGGGCGGCGATAGCGAAGGCGCTGGTCGCGTTCGTCGAGTTCAGCGCCAGCCTCGGAGCTTCAATGGTGACCGTCCACCCCGGCAGCGTCCACAACGAGAAGCTCGTCGCGGGGTCCGCCGCGGCGGCGGCGGGCACCATTCAGGAGATGCTGACCGCAGCAGGCGGGAGGCTGACTGTGAACGTCGAGAACCAGACGAAGAGCGCCGGCAGGTACCACTACCCGCTGGGGAGCACCCCGGAGTCCCTCGAAGACCTCCTTGGGAGGCTGGAGGGAGCGCGGGGCACCGTGGACACGGGGCACGCCCATGCGAGCGGCATTGACCCGATGAGGATGTTGGACCGCCTCGGTCCGAAGCTCGCGGAGGTCCATCTGAGCGACAACTCCGGGACCTTAGACGACCACCTGATCCCAGGGCGCGGGAACGCTCCCCTGAACGAGTTCATGAGAAGGCTGGCGAAGAGCGACACGCTCGTCTGCCTGGAGCTCAACCCCCACGTCTACAGCAGGGAAGAAGTGCTGGCGGGAGTCGAATCCACCAGGGCGGCTTTCGGACAGCTGCGCCGGTGAGACGAAGAGTCCGGGCAACATCTAAATAGACTTCTCAGGCGCCGATGAAAGAAAATGGCCCAGTTCGCCAGAATCAAACTCACGAGCACGAACCTACCTGAGCTGGAGAAGGTGGCGAACGACATCAGGGAGATAGCAGACAAGACCGGCGTGAAGGTCCGGGGGCCGCAGCCGC